>CAYNZV010000048.1:0-32857 GCA_964401715.1 uncultured Gemmatimonadaceae bacterium | reverse complement strand
TACGAAGTCAGTATGAACTTGGGCTTCCGTAAATCGTTCATCGATAACATTGGCTCGAAGTCTCTCGGCAAGGTTGAAACCTCGGAATTCTTTCTCCAAGTAAGGACGAACTGAACCCATGTTGAGCTCTACTATAATCGCGATCGGTTCGCTTCTTGGCCTGGCGCTTGCCGCCTGGGGTGAGGGTGCGCCCAAACTCGTTGATCCTCATACGACCGGTTCGCGTCTCTTATTGTACCGACCTGGGTTGTTGACCTACGACAACTACGGTATAGAGGGATACCGGCCGTGGCCAAGGAACGTTCTCACTCGTACGGCGAACCCGGTCTACGATGAATTCGGCCAGTTCCTTGTAAATGGCGTTGAGGTCTACCGCATGCAGGAGACCCGCCGGTTAGAGAAAAATCCCGTAAGCGCCTTTTTCGAGGGCAGTAACCACTTGAAACCGGCAAACTACGATAGCTACGTCAACCGGCTGATGGTCGCCGACGACAGCTACAATGCTTGGCATACGCGGTTTATTATCGGAGATCGCATCCGTACTCATTTTTCGCCGTTATATCTCGATCTGGCAGCTTTGAACGGAATCCGTTGGGATCTGGCCAACGAGACGCAGGCTTTCACGGTGGTAAGCTCCCGTATGGACCGTCCCCTGTTCCGGCAGGCGGACGTCGCTGCACTGGGAACGACCGCCAACGCCGTGTACCTGTTGGGTGGCCACTGGCGCGGGAAATTCAGCTCTGTAGAGGCGGCTGCTTCCTATGTAAACATGTTTCGCATTGATGCCTCGGCCCGTCCCAAATGGAACGGCATGAAAGGTAGACTGCCGAAGGTAAACAATGTCATCGACTATTTGGTCGTTCGGATAGATGACAGCTCAGAACGCGACGGCGAAGGGGCCCGCGTGTACGATATGTACATGATGCTCAACGGTGAACGTCGGGATGATCTGCAGCCATTTGTGACGCTCCATCATCAGGATGTCTTCGACCTTGATTTCCCTAATCGCGATCGGCTTTTCCCGCGCGGTCCGGGCTCCATCCCACCTTACATCGAAGCGATTCAGGCCCGGAATGGCGTAAACACCATTGATACGTACGATCCTCCGTTTCCCGAGTTCTTCAAAGCCGACGGTAAGCGCTATGTGCTCTACTGGTTCCCGGTCCCGCAAGAGGAAAACGACATCGAGTCTGCTTCTTTTGAGGCGCTGATGAGCGGAAACTACGAAATCAGCGTGGCCGAGATTTACGCATTGAATCCAGATGCGCGTCGAGACGATCCTACTGCCCGCAACGAGTCCACCTATTTCAATGCGGTGGCCGGATCCAATGGCAGGAGTTCGCCTGGCAGCGACATTCGCAGGGTGCGTTTCAACTACGGTCGCCAAACTGGCGTGACCATCACCGGACTCGAGCTAAAGACGGCTGTAAAAGGCTTCCAATTCAAGAGCGAGTGGGCGCACAGTTTCAATTATCTGCAATACCCAGGAAAAAAGCCGCTTTGCGATGATTGTCCTACTGGTGACCGCCACGACCGAGGCGGTAGTGCTTGGCTCATCAATGCCGAACGAGAATTGTCAGAGAACGCTTCCTTTGGTGGCGAGTGGTTCCGCCTAGAACCGGAGTACACCACCACGCTGTCATCTAATGACCGCTCTTTGTCGCGCTACACTGATCCGCCTGGGCCATATGCCGGTGATCTCGGCACTTCTAAGGATGGTCTCAATTTCACGTTGGATCTTAATACGGTAGATGACAATGACGATAAGGATCCGTTTCCGGATGACTTCTTCTTACGAAGCTTCAGAGATCAGAATGGCGTTTTCCCCGGCTTAGACAAGGACTTGGACGGCACTCCAGATACCAATAGAAACTTCAATAGTGTTCCCGATTATTTCGAGCCGTTTTTGTTGTACGACGTTGATCCTGACGATTTCGAGTATGGCGAAGATTTGAACAATAACGGGGTCATCGATTATCGCGAAAACGACGCAAAGCCAGATTATCCCTATGATCTAAATCGCAAGGGTTACCATTTTTTTGTGCGGCTGCGGCCGCAGAGTAAGCTGGAGTTGAACGTTGGACGCTATGATATGTCGGCGATTCGCGGTGGCATGCACAGCAAAGTTAACTACATCAAAGGTGAGTACATTCACAAATACCCGGCGATCGGCCAGCTGCGCATTGTCGATTTTCTTAAGCGTGTCAGGGACGACATTCCCGACGACGTTTCGCGGTACGGCGATATCACGAACTTCGATATTTTTACGCCGCGCAGCACAATATCTGTCTTCACCGAAGACCGACTGTTAATGCGCAACAGTCTGGTGAACACCGCATTTGTCGAATTCTCGTATGTCGGCATCGACAACTTCTTTGCAGATGCCAATCTGCAATACGAATTCAACGACCAACAAAGTATGACAGAACAACCCTCAAATCGTATCAACAAGTGGACGTCGGTTGTGCGGGCGGACTACAATTGGAACTTGGGTGGCTTTCAGATTGCGCCGCGATACAAATTTATGTTTCGCAAGCGATCGGACGACAAGTCAAATGTCCACCAGGTTGACGAGATCTTCTCATACCCGATGGTTGTTGGTAGGTACCAATTCACCGACAACAGTTGGCTCCGCGTCGGTATCCAGGGCTTCCCTGGTTTGCCGGCCCGATACAATAATCGTATTGATGAAAACCAGAGTTACGACACCAAAGACGTTTTGTTCATGCTGATCAATCGTTTTGAGTACGCGGGTTATGACCAAGTCCTGACCGCCGGTTATCGCATAAGCCAGAGGGATATGGAAAACCGGGCGCGAAACGTGCAAGACATCAATTTTGAAGAATTTTTCGTCAACATCATCGTTGGCTTGGAACCGGTGCTGTAAGCTAACCTATCGAGTGCAGGGGAAATGGCTACAATTCTAATCATTGCGACCCTTACCGGCCTCATTCTGGGCTCCCGAATGGTGCCGACTCCCGAGGAGATCCGTGCGTCTTTTAAGCAGGGGCAAAAGTTCTATGCTTCTGAGGACTACGAGCAAGCTATCGAGACGTTCGAGGAGATCAACTCCATTGAAAGCTCGTTGCTCTCTACCGACGAAATCACGGAAGAGATTGGCGAGATTCAAGCGCCGATCAAAGAGATAGCCCTTTACCAGACAGGCAACTCCTATTACAAGCAGGGTGAAGAGACCCAGTTTAAATCAAGGCGTGCGCGTGAACCCAAGCTGAAGGAAGAGCTTGCTGTCGCAGCCAAAGAGGATTTTGAGAAAGCAGCCGAGTTTTTTCGGCGTTCGGAAGCTACTTCCGCAACGGCGAAACTCAAGGCATTGGCTCGCAACCGGTTGGTCACAACGCTGTACGAGAGCGAAGATTTCGATGGGGTAGCCAAAGAAGGGCAGATCTTCCAGGATAGATATCCCAACAGCCCTTGGCTGGTGAATGTCCTCTACAACGTGGGATGGGCGGACTTCGACAACGAGCGATATCCTGAGTGTATCGAAGTTTATCAGCGGCTTATCCGCCACTTTCCGCAGGGCTTTCAAGCTGATCGTAGTCTTTTTCAGATAGCCGAAGCTTATTACAAACAGGAGAAGTACGAGGAGGCGATTCCGTGGTACCGTGACGTCGTCGACCGTCAGGGTATTGAGCAGATGAGCGAGCGGGACCTGTTGCGCATGCGCCGTGAGAAGCTAGCCGGTTTGGTAGATGAAACGGCGCTTGAGCTCGCTGCCAAGGCACAGATCAAGATTGGCGACAGTTATTCCAAGCTTGGTAAGATCAACGAAGCCCTCGAGGCGTTCGAGAAGGTTATCATCGCTTTTTCTCAGGAGCAACGACTCGTGTCCGAGGCTTATATCCGCCTCGCTGACATGTATTATCAAAACGGTGACTTCGACGGGGCAGTGGCCACTTATCAACGCGCCATCGACAGCAGCAACAATCGGTATTTTCAAGCTGGTATGCAGTCGTTACTCGCCGAGCATTATTACAAGACAGAAGACTTTCCCAACGCCATCGCCGAATACGAACTTTATCTGGATGCTTACGCGGACGTTGCCTCTGCGGCCGGGCTTTCCGCGTCTTGGGCACAGTATAAAGTTGCCCGTGCCCATTTCGAGATTGCCGATCGACACCGGGAGGCCTCTCGGGTAGACAGCGGCAAAATCGAGTATGATCTAGCGATTGCAGGCTACCGGGATATTGAATCCAACTACCCGGAAAGTGAGCTGGCACTGGCGGCAACCAAATTCAATGTCGCCCTGTGCTTTCAGATGATGGGTTTGATGGAAGTTGAAGGTGGCACCGAAGAAGCACTCAAGATCTATACTCTGATCGTCGGCGAAAATATGGTGCCTGATTACGTGCGCAGTTCGCTGTTGCAGAAAGCGCGCATCCTTTACCAGGGCGGTGATTTCGAGGGTGCGCTATCAGCATACGAAAAAATCCTTGCAGATTTCCCCGACGCTCCCGAGCGTCATGCCGCCAAGTTCGAGGAGGCTCTCTGTCATCGAGATCTGGGCCGAGTCGACACCGCTATCGGGATCTTCCAAGAGATTGATGCCGCCTCTGGATTGCTGCCCAAGGCGATGCTGGAAGCCAGCCGGCTACTTTCCGAAGCCCAGGATTATCAGGGTTCCCTCGCCTCGCTGGACAAGGGTCTCAATAATACCACCGATCCTCGAGAACGCGCGCGTTTCCATTACATGAAGGGTCGCACGTTGATCGAGATTGAGGATTTTGAGCAAGCCGTCGATGCGCTCGCACAAGCCGCTGCCACCACGGATGAGGATGAAGTCAGGAGCGGGGCAGTTTATGGCCGCGGTGTGAGCTTGTTGAAGCTGAAGCGGTATGCAGAAGCAGTAGCGGATCTCGAACCACTGCTGGAAAGTGAAAATGAGGACTTGGCGACCTCTGCGCGTCGCATGATCGGACTGGCCAACCTCGAATTGGGTCGGGAAAAGGAAGCTATCGAGGATTATACTGCTCTGGTCGCAAGTTCAGTCGATCCTCGCGAACGTGTCGAAAACATGATCGTGCTTTCTGAGCTTTACTACAGCTTGGAAGACTTCGCTAAGGTGGAGGAGATCTGCCGGGAAGTCATTGCAATGGATTTCCTGGATGAGAAGACCGAACAGCCGTACTTCCTGAAAGAGAAAGCATATTTCCTTCTTGGGGATACCTTCAGTCAACGGAACGACACAAATTCGCTGATTGCTACCTACAAAGAGGCAATTAGAAGGTATCCGAATTCCTACTATTCGGCCGACATCAACTTCGCCCTAGGTCAGGTGCTGTTTGAAAAAGATGACCTCGTGCAGACGGTGGACGTGTTCACCACGTATCTTGACGGATTCCCTCGACATCCAAATCGACCGTACGGTATGTACTACATGGGTTACGCGTTGTTCAACCTGACGCGGTTCGAAGGTGCTGCCGAGACATTTGGGGACCTCGCGGGGAATTATCCTGATAGCGAACTGGCGCCTGATGCATTGTTCAGAGCCGGCGAAGCGCGATACAATCTCGGCCAGTTCGAAGGGGCGATGGGTTTTTACGCAACCCTCCTTGCGCAATCACCGGAAGTCGATCTGGCTGATGATGCTTCTTACAATCTAGCGTGGGCACTGCTCAATTTAGACAGGGATGCAGAGGCGCTAGCTGCTTTTGAGAAGATGGCCATGGATTACCCAAGTAGCCCGTTGGCGCCCAATGCCCAATTCACAGTGGGCGATTTTCTGTACAACGAAGAGCGCTACAAAGAGGCGATTCGTGCGTACGAGGACGTCAGACGTCGGTTTCCTGGTAGCGAGGTCGCGAGTCGTGTGCCCGCCTTGTTGGATGACTTGAATGAAGTCGTCGCCTATACCGAATATGCAGTGGCCGAGGCGGTTTTTGCTAAGGCGTTGGAAACAACCGACAAAGCGAAATTCCGTCAGGCGATCGATGGTTTCACGGAAATCGCGCAGAAGTACCCCAATACCGAAAGTGCAGTGGGGGCGTTGAGCAATATGGGCGTCTGCTACGAGAGTTTGGGTGAGTGGAAAAAAGCGGTGGAAGTTTACGACCAGGTGTTAGGCAGATTCACCGAAGAAGAAGGCGAACGCGAGGAAGCGTATCGATTTGCTCGCATGCACAAGGAATGGATCGTCACCAGCCGTCTGTAAAACCTCAAATCGCAGGAGTTAGAGTTGACAGAGCGTCTTGACAACATAGCGCGTCGTTTTCGCGGTCCGGCAGATTTCCTCAAGCCGGATGAGCTCCTGCGCCGCTTGCGCAGATTTGCCTATTGGGGGTTGATGGGAGCCATCGTCATAACGGGTATTCCAGTCATCTATCTGGCGACCAGAGACGACGCGAAAAAAGCGCCCAAACCTCCGATAATGCACCTTATCGTGCGCAAGCCGCGAATGACCAAACCGTTCGAATTCGAGAAACGCAAGATTCCCAAGCGCAAGATGACGCGTCAGGTGACTGCGGCCAAACCCGAGATCAAGCGTCGGCCTCAGATTCGCAGACCTGATCTCATCGGTAAGATCAAAACCTTTCGCTTTGGTGTTGACACAGGTGCGGATCTCGGTCTCGAAGTCGTACAGCCGGACATCCAGCGCGTGGCCATCAGTAGTCCGAAGGATCCAGAGAAGAGGATCAGCATGCAAGAAGAGTTCCTCGACTTGGATGCGCTCGACATCGGGAAATACAAGGGTCTGGTTATTCAGGATCCTACGGACAAGCAGAACATCACTGGTTTTGTCTACCTGTCCTTGGCGTGGGGCAACGATTGGGAGCCCGCCACCCAACGTGCGATCTTCGAGCTAGTTGAGGCGATCAACAACTACACACAGATCCGCGCAGAGGTTGATGATCACCTGTTCCTCGATTCACGCGATATCTATCGCACACCTTTCGTGTACATAACGGTGGGCGAGGCATTTGTACCCACCGAACGAGAGGTCGAGAACCTCGGTTCATACCTGCGCAATGGCGGTTTCGCGTTGGTGGAGAATGCGACCCCCGACATCGAGTACAGTCCGGCTGAGGCGTCTCTGCGGCAGATGCTGAAACAGGCCCTCGGGCGTGATGCGCGCTTCCGAGTGCTGCCGAACGACCATCCAATCTATCACAGTTTCTTCGATTTCGACGATGGTCCACCACCGCAACGCAGCGAAGATCGCATCGACTTCCAACGCGATTTCCGGCCCGAGGTACCGTATTTAGAAGGCATCTTCCTAGGAGATCGCCTAGTAGTCGTGTTTTCCAACAAGGCGTATGGGATTGCATGGGAGAAGGAGTTCCGTAACGAACCACAGCTGCAGATAGGAATCAATTTGGTGGTCTTTGCCTTGACCCAACAGGGCTCCATCGCACAGCAACAGATCGACTTCTTCAAGGAGACTACACAGTGAGGACCAAGAACGTGATCTCAAATGCCTCGAAGCGCTGGCTGGGGCTGTTCATTCCCGGTTTGGCTTTGATGGGGATTGCTGGCTGTTTCCTGTTTCCGCCGGCAATCAAATATCAGGCGATTCTCAAGCCCACGGAAGCCCAATCCGCTGTACGCGAAGAAGCCCAGTATGTGGCTAGTGAAGACGGGACTGTTTCTTATGAGCTCCCGGGTCTGCGCATCGAGGTCAAGCCGATGACCGACGATGAACTTAATCAGATGTTCCCCGATGAGTCGACGAGGGGCAAGTACTCTACGAACGCGTACACCTATGGGGACTGGGTCGATCCCAGGCTCGGTTATACTCCGAATCGATTCACGGTGTTCAAGGTGACAATCTACAACCGTACTTATCCGAAAGTAATGCTCGATCCCAGTGAGGTGACAATCGAGACCAACCGGGGTCAGTATTTGCAGGCTTACGGTATCTCCGCGGCTGCTGACCAGAACAACTTCGAGAACTACTATCGTTCCCGCCGGGGACAGAGCGGAAACGAATTCTATCGTTTTGAGCTGCGCATGGGTGCGGTGCGGTCTTACAATTATGAAGAAGAGCAGCCGGTCTTCAAAGGCGAGAACTACGGTGGTTTCATCGTGTTCGACCCAGTGGAAGAAGAGACCGAAACCGTTACGTTGACGTTGAATGATTTTGTGTTTCGTTTTGGGGCTTTCGACAATCCTATAGATTCAGAATCGTTGTCTTTTAAGTTCAAACACAACATCGAAAAATCGATTGTCGAAAAGATCAGTGGGCCGGCGGTGGAAGCCGAGCAGTTGATGGTAACCGAATCTGGACCGAGTCGGGTGCTTGGTAATCTGCCCGATGATCGTACCCGCAGCGTTAGCGCCATTCAAGCGGTCGCGCGTCAGCGGCTTGCCGGGCTCAACCGTTGTTTCACCACTTACTTTGACAAGGGTGAGGCCCAAGAGGGACGTGTTGTGGTGAACTTCACCATCGAGGTCGGCGGTGCGATCTCCGAAGCGCGGGTGAACGAGTCCACGGTAGATAACGATGAAGTCGATCAATGTATCCGCGGCGACGTGATGCGCTGGTCAATGCGTCCGATCGATATTGCCGGTTTGCAGGCAGCTCGCACGCAAGCGGCTGTGGGTTCCGAAGGAGGAATCGACGGCCCGGGTATGGGTGCAGGCGCGGCGCGATCGGTAGCTCAGATTCGCGTAGTGCCGGTAACGGTAACCTATCCTTTCGAATTCAAGGTTCCTGCCGCCAATTAACATTATCACTTGATGACCAAAGTTTTGTCGCTTGAGGGTGCACGGTGCCTGCTGTGCACCCTCCTTTTTTTTGCAACACATGTTTGCGGGCAGAAGGAATCTGGATTAGGTCTTTCTGAGATCGAGTCTGGGCGACTATCTCTTAAGAAGCAAAGGCCTGTCTATCAGAACTACAGTTTCAAACAGTATACCAATTACCCAAACCATAGCACGCCATACGCCGACCATCCAGTAGCGTTTTTCGGCTCGTTAGGGAGCTACTTACTTACTGGCTACGAATTGTGGCATTGGGAGGAGCACCGGACGGCCGGTTTGGAGTATGGTAGTGCTATCTATCAAGACAGACAACCTTGGGTTGTTACATTCGACAACATGGCAATGGCCAAGGATGGTTACGGGGATTGGGGTTACAGCCTCTTTGTAGGAAACGGACTAAGAGCTCGCTTGACTCCGCTCACTCTGTCCATGGTCTCTTTCAATGGTTGCCGGCTGGATTTGATTACGCCAGGATTGCGGGCGACGGCGATGGCTTCACGTATTGAGCGCCCGAAGTCTTACGTTGAAACCGTTCCCACGTGGGCAATTGACGACGAACATTTTGCCGAAGCCAGTACCCTGCTTTTGGGAAGCCGGTTAGAAACCCAGGTCGGTAACCTTCATCTTGGTGTCAATGGCGCCAACATCCACGTTTACGACAGCACCCAACCAGGGAACGGCTTGAAGGGTCGGGTGCGGCCATCCTTAGCGCTCATAAATTGGGTGGTTGTGCGATTTGCTGATGATTCGCCCGAAGATGGGATTGGTGGTCCCGTCGTTCAGGAGGCGGTTTTGAGGATCGATGGAGAGCGTCGGCACGACCTTCGACCGATTGTTATCCGTCACCGAAAAGGGATCTCCACTCAACTCGGGAAGACCTCTAGAGCAACGGGCGAATTCAGCCGAACGAATTACAACTCATTCAAGGGATACTACCAGAACAACTTCAAATATTACCGTGGTCGGAATGAAGTACCATTGTATGCCGATTATCTGGTTCGAGCCGAACACGAAGCCGGCATTGATGTAAGCGATCAGTCCAATGTCGAGGGTCTTGTGCGCGACTTTATTTACGAGAACCCGGCTATCCCCTTGAAAGCAGATGGTGACGAAGTTCTGGTTTACATGTGGGAGTTAACTGACCAACAGCATGTAGAGTCGGTTGACGTGGAGGCGCTGGTCGCTAACGATTATCACGTAGAAGTAGCCATTCTTGATCGACCGAACGTGCGGGCCAAAAACAAAGCACAAGCGTTCAAGACGACCTTCTATAAGACGATGGCCCGTGCGCGCGGCAACGTGCAGGATCTTTCGAACTTGAAAAGGATCCGCATTCCCATCGGAGAGCACACAGCTCTCTTTACTTACAGCGCCGACATGAATTTCAATCTCGCCGGTTTGGAGGTAAACGGCGAGTTCGCCCGCTCTTCCCTCTATTCAAGGTTTCCGGCACAAGACAACAGCACCAAGATCTATGACGAAGGTAAACGTTCTGCGGAGCACGGAACGGCGTATTTTCTCAACGCGACTCGCTGGTGGGGCAATATGAGGTTTGGAGCCGAGTACTTCAAAATGAATCCGGACTTCAATACTACCATGCGTACCTTCGTGCCGTTCGAAGCCGGGCTGACGGAGACTAATCTTGCGGGAATGGCTAACAGCACGGTCTACTGGGATCTGGTCGAAGACAACGACGATGGTGATCGCTATCCAGATTTTCGTATCGGAAATCTGCAGGGATTACCCAATGATCGCCGTGATTACGATATTGATGGTGTATTCACTGGACAGGATGCAGACGGAGACGGCTTTCCAGATACTAACAGGAATGGCAATGGCACCCCGGATTATGAGGAACCGTTCTTGATGTACGACGTGGAGCCGATCGAGTACGTCTACGGTCTCGACCGCAACAACAACGACGAACCTGACTTTCGCGAGGATGACTACGATTTCGATTATCCCTACGACAAAGATCAAGGGGGCTTTCACGTGTTTGGTCATTTTGATCTCACGCGCAATTCGTCGGTAACCTTAGGTCGTTATTCGGTGGAACAGATCGGGGGAAACGGTCAAAGTCGTTCCACATACGTGTTATTCGGTTTTCGTAGACAAGGGATTTTCCGGCTGAAAGAACTCTTTTTTGAGAATAATTTTCGCCGTGTCGAAGATACGGTTGCGGACACATACACCTACCAGGACGAAACGCCTGGGCGTGGGTCGATGTTCGGTTACCGCGGTTTGGAGCGGGCGGCAGCCGGTACGATTGGAATACCTATTTTTAACATTGGAGTTGCTTCCGATCCGCTCTCGTACCAGGATAGCTATGTGAACGAGACAGTCTTGGAAACCAAGGTAAATCCCTTGTCAAAACTTTTTATTGAACAGAAAGTGCGTCTGCGTCTTAACTGGCAACAAGAGAGAGAAACCGTATTTGGATTTAAGCAACGTGAACGCAGGCTGGACTATTGGACCTGGGTTAGCAAGATCGAGAACACATGGACCCTTGGTAGATTACAGATAAAACCACAGTACAAATACTTGCTGCTTCATTATGAGGATCAAGATGCGGATCGAAAGCCCGGTGGGAATTATTCGAGCCGGGTGTTGCGGTATGAAACCCGCTCGATTCCGATTGTTCGTGTGGAACTTCCTCTTATGCACCGGACCAAATTGCAGGCTGGCGTTCAAGGATTCGGAGCGCTTACCTATAGGGTTAAAGACAGAATTCGAGAGTCGCGTAGCTACCAAGAGCGCAACACATTCTTGAGTGTGATTAATCGCTCGCGTTATTTTGGGTACGATTTATTCACCATTGTAGGTATGTCCAAAAACAACAGAAAATACGATGAGCCAGCGCGGGTGGCGGAGGAGTTCGACAGCATGTCTTTCTTTGTCCGAACTTTGATCGGATTTACTGAACACGGCCGTCCCATTTAGATGGTCAGAAACATGAACCGGATGGTCGTTTGAACGAAACCGAGCCAACCCGAGCGCAATGAAATCAAAACATAGCCCCGAGCACGGTCTGCTCTGGGCTTTTTAGTTACGGGAAGACAGCAGATGATTCACTTCTTTGACGATCACTCAATTCATAGCATGCAGGGCATCGAGAAAGTTCCAGGTCCCGTCGAAAAGCTTGGCATCGTTCTGCGTCCTGACCAACCGTCCGATGGTCAACGTACGATGTCTTTCGCAAGTTCCTTCGTAGCGTTGCGATCCGGAGGCTGGAGGCTCTATTACACGGCATCGACGGCTGCCACGATGAGGATCGCGGTGGCGGAGTCTGCCGACGGCTTGCACTGGGAGAAACCCGAACTCGGCCAGGAGCAGTTTGAAGGCGAGGACTGCAACCTTCTGGCAGTGAAGGGATTGCCAACCGGCGTCAATCGCTACGGCCAACCCCAGGTATTTCAGTTGGACGACGAAAGCTGGAGGATGTACTTCTGGGTGAACAACAGGCCGTTTTTGCGTTATACCGTTGCGGTCAGTAAAGACGGCCTGCACTGGGAGGTTCCTGACTTCGAAAAGCCGGTCATATATCATCCGATCGAACTGGGTTCCTGGATCTGGACAGCAGGTGTGCCTCCACCCGTGGACGAAAACGCCGAGGGCCCTGATGACAAGGCATTGGAGAACTTCGTTCCCGGTTCCAAGGAGGCGAAATGGGGGCGCATGCTGGAGGTCAGCACCGTCGCCGAGTTGCTCTACTACAAACGTATGCGGGCTAACGACGCCGCATACGTGTTCCGGGATCCCGACAGCGGCCATTTCGAATTCTACGCGCCCTGGCCGATGAGCAATCCGGAAGGCAGCTGGCGAAGGGCGGAACACGACAACGCTCCGTTCATGCTGCGCTCGATCTCGCGCCGTACGAGTGAGGATGGTCTGCACTGGTCAGACGCCGAGCTGCTCATTACCCCCGACGACCACGATCGCCCCGACCTGCAGTTTTACTACTTGGCCGTACATCGCCAGGCTGATTGGCGCATTGGTATGATGGGCAGTTATCCGGTTCACGACCAGACCATGGACATCGAGCTTTGTTTCAGTCGAGACGGGCGGCGTTGGGAGCGACCGGTGCGCACGCCGTGGGTTACCCGGGATGAGCCCCACGAAGCCGGAATGTTGCACGCGCCCAATTGTCTTTTGGATGCCGATGACAACTGGCTCCTCCTCTATTCGGCGAGTCCTAATCGACACAATGAAGAACGAGGCGAAGATACGCCCGGTCGTTCTTCGTGCGTCTGCGCTGCCAGATTCTTGAAAAACAGGTTCCTGGGATTGCGTTCGAGACAAGGTGGCTCCTCCATGCTCTGGACTAAGCCGTTTGTGATGGGAGGTACCCGTCTATATGTGGACGCCAAGGTCGATGGGTGGTTGCGCGCCGAGCTTTGCGATCCATTCGGAGTGCCGATTGCCGGATTCACCAAGGGAAAATCTTCAGTGATTTCCGGGAATCGTGTCGATCACGAGCTGATTTGGGAGGGGATGTCGACGCAGCATTACACCTACAACGCTGTGAGCCTGCGTCTTGAATACGAGCACGCCGAACTTTACAACATCCACTGGCGCTGAACTACTGGAGCAGACTAATGCCAACTGCCAAAGTATATCCCTTCCTGGACTGGATCGATGTCTGGCCCGGCCAAGCCGGATGCGGCGAGGATGGAAACACGTTCTTTCAAGATGCCGCTTACGGTGTTGGGCTGCGGGTCCAGGAAGCCGAGAAGTCGTCCGTTTTTCTGGGACGGGACAAGCCTTGGGAGCGGATGTGTCTCAATCACGCAATCGTGCGGCGCGACGAAGGCCGTTATCGTATGTGGTACTCGGCTATGGCTTCGAATGATCCGACCCAGAACTTCATCTGTTACGCCGAGAGCGCCGATGGTTTCGACTGGGAACGACCTGAACTGGGACTTTACGAATTCGACGGATCGAAAGCGAACAACATCCTCTTCGATCATTCGTTTTTCACCTGTCACTCCATACTTATTGACGCTTCAGCTCCCCCCGAAGAACGTTACAAGTCGATAGATGGTCATCTGCAGCTATACAAGAAAGGGAAGCAAGTGCCCAGCAATCGACAGAACAAGCTCGAGATCAGAGAAATCCGCCGAGCGATGGACGTTCAAGGTTACAAGCCGAAGGATATCGACGCCGAAGCGGATACGCGGTGGGTAGTTCGGGGAGCTGTGTCGGCTGATGGGTTGCGCTGGCAGGTCCGAGAGGACCCCTTGGTCCAGGTTCCTCCGGCTCTAGACACCCAAAACGTGCTTGCCTACGACGAGGAAGCGGGTGAGTACATTGCCTTCTTACGTGGAAGTCTGGGACGTCGACGTTCCCTGCGCCGCACCGGTGGGCCCGAATTCGGTAACTGGCCCCAGCCACGCTTGGCATTTACGCCCGACCCGCAGGATCCGGTAAGCGATTCCATATACAACTCCGCCTATTGTCGCTGTCCAAGTAGCGGTCGCCATCTGATGTTTCCGTCCGTGTATCATCAGGTTGCGGCGACCGTCGATATCCAACTTGCCAGCAGCTGGGATGGCTGGAACTGGACACGTGCCGAGAGACGGCCAATAATCACTCGGGAAACGGAAGACGGGGAGTATAGCTGCATTTACGCTTCACCCTGTATTCTCGAGCTCGACGATGGCTGGGCGGTGCCGTTCCACGGCAACTATCATCTTCACGATTGGGCGGGGTGGCCCGATGCAGAGCAAGTCGATGGCGAATTCCGCTGGGCGCGGTGGCCACGCGAGCGGCTTTGTGCAATGGCAGCTCATGAACACGGCGGTTTTACCACGATCGAGCGAGAATGCCAGGGAGATCGGCTGCGGCTGAACTTCAAGACGGAAAAGGGCGGATGGATTCGGGCGGCAATCGTGGAGCGGCCAGGAACACCTCCAATGCCTGTGCGTGAGCTTCAAGGCTTTGAGCTCGATTCCTGCGACATACTTTCGGGAGATGAACTGGCGCGTGAAGTGACCTGGAAAGGAAACGGCGACCTGAGTTCCCTGAGTAGTAGATCGATCTCGGTGCGTTTCGAAATGGTCAAGACCAGCCTGTTCTCTTTTTCGATATAATCTTCAGCACCGACATGCAACTGAGCACCAACGTCCAGACGTCCGGCCCTCTGTTTGATGAGCGATTGACGGCGGTGCGCAGCACATCTTCTCCGTCGACATTGCGGTCATATCCAACCAAGAGGGTTTGGCAAGCGAGAGCGGCTCAAATCCGCGAACACATCCTAGTTACTACCGGACTGTGGCCGTTGTCAGAGCGCGCTCCATTGCAAGCACGCATCTTCGAACGCACGGAAAGGGAAGGGTATTCGATCGAAAAGGTGTATTTTGAGAGCCTTCCTGGGTTTCTGGTATGTGGTAACCTGTATCGACCGAATGGAAAGGGTCGCTTCGCCGGAATGCTGTGCCCACACGGCCATTGGAAGCGAGGACGACTGGAGCATACAAAGGTTGGTTCGGTCCCGGCTCGTTGTATCAACTTCGCCAAATTAGGTTTCGTCGTCTTCTCCTACGATATGGTCGGGTACAATGACTCCGACCAGATTCCCCATCGCGATCTTTTCGGTTCCCGCGAGACGATCTGGGGGATCGGGACACTCGGTCTGCAACTGTGGAACAGTATCCGAGCAGTAGATTTCCTGTGCTCGCTGGCAGACGTGGACTCGCGGCGCCTCGGTTGTACGGGTGCGTCGGGTGGAGGCAGTCAGACCTTCCTGTTGGCTGCAGTGGACGATCGTGTGACTGCAGCGGCACCGGCGGTAATGGTCGCCGCTGACTTTCAAGGGGGGTGTCACTGCGAAAACCAGGGCCACCTTCGGCTGGATATCAATAACGTGGAGATTGCTGCAACCATGGCGCCCAAGCCTTTAATGTTGGTGGCGGCGAGCGGCGACTGGACCGAGAACACCATGGAACTGGAGTATCCCGCCATTCGCGACATTTACGGTTTGTACGGTGCCAAAGACCGAATTTCCGCCACCATTGTAAATGCTCCTCACAACTTCAACCACACGAGCCGAGAAGCGGTCTATACATTTTTCAGTAAATGGCTATTGGGGAAAAGAGGGCGAATTCGGGAGCAGCGATTCACCGTCGAGCCGGATGAAAATCTGCTCGTATTCAGCCGGAGAGCCAAACCCAAAGGACTGTTGGGAAGGAGAAAACTCGTTGAATCACTGGTGCGAAGGGCGAAACAAAACCGGGCGACCTTGAGCGCAAATCGACCGTCGACACTGCGGTCCTTCAAGTCGTGGGCGCAAACCTCGTTGCGTCATGCGCTGGGAGTTTCCTACCCGTCCCAACCGGACGTTTTCGTCAAGGAAATGGGGCGCGAGCGGCGAATGACATTCATTGCACGGCGCAAGCTGCTCGGACGCAAGGAACAAGGCGAGCGTATACCGGCTTTGTTGTTCGAGCCACTAGAGCGTCACCAGCGTATGTCTGCGGTAATGGTGGTGCATTCGAAGGGCAAAGCGGCACTGGTCGACACGCGAGCGGGGCGGCCCAAGAAGGAGGTAGCGGATCTGCTGCACCGCGGTTTCACTGTGCTCACCATCGACCCTTTCTCGATCGGTGAATCAGTGCTAACTCCGGCTACGAAAAAGAGTCCCCTTTATACTACTACATACAATCAGACCTGCGCTGCCCGCAGGGTACAGGATATCGTGACCTCGCTTTCCTGGCTGCAACAGCAAAGACACATAAGGTCGGTCGCTCTTATTGGCCTTGACGATGCCGGCCTCTGGTGTTTGATGGCGCGGGCATTCTGCCCGAAGCCAGTGCGGACGGCCGTCAATTTGAATCGCTTCGACGTGGACGACGACCGCTGCTGGCAGTCCAAATTTCTAGTGCCCGCAGTGCGTAGCGCGGGGGACGTGCGATCCGCTGTTGCTCTCACTGCACCAAGTCCCTTGCTGATTCACAACACCGGCCCGAGCTTCCCAACGCGCTGGGCCCGCACCGCCTACCGAGCAGCGGGCCATCCTGACCATTTGCAGCTTAACCAGCGTCGTTTAAGTTGGGTAACAGTACGCGATTGGATTGTGGACAAATGAACAAACTGACAGAACGTGTTAAATACGACAGGCTGCCAATCAAAAATCTTGGTATACCAATTGAGGTGCCGCGTTGAGAAGCTCCGAAGTCAGTCCGGGCTTTTTCAATCGCCTGCGCGTGTTGGTAAGCCTCTTGGCAACTCTTCGGGGAAAGGACTTCCACTCTGCGCGGCAGCTGATGAACAATCGGTTCGCAGCTTTTCCTCAACCGGTTCGTTTTTTCAAGTTGCTGGTCTGGTCGTTCGATGTCATGTGGCGCAAGATTCCCGAATCCTTGAGCTGGGTAGGTATCGATCCACAGGTGTCCAAGACACCTTACTGGCTTACCGCTCCCAATCCGCTCGAGAATCACCCCTGGAAGCAGAGTCCTGATGCTATTTTTCCGGAGGAGGCCGACACGGTTGTGATTGGGGCCGGATTCGGGGGTGCTTCGGTTGCCTACCATTGGTCGAAAGTAGGTACCAAGAGGCTGGTGATATTGGAAGGGAACGAAGCCGCCAGTGGAGCTGCGGGCCGCAACGGCGGCATCGTGGTGATGGCCGGCGGTAATTTTCACGGTTATTACGTTTATGAACCTGTTCTTAATTACATGGCGCAGGTTTTTCCAAAAATGAGTGTCGAAGAACGAGAGCAACGCACTACGGATTTTGTGGCTGTCTACGTCCGCGCTTTACAGGCCAGCCATCGAATGATCAAGGAGGTTTTAGTTTCCGAGAAGATCGAATGCGACTACGAGCAGCGGGGTTGGATCTTCTTTGCCGACGAGGTGACCAGTAGCAAATTGGAAACTTCGCTGCAAATGGGGGATCGTCTCGACCATTCTGACTGGGTCCGACGAACGCCAGCAGAGATCGCCGATCGCTGCGGCGTAGCGACGGACCGCGATGGGGCCGAATCACTCGGCAGCGCCACCTGGCATCCAGCTAAATGGGTCTGGGGATTGCTCCAAGCGGCGATCAAGAACCCCAACGTCGAGTTATTCACGCAGACAATGGTCGATCGAGTCGAGCGGGTTGGCGATGGTTACTTGGTGAGCACCAAAAGAGGCGATATACGAGCACGTCACGTCGTCAATGCCACCGAGTCCCACACTTGCTCGCTGTTTGCCGATTTCACCAGAGACATTCCGGACATAGTGGTTCCGTACAAAGAGCAGGGGATGCACGCCGAGGGGGGGCCACCGACGCTGAAGCAGCACGTTGGAGTCAGTGGGCCGCTGGGATGGTATACCCGGGTTGCCGCCGGCGGTATGGTTTTCGGCTCCGATCACACCCCAATCCGCCAGGATCAGGCCGGCACGAACAATCCTTCCCGCTTCATTACCATTTCCCGAGCAGCTGCCATCGCGGAGACTTGGGACACGGAACCGCTGAGCATTACGCACGAGTGGACCGGAACCACATCCACGACGCCTGACAAATTTCCTATCGTCGGTTTGCTCGATGAGCAGGGATTGTACATGATTGGTGGGTTCGCCGGTGCCGGTTCGGCGGTTTCCTTCAATGCAGGATATACGATCGCGACGCGCATATTGGGCATAACGCCGGAGAAAGAATATCATCCTCCGGAATTCTTCTCGGTGACAAGGTTTCGAGGCAGCGCCCATTACGGCCGTGTACCGAACAACTGACGAACGACAACATACTGTCGCGTGCGGCTTGGTTCCGTGCTTACAAAAATAGAAGTGGAAATGTCGAACCCAAAGGTGTATCTGAGCTATCCTTTTCAGGATTAGTTACGGACGGTCCTTGGCGAAACAGCGGATGTTTAGTGTAGCCCAACGGTCTTTCCATTCCCAGTTCCAATTTGGAGATTGCCATCGATGGTCAAACCGCGCAACGTACTTCTAATAATAGCCGACCAATGGCGTGCCGATTGCCTCGGTTGCGCCGGGAACCGGGTGATACGGACACCTCACCTGGACGGCCTTGCAGCGGAAGGCACGCGTTTTACCTCTTGCTTCAATCAAACCGCCCCCTGTGGCCCCAGCCGCATGTGCATCTATACCGGCCGTTATCTGTGTTCGACCAGGTCAGCCCAAAACTGCACGCCATTACAGGACGCAGAAGAGAATTTTGGCTTCGAGCTGCGCAAAGCGGGTTACGACCCGGGGCTCATCGGTTACAACGACTACGCCATCGATCCCGCTATTCTCCCACCCGACGACTTTCGAACAAAGTCGTTGCACTATGCCAACGTGCTCCCCGGTTTCGAGCGGGTGCTATACCACGAATACGACAGCCCGGATTATTTCGAGTCGTTGCGGCGCAAGGGTTACCCCGAAGAGATGCTCAACTTCGATGCGATCCACACTACGAACGTACCGGACGAAGGGCCGGGCGATCATCTTGATTCCTTCTTTCCGGCGAAATACAGCAAGGAGGACAGCGAGTGCCGCTTTCTCACTGAGACGGCGATTGATTACGTCAGCGAACGCGGGGCAAAGAGAGGGTCACATGGTTGGGCTTTGAGCTTGAACTTTATCAAACCCCATCCGCCAAACGTGTGTTGTGACCCGTACCATCGAATGTACATAGACGCTGCGTTCCCCGAGGCGGCGCGGAGGGTGGAGGAGATTGACGCTCCCCATCCGTATTGGGGTTTCCATTGGCAGCACTTGGGAGAACCTGCGTTGACCAATGAACGTCATCGGCGCGAATACGCTGCCGCCTATTATGGCATGATCAACGAAGTGGATGATAACTTGGGGTTGTTATTTCAAGCCCTGAAGGACTCAGGTCAGTGGGACGACACCTTGATCATTTTCACCTCGGATCACGGAGAATATCTCGGTGACCATTATCTCACCGGCAAAGGTCACTTCTATGATGGGGCATTGCACATACCCAGCATCGTTCGGGATCCTTCCCCTGAGGCTGATGCCACTAGAGGTTGTCACCTGGATCATTTGGTTGAATCGGTGGACGTCGCCCCCACGATCTTGGAGTGGTCGGATACACCGATTCCGGACAGGGTTCAGGGGCGAAGTCTACTGCCCGCATTGCGCGGAGAAAAGTACGTAATCAAGACCGAGGTCTTCCACGAGTACGATTATCGGCAGGGGGTGCTTCGGGTCGATCGCTCAGCTGATCCCGATCAGCATCTGGCGTGGGTGGTGCGCGATAAGACCTACAAGTACGTGCAATTTGCCAATTCGGAGATGCCACCGCTGCTGTTCGACCTGGAAGCCGATCCATCCGAACTGCATAACCTGGCCGCGGACGCATCTTACGTACCCACGGTGGCCGCCTATTGTCAAAAACTATTGCGGTGGCGTATGCGCAACGAAGACCAACGGATGGAGCACTGGGCCCAGCAGTTCTGGTCTTAGCCCGATTTGCAGAGAGTCGAAGTCAAGATATCAAATCAAATCGGCGACTCCGGGTTGCCTCGCTCAATTCCAATCCGGGTGAAGACTCCGCATGGTCTCCATGACTGCCTCGTATACCTCTAAATCGAAACACTGATAGGGCGATAGCAGTTTCAGTGGCATGTCGATGCCGCTGCCGCGCACGATCATCTTGTCATAACAACCATCAATTCCTTCCCTAGCGAGGGTTGGCTTGTCGAAGTCGGTCATGACGCGCTCGTATTTCGCCATCATGGGGAAAAGTTGCTCCCAGTTTTTCTCGACCCCGTAATGAAAAAACTCTTTGGTTTTGTTCGGAAACAGCGCGCCGTAGGAGCTTAGAAGCGAACACTCTCCATACAGACATCCGATCGGAAAACCTAGCTCACCGTAGAAGTGCTGCAGTTCCGGTGAGTTCGTTGCCAGGTTAGCGACGTCGCCGACATCTGTCCGCGTGTTCTTCGTGCCAGCGAGGTTGGGAATGGCGTCGGCTAGGCGACGGTAGTCTTCCCCGCGAAGCAAACGTCTACCTCGCGGCAGGTTGTAATGAATAAAACGGCAGTCGGGAAAGGTGCCGCACACGTCACTGAAATAAATCATGTATTCATCATCGTCGAGTTCTCCCCACGGCGTCAACGCTATTTGAAAGGTGCGAAATCCCACGTCATGTGCGAACGCAATGCGCTCCACCACCTGTCCGGTGGACATACCGATGATGCCAATCATTGGAAAAACGTCCGGTTTGTCCACTTCTTCATGGAAGATCTGCACGATCTGTTTGAACTGGGTCATGGTCACGGCGTAACCCTCGCCGGCAGTTCCAAAGACGTAAAGATGATTGAACCCCTTTTTTAACGTTTCTTGGACTTCGCTGCGAAATATCTCCTCCAGCAGCTCTTCTTCTTCACTCCAAGGAATTTCACAGCTGACTAGCAGGGCTTGGGGATAGCGCACTTCCATGACAACCTCTACTTTGCAAAAGATGGGAAAAGATAGACCGGAATATAACATCGGCCAGATCTCGATCCAGCCGACATCCAGTAGGCGGTTCCCATTGTTTGGAGGCTGTTGTTGTTCATATTTCCAGTGGGTAGTGAAAACGGGATATGTGTCTTAAAGGTTTCTTTATTCTTCTTTTTTCGGCGCTCGCTGCAGCGGGGCATACCGTCGAATATCCGAAATTGCGGCAGATTGCGGTTAGTAATCCGCGTTTGCGACGACAATTGGCCAGCTATCGCAACTGCGCACTGTGGGCCTACACGAACTACCTTGATCAGTGTGTTCCGTACGCGGATCATCCACAGGCATATTACGGTTCACTGGGCAACTGCCTTATTGCCGAATACGGGGTATCCCTCTGAGCAAATCTTCCACTGATCGTCGCATCACCCTGCGCTCCTTCCTGTTGGGTCTAATTACCTGCGCTGGGATTCTCTATTTCATCATTCAGGTGGGGCAGGGCATGAAATCGGGGAGCTTCGTTAAATCCCAATATCCGATTGTGGCCTTCATGCCTTTCGTGTTGTGGCTCTTCCTCAACACCGCGTTGAAGCGACTGTTCCCGTTCGCAGCTCTTCGTCAAGGAGAACTGCTCGCCATCTTCTCCATGCTATGGATCGTGGGGACCATGCCGCAGCTGGGGTGGATAACCTATTGGACTAGCATCGTAGCCGGCCCAGCCTATCACGCGACCCCAGAAAACCGCTGGGCTGATCTCCTTTTCGACTACATACCGTGGCATGTGCTGCCCGACACCTCGCAGCGTGTTACCGAACTTCTATGGCTGGGCTTACCGGAGGGTATGGAGATTCCCTGGGACGGCTGGGTTCAGCCGATTGTGCAGTGGCTGGCGGTATCGGTGGCAATGGTGGTTTTCGGTTTCTGCACCATGGCTCTTTTTCAGAGACAGTGGCAGGATAACGAGAAGCTCACCTTTCCGCTGGCGCAAATGCCTATGGATCTTACTCAGGGTTTCGACGGTGTCGGCCGCATGCCGGATATCTTCCGGTCGCGACTGTTCTGGATCGGCTTCCTAGCCGTCTTCCTGGTCTACGCCTACAACATAGCCACCTATTTCACGCCCGGGTTGACGGCGGCCACGATCTACTTGGAGCGCTATGACTGGCAGTTAGGTGAGTTTCACTCCGTAACGATCCGCGTTCTACCACTGGTGATGGCGTTCACTTATCTGTGTCCGATCGATATTCTCGCCAGTCTGATTCTGTTCTATCTGATCCACATGTTGAAGTACGGTTACATGCGGCGGTTTGGTGTCGCTATCGGGGAGGAAGGTCAGGAACTCAAGGCGTGGGAAATCCTTTCACTGGAGGCGAACGGCGCGCTCTTCCTCGTGGCGTTCTGGTCCATCTGGATGGCGCGCAGCCATCTGCGCCATGTTTGGAATTTGGTGCTGTCGGGGGTCGGCGACGATGTCGTCCGCTATCGGCTGGCAATGACGGGTATGGTGCTGTCAGCCCTGTTCGTCATCGGATGGGGGGTCAACATCGGCATGGACATCGTTACCGCGGTAATTGCCTTCACCCTCATCGCTCTTGCGTATTTCGTCACTGTCAAGTTAATCGCCTCAGCTGGTTTTGGTCCCACGTTTCCCCGTTACGAAAAGGGCACTTTGATCGTCGAGGATCTGATCGGATCTGGTCGGCTCTCACCGCAGAGTTTGGTGGCGTTCAAGATTTTTTCCAGCCCAGCTTTCTTCGGCGGCGGCCGGGTGCAGGCCTGGACAGCCGCCACTCATTACCTCCGCCTCTTCTCGCTGGGACGCCAACCGGTATGGGTGCCGATGTTGATCCTGGCAACCTTCGTATTTGGTTTTCTCGTCGCTGCGGAGAACACGATTTCGCTGGCCTATCGTGAAAGCGGATCTCTCTATTTATACAGCGCCGGTCATCAAATCTACGATGAGATGGTGAAGCTCCTGGAAGATCCAAAATCGCTGAGTTTGGCCAAATGGGGGGTGTGGCTGTGGGGATTCTTGGAAGCGGGCGTGCTGGCATTCATGCGTAGCCGTTTTCATTGGTTCCCGTTTCACCCCATTGGCATCGCCCTGCAAAACAGCTTGGGCAGCAGAATCTACTGGTTCAGCCTATTGATTGTCTTGGTCGTCAAAGCGATTCTGCTGCGCTACGGCGGCGTCCAGGCTTTTGTCGCCGGCAAGCCGTTCTTCTACGGGTTGGGTGTTGGGTATGTAACGGGTGTGGCTGCATCCCTTTGTGTGGATCTACTCTGGTTCCCGGTGGGCCATTCAGTCCATGGCTGGTGACTTTGTGCTGATGCCCGGGTCGTCCATTGTCGACAATCGGCGCTCGAGTGTCACACGAGCCACAGGCGTGGCGCTGTTGTCTGGCATCCTACTCTTCGTGGCGACGGCAGTCGCTGCTGATCGGATTGAACCAACCATCCGTCATTTGAGTGGATTGGGTTCGAGGGTGGTCGGATATCCAGGCTGCGACAGAGCTGCCGCTTTCGTTGAATCCGAACTTCGGACCATGGGACTTGAGCGGGTTCGCCGCGAGGGTTTTCCGGTAACCGTCCCGATGGACAAAGGTGGCAAGCTGCTCATCGATGAACAGGAGATTCTTTTATACGGCTTATGGCCGAACCTGGTGCGTACTCCCACGGTTCCATCAGAGGGCCTGCAAGCCCCCATGATATACGGCGGCAACGGCGAGTGGACCGATTTCGATGGCAAGCATATCGAGGGGAACATCGTTCTACTGGAGTTCAACAGCGAGGACCGTTGGCTGCATGCGGGCGCCTTGGGGGCCCGCGCCATCGTCTTTATCGCACCTGAATCGAGCACTTGGTTACAGGCGGGCGAAAAACATGTCGGTAGTCCTCTCGACTTGCCACGTTACTGGATCGACCGCGAGAGCGGCATTGCCTTACGTCGCCGACTCGAACAATTGGGTGAAATACCGGCAACCGTATTTGGCAGGATGGATTGGGAAGAACGGCAGGCGTGGAACATACTGGCGGAGATCGAAGGAACCGATCCAGAATTACGCGATGAGCTGGTGGTCGTCCAGGCGTATTACGACGGTGCTTCGGTTGTACCGGCGTTGGCACCAAGTGCCGAAGCGACGGCTGGTCTGGCTGCTTTGCTCGAGCTCGGTCGTCATCTCAAGAAACATCCACCAGCACGCTCGGTGATCCTGTTAGCGACCTCCGCGCACTTCCAGGACACTCAGGGTATCGTCGCTTTCCTAGAACGGCATGTTCGCTTCCACAAAAAGTTCGTAGATCGAGTCCCAGAGCCGCTTCCGGTCAAGCTGTTTATCGGCCTTGATCTTTCCAGCGGTAGTGACCGGCTGGCTATTTGGAACGCCACCCACATCGAAACGCTGCGTCGCTTCTACGCCTCGTTCGGGCGTCGCTTTACGCAATATGCGCGCGACATCGCACCGTCTATAGGACTCGATTCTGATCGTGCTCTCGCCAACGGTATCAGTCCGATCCGCGGTCTCGAATGGTCCAACTTTGTGCCGCACGGAATGCTCACCGAAGCCAGATTCACCCACAAAACCGGGCTCGTTTCTCTCGTTTTCGCCACTGTTTTTGACGGTCGTTTCCGTTTGGACACACCACTCGATCTCCCCGATTTTGTGGATTACGAGAATCTGCAACGCCAGGTCGCTCTACTGCTGCCCATGCTCAGTATGGCGTTGAACGATCGAGCGCTATTCACCGACCTGAAGCGGGTCGGCGCGGTTTTGACTGACCGCCTTCGGCATGATGACCGCAAGCAGAGCGTTGTGCTCAGGGACCAGCTGCGCGACGTGAGGGTGGAAGCCCGTGGATTCCCAAGAAAGAGCCAGTTGCCCGACCAGGCGATCGGTGAGGCGTTGGTGGCCGTCTCCTGGGGAAGTCTGGGCGCAAGGCCGCTCAAAGGGGTGCGTAAAGTGCGATTTTTTCTGACCGACAAAAACGGAAATCTGACTGCTCAGGGGTTCGAGGCTGGAGGTGGGGATCTCACCGTATACCGTTTGGACCCGACAAGCGGCGAGGTGATCATGGCGCCCGATTTCAGTGAGCGTGCTAAAGTTTACAACGGCCCCTTCCGACCGGAAGGTGCTTTGGAGTTCACCATTCGGCACCGGGTGAACGAAAAGACGGTGGTGCTTTTTCCGGTGATTCCGCGCTCGATTTATGGACTGATCAATCCCCGTACCGTCTCTACGATGCGCTCTCTGAAAGCCTTCGATCCAGCCGGCCGACCTGCAAGGCAGTATGGCTACGCCTTCCATGGTTCCAGTCGGGAGGGGGTAGGGGTCGTATTCGGCCCCCGAGGTGCCGAGCCCGCAGACCGTCTTAAACTGATCGTGGACAACGGGAAGATGTTGCTCACCAACAGCCAGGGCGCGGAGAGTGAAGCGCAGTCGCGGGGGATAGGATACCTGCTTGCCAGCGAGTCGCTGGACCACGCAGCATGGCTTGGGCTGAGGGATATGTGGCAGCTGACCGAAAGCCGCTTGCGCACCATGCGCCGTCATGCTATCGAGAATGGGAGAGCAAGTTTGCTCCACAAGCGCACGGCACAACTCATGGATGCTGCCGAAGACGCCCGAGACCGCCAGCGTTGGTCGGAATATGTCGCTTACGTGCGGGCGGCGGCAGGCACAGAAGCGCGGGCTTACCCCGATGCGCTTAGCACGCTCAACGACGTTATAAAAGGCCTGTTGTTCTTCCTGGCGTTGGTGATCCCTGCAGCTTTCTTCGCCGAGCGTTTGCTCGTTGCAGCGGCCGACATTCGACGACAGCTCTTGGGTTTCACGCTCTTGCTGTTTCTGGTCTGGTTGATTATTGCCCAGATCCACCCAGCCTTCGAAATCGCCAATCCTATGATTATCCTGCTGGCCTTCGCCATTATGGCGATGTCGTTCTTCGTGCTGGCCATGGTGATCGGGCGTTTCAACCGATACATGCGTGACTATCAGCTCAGCGCGGCTAAGGTACACGAGTCCGACATCAGCCGCGGCAGTGCTCTCTACACGGCGTTCATGTTGGGCATATCGAACATGCGCCGACGCAAGCTGCGCACCTGGCTGACCTTTGCGACATTGACCTTGCTTAGCTTCACCGTCCTTTCCTTTTCGTCCTACCGCGATCGAATCCAGTTCTATGGATTTGGACTTCCGGGCAGAGGGTCTTACCACGGTGCCCTGATTCGCGACTTCGCATGGTCCCGGCTGGAGCTCACGCTGCTGGAGTTTGTGCGCTCGCACTTCGGGGGGCGAGCGCTCATCAGTCCTCGCGGTTGGTACATTGTGCAATCCGCCGAGGGCGGCGCCACTATATCGGTCAACCACGGCGATCGTTCGGGGCTGGCTGGTGGTCTGCTTGGTATGAGCGTGGTGGAGTCGGAACTAACGGGTTTTGACCGGGCTCTTGTTGCTGGGACCTGGTTCATGCGGGACGACGAAACGAGCTGTCTCCTGCCGACCGAATTGGCAGCCGGTTTGGGAATCAGCGAAGACGAGGTAGGAACGGCGGTGGTTCAAGTATTTGGACGGGATTTCACCGTAAGGGGTATCGTGGATGAAGAACTGGTTGAGCAGATCTTCGATCTCGACGGAGAGATCATGACGCCGGTGGATTTCTACATTCCAGAACAGGACGCTGGTGTCGCCAAAGCGGTGTCAGAGGAGGCTACCGACTCCGAGTTCCTGGCGTTCTTGAATCCCCGTGATCATCTTCCGGCGCAGCAGGTTGTGTATCTGCCTTACCGGACCCTGATGGACTCCGGTGGCGAGCTGCGCTCGGTGGCGCTTAAGTTCAACGAAGGCTCGGAGGGATTGAGCCTGGTACAGGCATTCCTGGAACGGGTGGAGACAACTCTTTTCGCCGGTTTTCCTGAACCTGATAGCGGCGAAATACGCGTCTACACGTATGGCTCGACCGGATTGACTACCATCGAGGGGATCGGCAAGCTGATCATACCGATGGTGATAGCGGCGATGATCGTCTTGAACACTATGTTGGGCGCGGTCTACGAGCGCAGTCGTGAAATCGGCATCTATTCGTCCGTCGGTTTGGCGCCGGGCCACATCGCAATGTTGTTCGTTGCCGAGGCTTGCGTCTATGCGGTATTGGGGATAACGGCGGGATACGTACTGGGACAAGGGACTGGCAAGCTGCTGTTTGCGGCCGAGCTTACCGCCGGCGTCAACCTGAACTACTCCTCCTTAGCTGCCGTGATCTCGGCGTTGATCGTAATGGGGGTCGTGTTGCTGTCCACGATCTATCCAGCTCGCCTGGCGGCGCAGGCTGCGGTGCCGGATGTGGTGCGCCGATGGAAACCGCCGAACGCAGATGGTGACCGATGGAGCTTCCAGTTCCCATTCATGGTGAATCGAGCGGAAGTGGTCGGTATTTGTGGATTCCTGCACAGCTATTTTTCGGCCTACAGCGAGGAATCATTGGGCACCTTCTACACCGAGAAAACGCGCATTGTGGGCGAAGCCAGCGAGAAAGGGGAGGAGTTCGGGCTACAGATGATGATCTGGCTGGCCCCCTTCGATATGGGAGTCAGTCAGTATCTGCAGATTGCCTTTGTACCGACGGAGGTGAATTCGATCTACGCCATCGAGATCTTCATCCAGCGCATCAGCGGCCAGGACGCATTCTGGAAAAGCACCAACCACCGCTTCATGAACGGACTGCGCAAAGAGTTTCTCATTTGGCATACCCTCAACCCGGAATCCAAGGAACAGCACCGGGAAACGGCGATGAATTTACTCGCTCGGGAAGTGCCTGCATGACAATGCAGCACAGAATGATTTTTGTTCTCAACACGCTGATGGCGAAAACGCAACACAACCATTGGGAAGAGGACTGAACGTGTCCCGCCGTGACCGCAAAGCAAGGCAGTGGGAGGAGGTCGAAGAGTACCGAGGCCTCTTGGAAGCGCCCAACCGCTTTGAGACCGGATTTACCCTGCGCACGGTGATCGGGGTACTCTTTATCTCGCTGATAATGACACCCGGCGAGATGTATCTGGGCTTGGTCACCGGCGGTGGTATCGGTGCCGCTGCCCAGTGGGTGACCGTCATTCTGTTTCTCGAAGTGGCCAAGCGCTCGTTTACCTCGCTGCGCCGCCAGGAGATATACCTGTTGGTCTATGTCGCGTCGGCGCTGGTGGCGCGGGAGGAAGGGGCCTTCCTCGATCTCCTTTGGCGTCAGTACTTTGTGACCTCGGCGGAAGCGGATCAGTTCGGGATCTCCCGCTTGTTGCCCTGGTGGTGGGTACCCGATCCCGACTCCGAAGCGATTTCCGAGCGTACCTTCTTGCACCGCGACTGGGCGGTGCCCATCCTGTTGCTCGTTCTCGGTACCATCGTCGGCAGGATAGCCTGGTTTACCTCCGGTTACATGCTGTTTCGTCTCACCTCTGACCAGGAGCAGTTGCCTTTTCCCACGGCTCCGATGTCGGCGCTTGGGTCCATGGCATTGGCCGAGGAAAGCGGTGACGAAGCCGAGACTTGGAAGTGGCCGGTCTTCAGCATCGGCGCCGTCATCGGGGCGGTATTCGGCCTCGTCTACGTGGGTCTGCCCACGGTGACCGAACTCCTTGGCGAACGGGTGAATCTCATTCCCATACCGTTCGTCGATTTCACCCCTTACTTCGGCAACTTCATCCCCGCGGCTCCCTTGGGCATCACTCTGCACCTGGGGCCCATATTCGCGGGTTTGCTGATGCCGTTCTGGGCCGTTATAGGTTCGTTCGCCGGCGTGGTGGTTCACACCGTCGCCAGTCCGTTCCTTTATGATCTGGGTATGCTGCCTCGCTGGGAACTTGGCATGGACACCATCCGTACGCAGATCGCCACGGGCATCGACTTCTGGCGTGCCTTCTCCATCGGGGTCACCATCGCCGTCACCATCATAAGCTTCTATCAGCTGTTCGCCACGGGCCGCGAGAAACGATTGGAGATCAGGGAGAAGCTGGAGGGTGCCAGGGCACGTTACCCGGCCACATGTCAGCACGAGGGTTGTTCCCGTCCTTCCAAAGTGCGCGGCCTTTGTCTGACCCATCTTGGCCGCGGGGATTTCAACATGTGGGCGTGTGCCGCTCTGTTTTGCGTGGCCGCTTTCTATCCGATCATTCTGGCCAAGGCCCTCTTTCCGACGCTCATGAGCGTCGGGCTGCTGGTCACCTTTGTGCTGATTGCTTTCGTCTATGCTCCCATCATGTCCTTCGTCAGTGCCCGCTTGGATGGACTTATCGGACGGGAAGTGGCCATACCATACATCAACGAAGCGGTGATCTTCCTCACCGGTTACCGTGGAGTGGATGTCTGGTTCGTCCCTTTTCCCACCCGCAACTACGGTGGCCACGCCGAGGGTTTCCGCGTTGTAGAGCTTACCGGGATGCGGTTTACCAGCCTGTTGAAGGCGGAGCTGTTCATGATCCCGATCGTGTTCGGGGTAAGCCTGATGTACTGGACCTTCCTCTGGCGGTTGGCACCCATACCCTCTGAAAGCTATCCCTACGCCCAGATGATGTGGCCGTTGCGTGCGTTCGATCAAGCGCTGTTCCTCTCCAGTACCATGTACTCGAGGAACTGGCGAGAGGGGGAAGAGATGGATGGGCAGGTGCTGCGACGCGGGCAGGCGGGCTGGAGTCCGAGTAATTTACAAGACAAGCAGTGGTGGTACTGGCGCGTCCGGTCGACCACTGAGGTGCACATTCCCGACCCCAAGAAAAGACATTATGGGTCTTGGTCCGAAGTGCGCTCGTTCTACGTGGATTTGGAACAGACGGGTAGTCTAGAACCAAGTGCCAAATTGACGGCCAACGCATCACCCGCAGTCGCCACATCTGGGCCGGCCGCACCGCGTCTCGTCTGGCCACACGCCGGGGCATACGTTTCGACCACCAACCCGAACTTTCTCGTAGAAACTGACCGGGCTGTTACTGACAGCATCGAATTCTATTTCCAGGTCGACCGAGTCCCGACTTTCGATGGCGAGTTTCTTTTGAACTCCGCCGAGCGTCCGCTCCTGTTCGAAGTACTGTGGGAGGATCTGAAGTTTACCGGCAATCGCCGTGACGATGACGGTGACGGCAAAATTGACGAAGAGGTGGTCAACGGCAGCGATGACGATGGCGACGGCGAAGTGGACGAAGATATCCGTCACCCGTTCGGAGGAAGCAAGTGGCCTATCATCGCCATCGGCGCCGGATTCGGCCTCATTGCCTACTTCACCCTATCGTTTTTCGGTCTTCCCATCTTTCTTATATGGGGATACGTGCAGAGTGTCAACGGGATTCCGCATACCTTACTGCCGCAGATCATCGGTGCCCTGTTGGCCCGGTTCTACTTCTGGAAGCGGTATGGCAAACAGGAGTGGAGGCGATACGCCATGGTACTGGCTGTCGGATTCGGCGTAGGCATGGCACTGATCGGCATGTTCTGCGCGGCTCTGGCAATGATCAGCAAAGCGGTTTCTGCGCTCTCCTACTGACCGGCGGCTTTCCACATCATGAACAAAGAGATTCCCGAAGACCTGGGGGGGATCATTGGCGCAGCCGGCCCAGCGGCTGTTGCTTCGGACGCTGACGCCGGTGTACGCAAACGGGCCTTGTTGGTCGGTGCTCTGCTGGTCTCATTTTTAACGGTGGGTGCTGCGCAAGTGGAGATCCTCTTGCGCAGCTCTTACATGAGCGTGAATGCCAGCACCGTCGGTGCTTTCGCGTTGCTGTTTCTGGTCGTGGGTGGGCTGAATTTTCTCTTGAAGATCGGTACACGTCCTCGTGCCGCCACCCTCATTGCTGTATTGGGATGCGCCTTCTTCGTCGGATATTACTGGCCCTTCGCCAGCTTCGATCTGCATTCGCCGCACGAATTTTTCAGCGTGGTGTTTCTCACGCTCGTAATCGCCAACTTGTTCAATGTCGGCCGTGGCCGAGATCTGGTACTCAATCGCTCGGAGCTGATCCTCATCTATTTCATGCTCCTCGTTGCTTCGGCGGTCTGCACCATGGGCCTGAGTGCGTGGTTGGTATCGATGCTTCCCTCTCCGTATTACTTCGCCTCGAGGGACAACCTGTGGGTTCAAAAGCTGTTCCCTTTGTTTCCTCAGCGCCGCCTGTTCGTCGACGACGGTGGCGACAACGTTGCTTTCTTCGAAGGACTGCCGCCCGAGACCGCGTCGCCCCCGTTAGAGGCTTGGGTAGAGCCGTTGTTCTGGTGGGGCATATTCGCTGTCGCCCTCTGCACAACGTTGGTTTGCCTCACGGTGATCATGAGGCGCCAATGGATGGAGCACGAACGTCTACCCTATCCGGTTGCTCAAGTGCCTATGGCCCTTATTGGTGGAGAGCAAAGGGAGCGGTTGCTCAACGACTTCTTCCGAAGCGGTACCATGTGGATTGGATGTGCGATCCCCATGGCGCTCGGCAGTTTGCAGGCGATGTATTGGTATGATACTTCGCTTCCGCTGATACGGTTTGCATGGGCGTTCGAGGTATTTGGTAACAAGTTTCTTCCCTGTCAGTTAAACTTTCTCCTGATGGGGTTCTCCTACTTCATAAATTCTCAGATCGCTGCATCGATATGGATTTTTCACATTTTCTACAGGGTGGAATCGCTGCTGTTGCCCTTCGCCGGGTTCGCATCTATTGGAGCCGGTGGTTCTGGTGGGACGGGTAGCCTGGTGGAGCTGCAGGGGGGTGGTGCGTTCCTGGCGATGGCAGTGGCCGGAATCTGGTTGGGACGACAGCACCTGCGGGAGGTGGTCGCAGAGATCTGGAAAAACAACACAGCAGGAAGAGGAGAAATCTTGTCGTTTCGCGTCGCGTTTTTTGGTGCCGTGGGTGGAGCGGTGGTGATGAGTGGTTGGCTCTGGTTCATGGGTACGCCCCTGCTGCTGGCGACGTCATTCGTTGTGGTCGGGCTTCTTCTCCTATTCGGCATTGCTCGATACGTCTGCGAGACCGGTCTGGTTTTGGCGCGCGCGCCAATTCACACCCCGGGGGTTTTGCTGCAGTGCACAGGGAGCTCGCTGCTCGGACCCACGGGTGTGTTGGGTATTTATCTCGCCAACATCTGCTGGAACACCTTTTTGATGACCACGTGTGCAACCGGCTTAAAACTCGTGGGTGAGATGAGCGTAACCCATCGTCGCCAGGTCGCCCGGGCCTTGCTGTTGGCGCTGGTGGTCGGTCTTGCCGTGGGTGTTTACATCATGATACACACCGCGTATCGCTACGGAGGTATAAATCTCCACGGCAATCTGTTCATCAATGGTCCGAAATACCTGTTTGGCGACGTACTTCTACACGCGGAGCCGTATGGGCCCAACCCGCTAGGTATCGGTTTCCTTGTCGGCGGCGCAGGTGCAATGCTGGCGATGATCTGGGCTCGCCTGCACATCTCGTGGTGGACTCTGAGCCCCCTGGGGTTTCCACTCAGCATGACCCTGGGCGGCGCCTGGTTCAGTGTCTTTGTGGCATGGCTGTGCAAGCGTTTGATACTGCGCTATGGCGGCGCGACGACCTACCGCCGTATGCAGCCGTTCTTCTTGGGTCTCATCGCCGGTCAGTGTCTCTGTATGGTGTTGTGGGTTGCCATTGGGACCTTCACCGGCCAAACCAACGTTACCCCGTTTCGTTTCTAACTCGGTATTTGGCGTCGTCATGTTTACAAGACAATGAGACATGAGATTCCTGAGCAGCTGAGAAACTT
>CAYNZV010000047.1:0-32911 GCA_964401715.1 uncultured Gemmatimonadaceae bacterium | reverse complement strand
CTGGCCCCTTTTTCTATCCACCGCGCGGCAGCTTCATTGTTAGCGGCCGTCGTCCCAAACGGCACTTGGCGCGACTTACAGATCTCAAGAATTTCTTCCATCGGCCCACGCACGTCCGGGTGCTCGGCATTTCCCGGCTGGCCCATCTCCACCGAAAAATCGCCCGGCCCCACATAACACATGTCAACACCATGAGCGGAGACGATCTCCTCCGCATGCTCGTAACCTTTGCGAGTTTCGATTTGGGCTACGATAGTAAGTTCCTCGTTTTGTTCGTCCATCCATTTCCGTTTATCGATCACGCGTACGTAGTCGCTGTTGCCATAACCGGAAGCTAATGCCCGGTCTCCTTCGGGGGTGTATTTAGTCCACTCGACCAGCGTCTCGATATCCTGCTTTGTTTCCGTACGCGGCAGCTGTATACCGACTATACCCGCTTCCATCATCTTCGCCAGTTCGCCCCGTTCCAAAGTTGGCGGTTTGGCGAGGACCGGCAACCCGTTGTCCCGTGCCGATTGTACCGTATCGACGAAATGGGTAGGATCAAAGAACATGTGTTCGTTCTCCATGAAGATGAAATCAAAACCTGCCTGCTGGTAGTAGCGTACAATCAACGCGCGGGTATACTCAGCAATGACGCCGCCGACAAGCACGTCGCCGTTCTTCAAGCGCGCTTTCAGATGTCGCCCTGGGCCACCTTCGGGATACAGATGAGCAGATGGTTTGGTTGTCGACTGGGGCATGGCAGTTCCTTCCGTGCAGTTACAATGTGAATGAAAACAGGGTGGCCCTGGACATCTCGATACGAATGGCAAGGGTGTCCGAAAGACGCGCCACGTTGTCGTTCCCCTTCCAGGTAACCACCCGCTCGAGCTCGTTTCCCTGGAGCGGATCGCAGTCGTCAAAGCTGTATCCTTTGATGGCCGCCATCGAACCCGAGTTGTGCGGTTTCGGACCGATGTGGGTGATGAGCTCGGCGCGAATCCAACCTCCGGTTTCGGTCCTGTAATTGAGTTTCAGCTGACGCGGCGGTTCATTCGGGTCGGCGACGGGAGGGAAACGATCGTGAATCGGGGCAGCGATGCAGTCGGGACAGTCCTCTGGCGCCCGGTAATGATCCTGGCGCAGAGTCATCCTGCCTTCCCCTTTCGCACGGATGCCAGCAAGGCGATCCTTCTGCCAAAGAGCCAGCCGAATCGGAATATCTTCAAAGGCGGAGCTGTCGGAATGCGGGCGGGCGTTCCCCCAATAGGCCACGCCGTAACGACCGTCCGGCATCTGCAGCAAGCCCGGCGCACAGAACAACATCGCGCCGCTGCCGAACCCTTCCGAGTAAGTGCTGATCAGATGGTTGTTACGATCGGGTCGACACCAGTAGATCCCATCGTGACTTACCGCCAGTTGGATATCTTTTGTGTACGACGATTGGGCGTAACGCGATAGGAACATCAGGTGCAGGTCAACTCGCCCAGGATAGCGGGTGTAGCCATGATTGTAGAAGGAGACATCGGGCGGATCCTGTGGATCGGAGAGCACCATAAGTTGTTCCGGGGAAAAGGTGCGAAAATCGTCGCTGACTGAACGACCCACGCAGCGGCGATCAGCACTGTGGAAACGCAAGTAGCCGACGTAATGTCCCAGCACCTCGTCGTAGAAGACGACGTTGTCGCCGTCCACAAACTCCTCTAGCAACGGTTCCTCCAGATCGGTCCAGTTGAGGCCGTCCGGTGAAACCGCGCCGGTGAGAAACGCCTTCAACTGCCCCCATGGGCCCTCGTATTTTTCCACCAGCGTTTCCTGTTTTCGCAGGATGTCGGTGACCACCGCATCGGAAGCGTTGCCGACGCCGCCTGTCGCTTCGCGGGCAGCGCTCACTTCGACCAGTTTGCCATCCTTGTCGCGCTCGCGAGCATACATGCCTGCATAGCTACCCAACGCCTTGAAGCGCTCCTGCGGAGGCGCCGATGAATCCTCGAAAACACGGGAGTAGCTGGTACTGACGATGTTGTTCGCTTTGGAACCTTCGAACTCCACTGCGCCGAGCTTTGGCTTCTTCCAGTTAAAACCGTCGTCGCTTTCCGCCCGACACAAACCACCGGGATACGCCCGGTAGTACATGATGTACCTGCCGTCCTTTTGGTAAAACGAGCCAACGGCGCCGGTGCCATCCCGCTCCCATGAACGATCGGGAAGAATCAACGGAGAGGATTTTTCCTCCGCCTCCTGCACTTCGATCTCTATGCCGACAGGAGCATCCCAGGGACGAGACGCCCCGTTCTCGAAACCCATGTAACCGGCATGGACGTACGTCCAGTCAAGCAATGGACCGGTGGTTGAATTTCCGGTTACCGGGTCGATTACCACGCGCGCCCTCTCTCCATCCTACCCATGACCTCAGCGACGTAATCAGACGTCCAATTGCATAACCCAGCCGGCATCATCGATCTTCCTTTTTTCGCGGTCCCACATCTGACATATCGATCGGCTTGAATCCCAGTGCCCATGCTGGCGAATCTGCCGCCAAGGTGAAGTCGAAACTGGCGATGTCGCGGCATTTGGGATCGGCGATCAATGAGTGGATATCGTAGCCAAGGTCTTGCCATCCCTCCAAGTCGTACTCGTTTTGCGGCAAACCATGGGGGGCGCTGCCACACAACATTGGGACACCGCTTAGGTCCCAGAACAGATTGAGGTCGGTGCTGATCGATTTCTTCTCCACCTTCCAGCGTCGTCCTCCGGTATAGCAGGGCAGTCCGTCGGTGATTACCACATTGCGCTCGAAAGTGAAGGCGTTGTGATCTTCTCCACGACCAAGGCGAACCTGACCTTCCCGCCCCAAGGCGAAGATATTGTTGCGAATGATGTTCTCGCGGCCATAATGCTGCACAAACGCCTGACTGCTGCAATTGTAGCTGATATTGTTCTCGACGATCATATGGGAGCTGCCTTCGTCCAGATAGATGCCCCAGCCGCCGTAAACCGACTTCTCCACGTCGTGCACCAAATTGCCGCGGACCACCGTGCCAGGTTGCACGCCCAGCATGTAGATTGCCCCCATGTCGCTTAGCACTCCGTGACCAATGTCATGAATGTGGTTCTTCTCGATCAAATTATCCTTGCCCACGTGCACGCCGTAACCCCAGCTCCAACCACAGTTGATACCGCTGTAGAAGAAGTCGTGTATATGATTGTGGGCAATGGTGGTACCGAAACACTCCATGCAGTGCACGCCCAGCGCCGCATGAAAGACATGTCCGCCGTCGCCGATATGGTTGTCGGTGATTCGATTGGCGCCGGTATGTCGCTCAATTGGAACCCACGAGTTCGGATACCCCCGCGACTCCGCCTTGAGACCGCCAGCACCCAGGTCGATAATCGCGTTGCCGACGATGTAGTTCCCCTGACTTCCGGCAGTAAGTTCAATACCGTACCAGCCAATATTCTGAATCGTGCAATCCTCGACACTGCAGTAACGCGCCCCGTACAACGAAATGGCACCAGGAACGTGACAGGCACCCTGGGGCGCACTGCCGTAATCCAGTTCCGCCCGGTAGTGAGGCACCCAACGCTCGCCACCACCAGGCGGCAAGCTCCATTCGGTGTGTTCGAAACCGAGCCCGACAAAATGCAGTTGCTCTACGTACTGGTGGTTGTCCGGATCCCCTTCCAGGCGGATCAACTGCTCGATCACAGGCGCGAAAATCTGAACCGTTTTCAACGTTTCTCCAGACAGCGGTATGTAACAGAGTTCGCCCGTCGGCCGATCCAGGTACCACTCGCCCGGCTCGCTCAGCGCTTCCTTCACATTATCGACATAAAACTTCGGCGCCTCGTTGTCCGCGGCATCCCCCGGGTCCAACGGGAAGATGCAGTAGCGTGACGACTCAACCAGATTGGTATCCGGATCAAAGTTGGAAATCGGTAGCCGCTCTTCCACCCAGCGGTGCATTGCCACTACGTCCACGTCGGTCAGGTTCTCCCACTCCCGAATCTCGCCCTCGTTGCAATAGAAGTTCCCTTCCGCTCCCCAGTAATCCGGTGCGAATGAATGGGTTGCCGGCACCCCCTTTACGGTGTAACGGCCCTCCTTAGGAAGCCGCGGTCGCCGTCGTCTCTTCCCGTTTACGAACAGCTGACGAAAATACCAGCGCCCGCTGGCTACATCGTCAACCTCTGTAACCCACATATCGATACCATTGCGCTTCTCCATGCGCCACCCTTCAATCTTCACGCCCCCATCCAGAATCGGCTGCTCTCCGGGATAGGCACGGTAGGTAATCGGCCAGGAATCGGCGGGGGTGAACTTGATCGTCTTTTTGATCGGATAACGGCCATCCCGTAATAATACCGTCACTGGACCCGACAGCTCGCCCGCTTCTTTGGCCAGCTGCAGATTTTCCCGAGCCCGTTCGAGGGTAGCAAACGGACCATCGGTCCCCTCGAAATTCGGTTCGGGGAGGGTTCCGCTCCACTCGTTGTCGCCTACCGTAGAAACATAGAAATCCGTGCCTGTCGAGTTACTCATTTCACCTGCTCCTATCGCCCAAACCAGCCCTCCATCTAGCTCGCACGAGGCATATATGTAGTTACACAGACCGACTTATGCGATCTGGAATGGTATAGAGGGAAGTTCTTAGGCCAGAAGTACCGGCTCTAACCGCGAGCACCCCAAACATTATCAGCGAAAGACAATGAATTACGGCCTACGACTCGCCGCAATGACGGGGCTGAGTGTTTCCACATCCAAAGACTTAGATTGTCTCACTCAAACCAATAGGAATACAGCTCCGCATTGCGCAACTCGAAGAACAGACTGATTTCCCTGCCCATCAGTGATGAACCATTGCCCTCCCGCCACTCCACTGCCGCGTTCGGTTTGTCGCCCACTATCGGCATCGATTTGGCCAATACCTTCCCCTCCTCGTCCAGCGCCTCAACCACCAACTCGCCACCCGGCGCATCCACATTCACGCGCAGCGAACCTGCGGGTGCCTCGAATGGCTTCGTTTCCACCGAGCCAGCATCCGTCTCCGCATTTAACGACACAAAACCATCCCGCCGCAGCACCGCCAAACAAATCGCCCCCCCGTCCTTTTCGAATCCGGGAAGCTGTCTCATCTCTCCCTCGGGGTAATTGCCGATCCACTCAAACGTACCTCGATATTTCAAACCGGTGTAGTAGATCCACAGCTCATCTCCACGCACCACCACGTCGGAGGGACCGATGATCTGCTGACGATCATAAGCTCCCGTTCTCAACGGCGACGGCCCGATAAACGGTCGACGATTTCCCAACCTTTCCCATTTCCTCAGATCGCGACTACAGATCAGCTCCACCAGATGAAATCCGTCGGTATTGGGATAACTCGGGTTGGCATTTGGAGCGACCGCGTGATACATCGCCGGATGGCCGATGTAAATGCTTTCGTAACGATACACCCCCATGTTATAGACGTCGACGTTGTAAACCTTGGGATCCGCGTTCTTCGGTTGTTGCAGCAGTGGATTTGCCAGCCGCTCCTCAATGTTAGCACGCCCCAGCTCCTGGTCCTTTTCGTCGGTGGCGAAAATAAGCTCCGGCTTGGTCCAGTTTTCGAAGTCCTCACTTGTGGACAGGAAAACCGCGCGGCCGTGGGGACCGCTCTGCTTCACCGTAGCGATAAACACGCGGTCACGTCGATCAAAAGAAAAGTTGTGCTCATCCTGACTCTCTACTGGCTCGCCCGGAAGCTGCGTCCAGTTGATGCCGTCGGCGGACACGTGTCTTCGGTTCGGATAAAACGCCTTGAAGCGCCGCCCTATATCCGGATCGTCTGCATCGTACACCACCTCACCATGATCGGTATTGGAGTCCGGCATTACTCGCTGCCAGTGGAGTCCATCTGCACTTTCACGACGCCCTCGCACCCACAGCTTGTACATCTTTGCCTCAGGGTCATACTGCGGGGCGCTACGAATTTGCGGGGTCGCGTCATCCTCCACCGTCCAATCAGCGCGCAACACCGCCCCTTTCTTCGCTGGCGTGTGCATGGTGCGGTGCAAATTATCGATCGCCTGCACACCATAGTCGTCGAGGAAGAGCTGTCGTTCGCCGGTAGTCACGCGCAAGTTAGTTACGTTCATCATCATCCTCTCTTTCGTAACATTTCACCCTTCTGGCATGCAACATGTCTCGCGCTGACCACCCGTCACCGTGACGAAGGTTCATCGTCGACAATGCCAAACGTTTCGTGCCAAGAATGACCATTTTCATCTACGGGCATCATTTTGATTATCTCGGCTCCGATCTTGTTCGTCCATCCATCACACCGACGCTACCTGTCTGAGGAATCGCTGAGTTTCTTGCGCAATTCTCAACGGACTCGACGGAATGATCTCTAGTACCGCATCCCCTTCGAAACCAATTTCGTCCAAGGCGTCCAGCAGATAACGCCAATCTTCCTCCGGAATGTTGCCGTGTCCCGGCGTTGTGTGCATGCGAGCGAACGTCTCCTCGGGATTGAAGGCGTCGCTTATATGAAGATGGCACAACCGGTCCTTTAGCACATCGATGTACTGCCTTAATGGATGCCGGCTATATTTTTGTGTGTGCGTGGTGTCCAGACAGACCATCAGGTCGGGTAGCTTCGCCAGCGCCCGTTGCAAGATCTCGAGGTTCCACATGGACGGATCCTGGTCCGCTTCACCTTCCGAGGCATTTTCAAGCGCGATCGTCACGTTCTTGGCGCTAGCACCTTGCAACACTTCCCGGGCAAAACCATAATCAGGGGTGGGCTCCGCCAGAAACAGATTACCGGCGTGCACCACCAGAGCCTTGCTCCCGGTAACTGCCACCGTGTCAATTTGGCGCTGGTATTCTTCGAGGGTGTCTTCGTTGCCCGTATGCCAGGTAGAGCGCACCCCGCCCAGAAGTTCGCTCAAACGCTTATGGTGCTTCGGGTGAAAGAGATCGATAGCGTCGGACACCAGCCCTTCCCGTGACGGCGATGTCCACGTCCAACTGGCCCACTTCGCCCATGGCTCCACCCCAAATCCTTGATTCCAAAGGTCATCTACCACAACGGCCATTCCCTCCAGACCATTTTCGAAAGCGAAGTTCGTCCCGCCCTTTTTCAAAGGGAAGTAGTGAATATAGTTCCACAGACTGACGCTCAGGTTCAGCTCCATAGTCTTATGCTCCAGCGAGGTGCAACAACCGGGATTTAATTTTCACCGACCAAGATATACCAGCCGCATCCGCGATACCAGAGCAAGTCCTGTTTTTGAGCAGCCATTTTTTTACCTTTTTTACGAGTAATCGATTCTTGTTCACAAGGAGACAAACATGTTCCAAAAGGTGAGGGTCGCAGCAATCTCGTTCGTGCCAAAGAAATTCGAACTGGAAGCCAACTCCGACCAGCTCGAGCGCATGTTTCGCCGCGCGGCAAAGCGCGGTGCCCAGGTGGCACTCGGGCCGGAAGGCATTCTGGAAGGATACGTGGTCAACGAACTCATCACGGGCGAAGAGCCCACCGTTCGTATGAAAGAAGTGGCCGTGACCATGCGTGGTCCCGAGATAAAACGCTTTCGCAACCTGGCCAAAGAATTGAGGATGTGTCTGGCTTTTGGTTGCGCCGAGCGCGTCGGCCGCAACGTCTACAACTGCGCCGTCTTCATCGACCAGCGCGGGCAATTGTGTGGCAAGTACCACAAGATGCAGCTGGCCGAGGGCAGCCACCCGTCATGGTGGTTCAACAGATTGGGAAAGAAGAGTCGGGCCATCAAAACGCCGTTCGGCCGTTGTGGCTTCCTCATCTGCAATGACCGCTGGAATCCCGACATTGCCCGCATCCCGGTATTGGACGGGGCCAACTATCTATTGATCCCGTCCTTCGGTGACCGCTCCAAACGCCAGGACGAGGCGGTGTTGTCGCGGGCATGGGAAAACGGAGTGCCCATCGTCGAAGCAAACGTGGGACGCACCCTCATCATAAACAAAGGAAAAATCGTCGCCCAATCGCGCGAGAACACAAAACTGCTGATTGGTGAGATTGAAATCCCGGCACCACCCAACCCCACGAACCGCGACAAACACGAGGGTAGTTTCCTGCGCTGGCGCCGCCAGGAGATGCCGCTTCGCTACCGGCAACGCCTGAAAGAATTCAAAGGCAAAGCCAAGGCACCCAAACGACACGATCAGAAAGGACGATTGTATTAAACACCCTGACCGTCCCTATGGATACTGTAGGGGAGCCCTGTGCGTTGGCGGAACTGACGATAGCTGTATCAGCATCTATTGAGAAAATTATGTCGTCAGCTTAACCGTCGACGATTGCATTTGCCGCAGGAAGAGCCTTACCCACAACCTCGCCAAAATCATCGCCGGCAATAACGGGTGTGAACTTGGGATAGCTCCCCGCAATCTTAGCACCAGCAATCATCAGTTCGGTAACGGAGGCGGGGTCTTCAAGATTCACGACCATATAGATCTTACGCTCCGTCGTCGTCATATAAACCACTTCTGGCTTGAACCGACCAAGAACCCTTCCAATGACAGGACCGGGGCCACCCGGCTTGGCTTCGAGTTCGTTACCAGTTTGCGCGTCCACGCAAAGCTCGACCATGTATTTCACTGTTCACCTCCTTGGAATTAGTATTTAGTTCAGTCGGAAATTTTAATAATTGCAACTTGAGTGGGTAACTTTTCTTTTATTGTGAGAACTTGATGTTATTGAGTGAGTAACAACAACTCGTCCTTTCATTCAAACCAGAAAGAATAGATCTCCCCGTTCCACAAAGAGAAGCGTAGCTTAACCGTCCGACCCCTTAGCTCCGATAAGCCACTTTTCCCCTTCCAGTTGACCACATGGTCAATGTTGTCTTCGATCGCCGGCACACAGTCATCTGCACCGTATCCCGCGACCTTCGAACCGTCGGAGGCATCGATGACCTCCACCTTTACTCGCCCCCGCCAAGAGTCCACGTTCAGGTGCAACTGATCGCCGCCCACCTCCATCGGCTTGGTTAGCACCGATCCCCACTCGATCCCACCCTTTAACGACACGAAGCCGTCCATTCGCATCCGCGCCAGACAGGCGGCGGTGGAGTCCAGATACTCGCGATTCAAGGTATCGGCGATCGACAGGGAGCGATCTCGGCATCCGAGATAATAGAACCACAACTCGTTGTTGCGTACCAGCGGTCCGTTGGTCATCACATTCTGGCTCAGGTCGTAGGCGCTACCGTCGCCGATCTTGGAAAGCTCCATGAACGGCGCCCGGTTGACCACCCGCTCCCAAGTACGCAGATCCCGGCTACTCGCCAACTCGATAGACTTACGGCTGTCCACGTTCTCGTACAACGGCGGATGTTTCGCGACCCAGTGGTGCATCACTGGAAATGCCAAATAGATCCCTTCGTATTTGAACGCCGGGAAGTTGTAGACGTCGGTCTGGTATTCCTCTGGACGATTGTAGACCGGCGTGAGGTATTCGGGATCCTCAAAAAACCGTGCGATCCTCTCCAAGCCATTCTCCTGATCCTGTTGATCAGCATGGAACACCTGTTCCAGTTCGGTCCAATTCTCCAGGTCTGGGCTCGTGCTTAAACAGAAGCTGCGACCATAGGGCGACTTGCCGTCTGGGCCGCGGTGTTTCACCATGGCGACGAATAGCTTTTCGTCCCGTAGATGGGTGAGATGCGCCTCGTCGGAACTTGGCACGTTGGTATTTTTCAGTGGACTCCACTCTATGCAATCCGGCGACACCGCCGGCGTCAATCCGCTGATGCCCGGCCACCAACCCATCCCCTTGTAACGCCGCCTTGGATCCGGATCCAGCGGATCGTAGATCGGCGCCAACAGCAGCTTTCCTTCAGTGCCGAGAATGTTGTTCTCCTTGCCCAACGGTCGTCCGGTCCAATGCAAACCTTGGTAGTCATACTGGCCCAATGTCGGTTTCTCCCAGTTGACCCCATCCTCTGAGGTTGCCAAACAGAAGAACGTCTCACCTCCCACGGGCGCACCGGTCACGTCCAGCGTCACATTCGGGTCATCGCCTTCAGCACTGGCCATGTAGACAACCTTGTAAAGCTGTTCTTCGTCGTCCCATGCAGGCGTGGTCCGGATCTGAATCGAGCAGTTTTCCCAACGGTTTTCTGGTCGCAACACCGCGTTGCCATGGTATTTCTGCGGCTGATGCAACTTACGCGCCAGATTATCGATCACTTCCAACTCGTGATCATCAATGAACAGGTGTTTCATTTCCATCCCCCTTTGCCCAATAGGTACCTGACATGCTCGACGAACTCAAAGCGCCTGTCAAGATTGAGTAACGCCCATGCTTACATGTCGACGTATCGACGAAGCTTTTGGTCCAACCTTATCAACGTAATTTGCAGTTCACACACCAGCAACAAATAGCTCACTTCGAACGTACCGTTAGCTACCATAACCACGCCGGGAGGTTCATCATTGGTAATGACGTTCGGCTGATATCGATCTCCCACCATCACACCCAAGTCCCCCCCCACATCCCTGAGCACTCGCCTTTCCCGACCAGAAGTTAACTACCCCACATAGGCGAAAAAATTTTGCGCCGGAACCGCGAAGGTAGCTCCACCATCCGCAGATATCTCCATTGTAACGTGTAGCGAGTCACTGTTTGCGCATGTCAGATCATAGGTGATCTCGTCATAGTGGCTCCCGGGCAGTTGACACGCCACCACATTTGCGACAACCGGATCAACGGCCAACGCATGTTTCATCGCCACAGTGGCCAGCAGCATGCAGGCGACCACGATCACACTTATCGAGCGAACAGAAACTGATTGAAAGAATGCATCCCTACTTCATTCTGAACAAAACTGGGATATGAAAGATCCTCAAATGTAGGCCTCTCCATTCGAGGATCGACAACGAGGCTGTTACGCATCGTTAGCACCTAAAATATAATTTGGGCTGAGAAAAATCATTTAGCTGTTTCGTTGTATATACATCTGGAGAATTTACTCTTCTTAGCCCGTATACGTCACCCATCGCCTGTGGGAAGGAAAATCAATCCGGATTGTTCGGCAACAGCAACGCTGGTGGAGTTCATTCCCAATGCATATTTTCCCCGAATGCACTGGGAAAGCCACCCATTGACAGAGGAACCTATCCTGAAGTCCGTGACACTCTGCATGCTGATCATCGCTTTTGCTGTCGCAGTAACCATCAGCTTCAACGGCATAGCCTATGGTCTCGTTACACTGATCATCCTCAGCCTATCCACGTCGCGTTACCTGCTCCCGACACGCTATAGTCTAGACGAAAACGGCGTCGAGATCGTGCATCTGCTTCGTTGCCAGCGCCACCCCTGGACCAGCTTCCGGCGGACCGCCAGCCAGCGCGACGGCGTCTTCCTCAGTCCTTTCGCGGCATCCAGCCGACTCGACTCCTTCCGCGGCTGCTTTCTACGATACGGCGGCAACTCAGATGCGGTGCAAGCCTACGTAAAAAACCATGTTCTGGATCGCTGAGCTCAAAACCTGGTGGAGCCACGCCTTCGAAGTCGAACCGGACACGGGTGAGTTTACCGATGAGGATCGTGAGCTGATCGATCGGCTCGCAAGCTTCGTCGTGCGCCGCGGCATGGTGACACCGGCGTTGCTGGTTCTCGAAAGCGGCCGGCCGTTGAATTTCGTCGGAAGTCAGATGCTCGCTTTTCTTGCACCTTTTCTCACTTTTGTATTCTCCCCCCCCGAATACGATCGCTTCGTGCTGATCCTCGAGAAACGGAAGAGCATCGACCTGATAATCGAAGCTATCGAGCGTCGCACCCATGAGTGAGCTCAATGTCGTCATCGCTACCGACTGCGGATCCACCACCACCAAAGCGATCCTGATCGAAAAACGCGGACAAATCTACCGCCAGACCTACCGCGGCGAGGCTCCGACGACAGTGGAGGCGCCCTTTGAAGACGTCACCCGCGGTGTGCTAAATGCCATACAGGAAGTGGAAGAGCTCTCGGGCCGGTGCATCCTCGACGGCGAGCGCATCATCACGCCGGCGGCAGGCGACGAGGGAGTTGATATGTATATCTCCAGCTCCAGCGCCGGCGGCGGACTTCAAATGATGGTGGCCGGCGTGGTTCAATCGATGACCGGCGAGAGTGCCCAACGCTGTGCTTTGGGCGCCGGCGCTATCGTCATGGACGTGCTCGCCGCCAACGACAAACGCCAACCACACGAAAAGATAGAACGCATCCGCCAACTCCGGCCCGACATGGTCTTGGTCTCTGGCGGCACCGACGGCGGCACCGTCAGCCACGTCGTCGAGCTGGCCGAGTTCATTGCCGCCGCCGATCCAAAGCCGCGCTTTGGTTCCACCTTCCAGCTACCAGTCATCTTCGCCGGCAACACTGACGCCGCACCGGAGATTGAGAAGACCCTGTGCCCAACAGCGGCGCTTACCATAACCGAGAACATCCGCCCCGTGCTCGAACGCGAGAATTTGGGCCCGGCGCGCCAAGTCATCCATGATCTCTTCCTCGAACACGTCATGGCACAGGCCCCCGGTTACCAGAAACTGATCGACTGGGTGGACGCTCCCATCATGCCGACGCCCGGCGCAGTCGGCGAGATCATGCAGACAATCGCCCGTCTTCAGGGCATCAACATCGTCGGCGTCGACATCGGTGGTGCCACCACCGATGTCTTCTCCGTTTTCGACGAAGTGTTTAACCGCAGCGTAAGTGCCAATCTCGGAATGTCATACAGCATCAGTAACGTTCTGGCTTCTGCTGGGAACGAAAACGTCACTCGCTGGGTCCCGTTCCCGATCGACGTGGCGGACCTCAGAGACCGCATCAAGAACAAGATGATTCGGCCGACAACGATCCCGCAGCTTTTGGAAGAACTGCAGATCGAGCACGCCGTCGCCCGCGAGGCGCTCCGTCTTGCGTTCGTGCAACACCGCGAGCTCGCGGTCGGACTCAAAGGCATCCAATCCGAGCGTACACTGTCCGACGTCTTCGACCAGAGCTCTACTGGAGAGAGCTTGATTCGCATGATGCAGCTTGATCTCCTAGTTGGCAGCGGCGGTGTTTTGTCCCACGCTCCCAACCGCAATCAAGCGGCGGCGCTGCTCATCGACGCTTTCCAGCCCGAAGGCATCACTCGACTTGCCGTGGACAGTATCTTCATGATGCCTCATCTCGGAGTCCTGTCGACGGTTAACGAGAAAGCCGCCCATGACGTTTTCGAGCGTGACTGCATTATTTACCTGGGCACCTGTGTGGCGCCAGTGCACGCCGAAAAAACCGGCGCGGCTTGTGGTGCCTATGAAGTGTTGCTCCCGAATAGCGTGCAACAAGGCGAGCTCAAGGGCGGCGACCTGCATCAGCTCCCGCTTGGCCTCGGCGAGACTGCCGAGCTGACTTTTCAACCCGCCCGCGATGTGGATGTGGGCACCGGACCTGGGCAGGAACTTAGAACCCAGGTGCATGGTGGTGTCGCCGGACTTATCATTGATGGCCGTGGCCGGCCCCTACAGTTCGCTGAGGCCCCCCAAGCCCGCACCGAACAGATTGCCGGCTGGGCACAGGCCCTGAACCTTTACGGATATTGATCGTGGCCCACGCCTACACTCCCGGACTGCGGGTCTCTTCCCACGCCATGGTGCGCAAGGTCCGCCGACTTCCGCTGAAGGGTGAAGTCGGTGCCAATGTCGGCGATCTGGTCAAGCGAGACAAGATGGTGGCCTCTACCGAGCTTCCTGGCAACGTCACCTCGATTAACCTGGTCAACAAGCTCGGATGCACCCCGAGCGAACTCCCCAACTACATGCTGGTGAAAGACGGCGACCCAGTTGCTGCCGGCGATCCCATTGCCGAGACCCGACCCTTCATCAAGTGGTTCAAGACCGTCGTCGCGGCCCCGGTCACTGGCACCCTGGAGAGCGTTTCCTCGGTCACTGGCCAAGTGATTCTGCGCGAGCCGCCACGACCGGTGGAAGTCCTCGCGTTCATTGACGGCTGGGTCGTGGCAGTACTCGAAGACGAGGGTGTCACCATAGAGACCGAGGGTGCCTACATCCAAGGCATCTTTGGCGTGGGAGGGGAAACCTGGGGCAAACTACGCTTGGTGGTCGACGAACCCCACGAAGATATTACGGAAGATCTCATCCCTTCCGATTGCCACGGCCAAATTCTGGTTGGCGGCCGCATGATCGAACACGCTGCCGTCAAGAAAGCACAGGACCAGGGCGCGGCAGGCGTGATTGGTGGCGGCATCAGAGACCAGGACTTGCGTGACCTACTCGGTTACGACCTTGGCGTTGCCATCACCGGCACAGAGGAGATCGGCCTTACCTTAATCATCACCGAGGGTTTCGGCGAGATTGTCATGGCCCCCAAGACCTTTCGCATCCTCAAGGATTGCGCCGGGATGGAGGCATCGATCTCCGGCGCCACCCAGATCCGCGCCGGCGTCATGCGACCCGAGATCATCGTGCCAGCCACCCCGGATGGAGGCCGAAAAACCGAAGACGCACAAACAGACGAAGGTTTGAACATCGGACGCCAGCTGCGAGCTATCCGCGCGCCCTATTTCGGCCACATCGGACGCGTCACCAACCTGCCAACTGAGCTTCAGAAAGTCGAATCGGGAGCTAAAGTAAGGGTGCTGGAAGTGGAATTTGAAGACGGGACTCGCGCTGTATTACCGCGGGCTAATGTGGAACTCATCGAGGAATGATATCAACCGCAGGACTAGAACTGAACGGCGAACGAGACACGTCGAGGGAGATTTGTCCATGAGAACCTGGTCTATGCACTTTCAAGCACTGACGCTTATCCTGAGTGTTGCACCTGTGGCCACCACGAAGGCATCGGCCGTGGCGCCCGCCGACGCGGTCATCGACGTTAGAGCCCCGGAGGATGTCGAAGCCGTCGACACCCACAGCGACGCCGGTGGCAGCATAACCGTAATCTGGTCACGTCAGGACCAACCCGAAGGAGCCAGGTACGTAATCGAGATCGCAACCGGCGCCAACAGCCCATTCCGCCGCATAGCAGATGTCGCGGCAATCGGCAGCTTGATGGCAGATGAACCGGCGAGCTTTGGCCACGGCGATGAGACGCAACATCGCCACTTCTATCACGTGACCTCATACACTGCCGAAGGCGCCGAGAGCACTACGACAATCGCCAACAATATCGATTATTACTTCCGTGTAGGGGCTGCGATTGGGGATCAGATCGCCTATGGGGACCAGGTAGTTCATGCCGCAGCCACTGGGAACTGGTTCAATCGGAAGAAACTTAACAACCTCATAATGGGCACCATTTTTTCCGTGATCGTACTCGTCGCCATTGCCATGGCGCGTCGGCGCGACTTCTACATTCGTCGCATCGCCGGCCTCGAAGCACTCGACGAAGCCCTAGGCCGCGCCACCGAGATGGGCCGCAGCGTGCTGTTCATCCACGGCCTCCACGGGATGGACCAGGTGTCCACCATCGCCGCCATAAATGTCCTCAGTCGAGTTGCCCGACGCACCGCCGAATACGACTCGCACTTGCGCGTGGCCAACGCCGATCCGGTAGTAATGTCGGTGAGTCAGGAGGTGGTCAAGGAATCTTACCTGGAAGCCGGACGGCCCGATGCCTACAACGAAGACAACGTCTTTATGGTCGCCACCGACCAGTTCAGCTACGCCGCTGCCGTGGAGGGCATCATGGTACGCGAGAAACCGGCCGCCCATATCCTGATGGGCTACTTCTACGCCGAATCACTCCTGCTGGCCGAGACCGGCGCCGCCACCGGCGCCATCCAAATCGCGGGTACCGATTCCTATACCCAGCTACCTTTCTTCGTCACCACCTGCGATTACACCCTCATGGGCGAGGAACTCTACGCGGCCAGCGCCTACCTGGCCCGCGAGCCGCGCCTTCTGGGTAGCCTGAAAGGCCAGGACATCGGCAAGGCCGCTTTGATTGCAGCTCTCGTGGTCGGAACAATCCTCGCCAGCTTCGACCTGCCACACCTCACTCACATCTTCACGGCCAACTGAGGAGTACAAAAGATGATCTTTCTGCGTCGCACCGGACCCCTCATCCTCGCTTTCGTCGTCGGCGTGCTCGGCATCAGCGTCTACTACGTGCCCCACGAGGCCTCGCAAAATCTGGAGAAGGAGCTCGCGCTCTGGCTACGCATCGTCTACGCTTTTTCGTTCTTCCTTGGCCTAGTCAGCCTTTTGAATCTGCACTGGAGCCGAATTCGCCAGCGCCTCGCCGGCTGGGGCTACAGCCTCGTCGTCTACGTCAGCTTCGGCATCATGTTTCTGTTCGTTATCTACAACGACGGCGCCGGCCCCTTCGCGCCACAAGCCGATGCCGGCGGCTATCAGTGGATGTTCCTCAACGTGGTCGTTCCCTGCGGCGCCACCATGTTTTCGCTCCTGGCATTCTTCATCGCTTCAGCGGCCTACCGCACCTTCCGCGCACGCTCGCCGGAAGCTGCAATCCTACTGGTTGCGGCCGTGATCGTTATGCTCGGCAGAGTGCCGATCGGAGCTTTCATCTCCGACCTGCTTCCAACCGCCGCCCAGTGGCTCATGGCGGTACCGAATCTGGCAGCAAAACGAGGCATTCTTCTCGGTGTCAGTCTGGGCGTCATCGCCACGTCGCTCCGCATCATCTTCGGCATCGAGCGCGCCTATCTGGGCGGAGGTGAGGAATGATCGAAAAGCTACTCAACATCGATCGTAGGATCATCTTCATCTTCGTTTTTCTAGGCGTCGCAATTCCGTTGTTAATGGAATTTCACTTCCCCATCAAACCAACCGCGGCGGTTCGCTCAGTGCACGAAATGTTCGAAGCTGCTGCCAATACCGAGGACGGCGGCGTCGTGTTGTTCTCATGGGATTACGGCCCCGGCTCCGAGCCAGAACTGCAACCCATGGCGCTTTCGCTTCTGCGGCACTGCTTCCGTCGAAACATCAAGGTCGTGGCCATCTGTCTATGGCCCGACGCTCCTGGACTAGCCGAAGAGGCTTTGACTACCGTGGCCGCCGAATACGGCAAGGAGGTCGGCGTCGACTACGCCTTCATGGGTTACAAGCCCGGCTTCACAAGTGTCTTGATCAACATGGGACAGGACTTCAAGAGCACGTTTCCGAAGGACCGCTGGGGCACGGCCGTCGAAGACCTGCCCCTGACTAAAGGCATCAGCTCGTTAAAGGATTTCGACGCCGTCATGGTCCTAGCCGCCGGTGCCACACCGGAAATGTGGATCGCCTATGGCCAAGAGAAATTCAAGTTTCCCCTAGGAGCCGGCTGCACTGCCGTCATGGCCCCCGACCTGTTCCCATTTCTGCAATCCAAGCAGCTCACCGGTCTCATTGGCGGACTCGCCGGAGCCGCGGAGTACGAAACCCTAGTCTCGCATCCGGGCACCGCGACTGTCGGCATGCGCCCGCAATCGGTCACTCATCTGGTGCTGATCCTGTTCATTTTTCTGGGCAACCTGATGTTCTTCCTAAGCCGACGAGCATCACGCACCCCGGGTACCGCGTAGAAGGGAACGCAAGAATGAATAGAGACAGTATTCTTTTTCTCGCCTTTATCCTGCTGTTCGTCGTCATCAATGTGATCCTTGTTTCAGCCGGCGCCCTCACCGCTGACTGGACCGGTCTAGGCATCATCGTTGCCGCCGGCTTGACGCTTTCTCTCTACACCTTTCTCTATAAGGATAACCCCCTCTTCAAGTTCGCTGAGCACATTTACGTCGGTGTCGCCGCCGCCTACGTCTTCGGCCAGGTATGGTACCCAACTCTGTACGGCGAAATCATCGGACCCATGACAGGAAGCGACGAGAGTTCGTCGTCCACGACCTGGTGGCTACTGGTCCCTACCCTGCTCGGCTGTCTGATGCTGACTCGCTTTTCTGCCCGCATCGGCTGGCTCAGCCGCATCGCTTTCGCCTTCTTCGTTGGTCTCGGAGCCGGTTTCGCCATCCCCCGCACCATCTCTTCCTACATACTCGCCCAAGTCGAACCCACACTATCGCCCTTGAGCCTGAGTGTGGAAGGCTTGAACCTGCTGATCATCCTGGTAGGCGTCGTGACGGTGCTCATCTACTTCTTCTTCTCTGTGGAGCACACCGGTGTCGTCGGCCATGCCTCCAAAGTCGGCATATGGTTCTTGATGATCTCCTTCGGGGCCTCTTTCGGCTACACCATCATGGCACGTGTGAGCCTGCTGATCGGCCGCGTGACTTTCCTGTTTCGCGATTGGTTGCATATCACACAGTGAACAGACGCCCGTAAGCACCGCCGACTGACCTACGTGGTACCGGGGCGCTGCTGCTCTGCTTCGAGGAGCAGGCGCTTCAGAGCTGTGAGTGGCGAATATACTGCTCTACTTCGTGGTTGAAGGTCTCGCCGAAGCTGCGGTCTTCGAACAGCTCAATGAGCGGCATGCGCTCGTCAGGCGACATAGATGTGCTAGCACTGGGTTCAAGGGTGGCGCCGATGAGCTGCTTCTGTACCGGAGTGCTCATCGGCGCCGCTTCGAGCGACACCTCGTTTCTGTCACTGAGTCGCTCCCACCAGAGACCGTAAACGTAATAGAGATTGCGCCGGCATACATCTGAAGTATTGCGGGACACTGCGTTGAAGAGTGCATTGTGGAAAACAACGGCGTCTCCCCGTTCTAACGTGACCTGAACAGCCTTCTCAGATGTCTCCCAATTCTTCGCAACTAACGAAAGAGGTCAGTTTGAGAGCGTGGTCCAGACCGACAGGAATCTTCGGAAATCCGGTGCGATGACTACCGGGTATGACGCAAAGGTTGCCCATGTCAGAATTGGGCATGTCGGTTAGGAACTAACCTATCTGGGACTGTTGCAACGAGAGATGACCTGCGGCAGCAGGAAACCCGTACGGAGCCATGGTGTCACGGTGCCAGTGGGTCATTGACTTGGGATTGGGGGGTCGAATAATGATCTGCGTGTCCAAAGCGTGAACGGCGGCGCCCATGAGGTCGCAGACACGTCATAGGTGATTAGGATGGCCTAACAGGTCGATGAAGAGATCTGGCAGAGTTGTGTTGGCAGAGAGACGTTGCCATGGGAACGGTCGACGATGTCCACCAGATCGAGGTAGGTGCCGACATCGCGACCGTGCTGTCGGGACAGCTTTCGTAGCGATCTATCTCGGCGTCGATCGAGGCCATTTCCGCTTCAGTCAGTGCGTCTTCGATGACCAAATAACCGTCACGATCCCACTGTGGCGTTCCTGGTCGCTCAGACGTCGGAAGTACATTGCCATTTCATATTATCTACCGATTGCAAAATCCGCGCGGATTGTCGAAGGCCAAGGCCTGAATAGCTCGCCACAAGTGCTGCTATCGGTCATAGGTCAAATAAGCATCCCACGATAGTTGAACTATAGCAGCTCTTCTATTGAGAACCTGATCTTCGAATCAATATATGAATCCTTTTCGCTCGCGCGCAGCAGCCGCTCGGTTGCTTTTACTTGATCACTACCTCCCGCTTCTTTACCGCCGAAGCATAAATGCCGTCTAACATCTTCTGCACCATTAGACCGTCGATACCGGGGGCCATGGTCTCTTTCCCATACAACAAGTGGTCGACGAAATTTCGCATCTTTGTTCGGAAGGCATCTTCGGAGGGAAGCCAGTTCGGAGTGCTATTAGTCATGTAACCCCCCTCGTCCGCAAAGAGTCCGGGCGGGTCCCAGCTGGCCCCACCCTTCTCTCCCATAACAGTGAAATTGAAGGCATTGCGTTCGATGTGGGCAGCAAAGCTGGACTCTATCTGCAGGGTGGAGTCGTTGGCAAATCGAATCTGTCCGACGGCGAGATCTTCCACCGTGTACGTCTTGTGATCCCAGTCTGGCCACATGCTCTTCACCGCGCTCGGTTTGTTTCCCAAGTAGGTGTAGGTGCTGCCACTGGCCGCCACCGGCATCGGCGAACCCATTACGTAGTGGGCAGCTTCCATCATGTGCACACCAATATCTATGAGTGGACCACCACCTTGCAGTTCTTTGCGACCGAAAACGCCCCAGTTGGGTATCCCGCGGCGACGTAGTGTCTGTAACCGAGCATAGACTACCTTCCCCAATCGACCCGAGTCGACGGCGTTCTTGATGTACTGAGTCTTGGGATCGAAACGATACTGAAAGCCGATGATCAGCTTGCGTCGATTGCGCTTGGCCGCATCTACCATTCTCTGAGCTTCACGCGCATTCATCGCCATCGGTTTTTCGACGATGACATGAGCACTGCTGTTGAGCGCCGCAATGCTGCAAGGCGCGTGCAGCCCATTAGGCGTGCAAACGCTCACCGCATCCGGCTTGATCTCTTTCAGCATCTTCCTGTAATCGGCGTAAGCGACCGCCATGCCATACTCTTCAGAGCGCTTCTCGGCACTTTCCCGCACCACATCAGCAACAGCTACCATCTCCACGTCATCCATCTCCGCCAGATATCCCATGTGCGTTCCGGCAATGCCGCCGGCGCCAATAAATGCCACTCTTAGCTTTGATCGTTTCCCCACCATCTTGAGACCTTCCTATAGTTACTTTTCACGAACGCGTTGTCGTGCACACCAAACCCCGAGTCTGTGTGCTTAAGATCGTATCTTCATATTGAACCTAAAAGACGCTTTTCAAAGGTGCCATAAGATGTTATTAAACCATATTATTGGTTTTTTGTCGCCGCCTGTCGTTGCCAGCCAATCCGAGTTTCCACATTATTTAGGTTGCTTTTCACTCATTGCTACTAGATCAATCTTTCTCGCTGGAGATCTACATGTCAACAGAAACGAATATGCCCTTGAAAACGATGACGGACTACATCGTCCATCTTGGAGCAGCCAAGCTCCCGCATACCAGAACGACCTACCTCGCCCATGCAGCTGGTGTGTACAATGACATGAGGTCGTGGAACGGGGACGATGAACTTTGTCGTGCTGCTATGTTCCATTCCATCTACGGTACGGAAGGTTTTCAGGACTTTACCCTGCCCTTGGACCAGCGAGCAGAATTACGCGCCATGATTGGCGAACGTGCTGAGCTACTCGCCTACGCGAATTGCGCCATGGATCGTGCATCGTTCTTCGATCAGGTGGGCAATTTCAAAGATCAATACATGATTCGCGACCGACTTTCTGCCGAGGCTATTAAATTGTCGCGCGCGGAATTTGAGGATCTAATGCGGCTGCATTTATGTGACTATCTCGAGCAGGTCGAGCGCTCGGGCGCCTGGGATTATCGACGCGACGACATTAGAACCGTCGCCGAACGTTTGGGTGGTGTGGCACTCGAGTCTTATCGGGAAACCTTCAGACGCGAACCTAACAACTGAGCGCCCATAGGCCGGCACGAAAACCGCTTGGGGCGAGTTCCTTCTTCCACATGATTCACTAAATGGCGGATGCGGCGCGCGCTAAGCGGCGTTGCGCTCAATCTCTATCGACTGCTTCATCTACCGAATGACCTCGTTGAACTCTTCTCTAAACGCTGACAATGTCCTTGCCATAAACGGGAATATCCTGCAACTGCGACTTCGCATGATTGTCCGCATCAACCACCAGACCTCTTCGCGCTAAAACCTTTCTCGTTAAGCAAACGCACGATCACATCCCTGTGATCTCCCTGTACCTCGATCACGCCCTTTTTGAGGGTGCCCCCTGCTCCACATTTCGCTTTGATATGTTTTGCCAAACCTTCAAGCTCCGCCCCTACCAAGGGCAAACCCGTGATGATGGTCACTGCTTTGCCTTTGCGTCCTTTGGTCTCGCGTCCCACGCGTACCAAGCCGTCCTTGGCAACTCGAGATACTTGAACCTCAGGGCACGAGCAACTCGACATCGGCTTGCCACACCGCGGGCAAAGTCGGCCGTGGTCCGATGAATACGCGGGCCTGAAATTGCTATTGGATTTCAGCGCCATCGTGAAAACTCAGCCGTATAGCTGTCATAATTTATCGCGAACCTTTTTGGCATCGGTGAACAGAATATCACGCACCGCATTTGTTGCACGTTCGTGAAATTCTACCGCAACCGGATCGAAGTCTCGGGAAGGACGAGGGGTGTGTTTGAAATGGCCATGACGATCGCTTCCGCGAACCAGGGCTGCGCTGTCCCATTCTCCGACGATCTGCTTCGTGTACGTCGGAGTGTAGTGCAGAGATAAGCCTATTCGGCGATCTCGCGAGCAGTTGGGACCGGAGGCGTGAGCAAGGCGCACATTGTGCAACGAAAACTCTCCTGGTTGCAGAGGCATAGCAATTGCTTTCGCTTCTTCGACTTCCACCGAGATCTCCTGGCCGCGGGTAAGGAGATTGTGTTCCTGGTACTCGTCGCCATGAGGTAGGAGGTCACCTTCATGACTCCCAGGCATTACCCGCATGCAACCGGTCTCCTGCGTGGCTGGGGACAGAGCTAGCCAGACGGTAACCAACTCGCCGTTGTCCAGGCCCCAGTATCGCAAATCCTGATGCCAGGAGACGAATGTTTGGCTTTGCGGTTCCTTTATCCAGAAAAAGGTATTCCAACACAGAATGTCACCGCCTATGAGATCCTCAACTGCGTCGAGAATCATATCGTGCCGCATCAGCACATCGACCCAAGTAAAAAGCAGATGCGATTTGCTGCGCAACGGGCCGCTCAGCGGTTCGCCCCGCTCTGCTTCGAACGCCTCTAAATTGGATCGACAAGCCGCCACCTCGTCATCGTCGAGCAAGTGGACGGGAAAGTAATAACCGTCTCGTCTATACTGGGCGATGGCGTCCTCGCTGAGAAACTTGGGCATGCTCAACTCCTTTAGCGCCTCTTCACCATGGTCGGGTTGGGCGGCGCTACCCTTCCCGCTTGTAGGTGATGATCAGTTCCATATTGGTGAGCATCAGATCGTCCGGCCTACGCGGATCATCTACAGGCAACGTCATCCCGTCTGGATCCGGAATGTGGCGGTCTACTCGAAGCGCGATCTCGTTCGACCCCGCTCGTAACTCGTAAGTGTTGAGTAGCGCTTCCAGTCGACCAACCTTGTACCAGATCGATGGGAAATCCGGTTCGATGAAATCGTCCCACGAGATTTTCGCACCATTGAGCGAAAAAGTAACCCTGTCTTTCTGAGTGAAATGCCGTAGACCCATTACAAGAATCGCCTTCTCCACGCACAAGTCTGCTACATCGTCGCCCACAAACAGTTGCATTACCCGCACGTCATGCTCTTTTAGACTGATAGGTAGCTGCTCGCCTAGTAAGTAATGTTTATCGAACCGAGCGCTCACGGCCGCTGACTTCAAATCAGCGAGTAAAGAGAAATCCTGTGGGCGTTGAAAATCACGGGCGCCGAGTCGTTCCCGCGGCCACCAGATGTGCAAACCGGACACCCCGGCCTGTCGATACAGCTGATTGGTCGCTTGCAGCATTTCGGTGCTGGGCCTGATTTGGGAGTACTGGTCACTCATGACATCACTGATTCCGCCCAAGACCTGGCAATCAGAATCGCGTGCCACGTCCACGCACTCTTTCACTCGGGGCGCATGTTCATTGGTCGTGCAGGAAGCTACCGGAACGAGAATATCGACGACCCCTTTCCCAATCCAATCGACCACATCCAGCCCTACCTCATCCCGTAATTTCTCCAGGCCACGGTGTGCAAAGAAGCGGGCCAATGAGCGCATCGGACGGCTGCGTCTTTCTCCGATTCTGTCGGTTATCTTCTTAACCTCATCGAGAAACTGGGTCATTTGCTCGCGCCCTACATCCACTCCTCCTCGTTTGAAGAAGTGCGGATCAGAGCAAAAATTGATCTGCAAACCGTCCAAGTCGTAGCGTTGGCAAAGTTCCTCTATCACTGATAACCGGTATTGCCGAACCTCGTCGCGACCGAAGTCCAGCCGCTTGCAGAACGCGGTCTCCGGTTTGGAGTGGGTATCGCCGTCAGGAGCAGGAGCCTGATAGATAGCCCGGTATCCCTCGACTGCAGGTGTCAAATCAGTACGATGACAGTCGTAACCCAGCAAGTACTCGGGATGATCCAGAACAAAGCGGCTGATCGGCAATTCCGTTCCATCCACATAATGGATCGCGGTATCCGCATGATTGAGCTGGATTTCGAAGAAGACCTGTAAGCCTTTTTGGTGCGCAGCTTCGATGATGACGGCCCAGGGATCGAAGCTATGCTTTTTGAACAATCTGAAATTCTCGGCCAGACGCCACCAGCCGAGGGCATTGGCAAAAGAAACGTACTCGCCGCCGCCGGCTCTGCGCGGGGTGAGACCATACTCGCACTCGAGGCGGGGTTGAATGTCGGTCACCGGTTCACCTACCGCCGTATCGTAGCAAAGAAACTGATTGCCCGCGTCGATGCGGAAGACCAGCACGTCGGCACCCGTGCCCACGAACGGCAATACGAAGTCGTTGAGAATTTGGTCTGCTGTTTGCTCAACACGCAAACCGAAAGGCGTGTCCTCAGCGAGGTAACACGGACCCAACCATTGGCTGCCGCTGTCAGCAACGAAAATCTGATAGCTCTCTTCGCTCATCCCACTACCTCTATCCCAGTCCGCGTACGGTACCGAACCGTCACTTCCACGTTGCGCAAAATCAGCTCGTTCAGCCTGCGCGGATCGCCCGCAGTCGACACCTCATCAACGTCAGCCCCCCGTTCTACAACCACGGTCAGCCGATTTTCATTTTCGACGGGCAACGTCGCGCCCGTAAGCACGGCATCGATGCGACCAGTCAACCAAGTAGCCGTTGAACTTACCGGGTTCATAACGGCAGATTCCGGTATCGCCAACCCGTTCAGTGAGAGTCGAATATTATCTTCGGGTCGCAGGTGCAAAATCCGAATGCGCAAACGCACATCTGACAGGTAGCCCTGCGCCTCAGCAGCCAAAAGATCGTCCGATATCAGAAACGGGACCTCGTTGTCGGAATCTGGTTTCAGCGTCATCGGCAGGTTCTCGGAAGCGATGAAATGTTTGTCGCCCCGTGCTAGCCGCTCGGGATGACCGATCTCCTGCAGCATGCCCCAGTTAGCATGTCCCGGATCAATGCGCGGCCACCAATAATAGACGCCGTCTACACCCGCGCGCTCGTAGGAGGAAATCTGCGCCCGCAGGATTTCTTGGGTGATGGGTCGCATGGTCAAATCGTCGTGATTCGGATTCCGGGTACCGGCAAACACCACGCAAGGACAATCCCTGGCGGCATCAACGTACTTCTTCATGTAGCGCGCACCCTCGACCGCGGCGACCGGAACGGTGGGCACCACCATGTCCACGAGTTCCTCTTTCATCCAACCCACGATGTCGGCGCCATCGGCGTACTCCATGTCCTGGTAGTGCCTGGCCTCCAAGGCAACATGAAAACGAACAATCGTCTCGATCCGCCTCCCGCGCCCGCTACCGACGCGATCAAGGATAGCCCGCATCTGCCGCATAAAATCGGTGAGAAGCTCACGTCCCTGGCAGATCTCATTCTCTTTGAACAAGTGATAACTGCGACAAAAATTGATCTCCAAGCCATCCAGATAGTACCGGTTACAGATCTCTTCGATCTCCTTCAAGCGTTGGTTGCGCACCTTCTCCTGGGCGAAATCGTTGACCATCGCCAATCCTCTTTCCCGACGCTTCTGATCGTGATAACCCAACCACAGTTCCGGCTGGGAGAGCAGGAAATTGGAGGCGCGGGCGCGGGAACCAGCGTAATCGAACCAAAGGCGCGGTGCTGAAACATGGGCATCGTTGATACGAGTCTTGATGTAGAACTTTTTACCCGCTTCATGTACTCTTTCACAGATCGCCTGGTGCGGATCGAATCCAACCTCGCGAAAGCGCCGGAAATTCTCCGCCATGTTCCACAAGCCTCGAGTTCCTTCGGCCGAAAAGATCTGTTTGTTCCTATGGGCAAACGGATAGCGGTCCAGTAACTCGACGGTGTCGGCGATGCACTCCCCTACTTTGGTGTCGTAGAACATGAAATGGGTACCTTGGCAGATACGATAGGCCAAGGCTTCAACCTCGGTGGACAGCAACGGTTCGACGAAGGTGTCCAGGACTCGCTTCTTCGCCTCTTCGATGCGAATGTTCTGCGGGCCGTCGTCAGAGATATAGAGGTTATGGAACCACTGGGCGGCATCTTCGAGGAAGATGTGACGTAGTTTGTTGCTGGTCATTCTACGATTTTCTGTTTGCAATTCTGCTGATCTCAACCTGCTCAAATAAAATGTGGCATTTTACTTGTCCATCGTAAAGATGCCAAAAAATGGTACGCCTTCCCCCCAGCGGCAACACTTGAAATGTAACATCTTATTTCCGTTGACTACGATCATGGCCTTCGCATAAGCCCTATTACACCCTGGAAACAAACGCTCGCCAGATAAACACAATTATTATTGTTGCAGATATTTCAAAAAACGAGATCTTCTATTTTGGTACGTGCCTCATCTTACCGATCATGCACGTTTCGAGAATGGTCTTAATTTTTTACGGCATTCTACGCCGTCTGTAAGGAGCAGATATTGACCACCTACAACACCAAACAAGCTGGCAAAAAACGAGTATGAAAAATTTGAAGGTGTGGTTTGGCGTTGTCGGTCTAATCTTGCTGGGCTGCTACGGCATGTATTCCTTTCTCGATGAAGACAAACCTGCGACATCTCTCGATGAAGACAAATCTGCGACATTTCGTTTTACCAACGCAAAAACCCAAACCTCTCAATTTTACGAGTACTACCGATCGATAACATTGACGGCAGAGCAAGAGGCGGTCTTTCGCGAAGCCCTTTCAGGCATACCGGCACCGTGTTGTAGCGACCAGACGGCATACACCTGCTGCTGCAAATGCAACCTGGGAAGAAGTTGGTGGGGATTGTCGAAGCATCTTATCGCCGACAAAGGATACGATGCAGCTCATGTTGAAAATACGGTCAAGGCTTGGTTCGAATTCATCAATCCAGCAGGCTTCAGTGGAAAAACGTGCTACGTGGGCGGCTGCGACCAGTCTTTTCATGCCGGTGGATGCGGCGGCATGAAAGAGACCCAATTGAATTTGTAGCGCGCCCTTGCCCTTGCACAACGCCGAGTCCCAGCTAGACTACCCAGCGTTCAGATTTCAGTCGTCAATTCCAGAAACCTCATGCAAAAATGGCCGCCCAGCTTTCCGCCTGAACGCACTGTTAGATGACTAATCGTAATAACTTGGCAGTCATCTCTTCGTCGGACGCTTCGTAGATACCGAGAAAAACTTACTGTAATACGAGAAAATAGTATTCCACGAAATTGATTTCTCGGCACTTCTCCTTGACCTGCTTGGCTACTTCGGGCGATAGCTTGGGGATCAATAAGAACATTTGCATAACGTCTCTCCATCTGCTACAGGCCAGGCGCACCAACACGATTCCAGACTCGTCTCGTACTGTCTATGCATCCGGTCCCAACAGAAACGGCAAACGAGCACATTTAGCGCCGCATCCTTCTTCATGTGCTTTTGGCGCGTTCCTCCGGAATCACGGCTACCGCCTCGATCTCGATCAACCAGTCCGGATCGATCAACTGTGCTACCTGTACCAACGTGCTGGCGGGATACGGCTCTGTAAAAAACTCCCGACGGACGGCATGAATAGTCGCAATCTCCAAAACATCGGTCACGAATACTGTCAGTTTGACCACGTCGCTCATAGTGCCGCCTGCATGTGCCAGAACGTCTCGGATGTTCTCGAGAACCTGCCGCGTTTGTTTTTCCATGCTTCCGCTCCCAATCGTGGAACCATCCTCGACCTGGGACACGTGGCCCGAAACGTGCAGTACCTTGCCCTGCGGTTGCCAGGCAGCACTGGAGAAGACGCCGAACGGTTTGACAACGCCCGGCACGTTGAATCCATCTGCCATTTTTTGCTCCGGTAAGATTGTTTCCGATCGCGTGAACGTGACGGAAAGTGAGATGAGTATCGCTCAGATCTGGGGATGCGACTTGTGCCAATTAGTCGCCGCTTCGAAAGCATGCCCAACCCGGCACAACAGCGGCTCCGACAGGTGTTTCCCCGCCAGCTGCAAGCTGAGAGGTAACCCTTCGTCGTTGAACCCGCACGGCAGGCAAAGCGTGGGAGTGCCACTGAAATTGAAGGGCGCCGTGAACCGCTGGAACTTGGGCGGTCGCTCCTTCGTTATTGGACCGTACAATTCTTCAGGGGTGACCGGATATGGTGGACCCGCCATAGACGGGCAGATGAGCATGTCCACTTGCTCCAAGACCCGCTTTAGCTGGCCAACACATTCGGCCCGCCGGTTGTTCGCCTCAGAATATTGGGCTCCGGTAACTCTCGACCCTCGATCCAACCACTCGCGGAACCAAGGACCGTAATCGCCCCTCCTTGTTGCATAGTTAGCTTGATGAGCAAGAACTGCCTCCGCCGTGCACAGAATAGGCCACACCGCGGTGTAATCATCCATATCTGGTAGTTCCACCTCGACGAACTCGGCCCCAAGATCCACTAATACCTGTGTGGCTGCATCCACCGATTCGACGAGTTCGGCGTCGATCTCTTTGGTCGCGAACCGTTCGTTGAAGCCAATGCGAATGCCCGTGATCTCTCTGTGGATTTCCGCCAGCATATCTGGCACCGGATCGGGCAGCGAAGTGGGATCTTTGCTATCGAACCCTGCGATCGCCTGCAACATGACGCCGGCATCGGCTACACTGCGGGTCATGGGACCTACGTGGTCCAGCGACTCGGCCAGCGCCAGCACCCCGTAACGACTCACCCGACCCCAAGTCGGCTTGAGTCCAACAATACCATTGCATGCCGACGGAAAGCGGATCGATCCTCCCGTGTCGCTGCCCAACGAACCGAAGCACAATCCCGCGGCGGTAGCCACACCGGATCCGCTCGACGAAGACCCAGTCCAGCATCCGGCGTTCCATGGGTTCAGCGGAATATCGAATTCGGGATTGTATCCTGCCATTGCTCCTTCGGTCATGTTGAGCTTGCCTAATAAAACCGCGCCGGCGGCCTCTAGTCGCGTCACCACGGTAGCATCGAAGTCAGGAACGTGATCAGCCAGCACCTTGGTACCGCCCATAGTCCTTACACCCTTAGTGAAACAGAGATCCTTGACCGCCACCGGCACCCCGTGCAAAAGCCCACGGTATTCTCCCAATGCAATTTCGCTCTCAGCAACTCGCGCAGCACCCATGGCGTGATCCGCCATCAGCGTGCCGTATCCCTTGAGGTGGCCGTCCAGGTCTTCGATTCGCTTTAACAACTTCTCAGTTAGCTCGACGGGCGACAGCTGCCTGGACCGCAGCAGTCCTGCAGCCTCGACTATGGTTTTGAAGTGAAGTGGTGCTTCGCTCATGCCTGTTTCTCAGAGCTAAAGGGGCACATCATCAAACAGCACATGATCCCTTAAGCCTTAGTGTGGTCGAACGGTGACATATCCTTCGCGGAGACTTCAACGCCGAAGCCAGGAGCATCGGTTGGCTTCATCCGCCCTTTTTCTGGAGCCGCGACTCCATACATGGAGACTGGGGGCGCCACGCCGGGAGCAGTATGGATGAAACACTCGGCCCACGGTATGGCCGGCATCGCCATGCAGGCATGCTGACCATACGCCGAATTGCCACCCCCGTGGGGGATCACCGTGATCCCGGCCGCTTCAGCGATGGCACAGATCTTGACCAGAGCAGTCATGCCGCCAACCCAGTTGATGTCCGGTTGGAAAATGTCTACCAAGTGCCGCCCGGCAGCATGCTGAAAAGGAACCGTCGTGTACCAATGTTCGCCGGTGGCCAGGGTCTGCCACGGGATGCGCTGGCGCAACTGCGCGTGCGCATCGAAGTCTTCAGAAGGCAGCATCTCTTCCATCCACTTTAGCTTGTAAGGACGCAAAGCTTCCGCCAGCCGCACGCCGTACTCAACGTCGAATGCCATCCAGCAATCCAACATCAGCTCGGTCCCGTCGCCAGCCAGTTCGCGCGCTTGTGCCACCATATCGGTGTTCCTTCGCTCCCCCTCCAGACCGTCGGCTGGCCCGTAAGGACACGGTAGCTTGATCGCGGAGAATCCGAGTTCCAGGTACCAGTCCACATCTCCACCAGTAGCGTAGCAGAAGAGATCGTCGCGGGCAGGCCCGCCCAGCAGCTCATACACCGGTTTCTTTAGTAATTTCCCCTTAAGATCCCACATTGCCAGATCGATGGCACTGACAGCGTAGGCATGGAGCCCGCTGGCACCGTAAGGCGCACCCAGTCGCACCATCATGTCGTAGCAGTTTTCCGTTGCCAGGCAGTCTTCACCAGCGAGTCGTGGTCCCAGATAATCGTCGATGATTGCTGCAACCGGCCGGCCGTAGGCAGCTCTAGCAAATCCTGTGGTACCATCCTCCGCTTCGACCACACAGCCGAAGCTCCTCCAGGTCGGCATCCACGAAGGTCTGAACGCGCCATAACGCGGGTAACGGGTCATTGGATTGGCAACTGGTCCGCTGTCCGTCCACGCAGGACGTTTCGCTGTCTTGTATGGTGCCTGTGAAGAAAGATCCAGGTCAGATGAAGAAGGAAGGGTTGTATCAACGGCGCGAATCGCTGCGATCTTCATGGTCGAAGAACAAACGAGCCGATCCGCTATTTGGTCAAGACAAAATCAAACATCCCAAGGCTTTCGGTGCCTTGCGTCGGTTGCTCCTGCGTCTAAGACGCGGCCACCGCATCGTCCTGTGTTCCCGACTGGGACCTAACGAACATCTTCTTCAACTCTTCGTTGAGACCCGACAACCAGTACGCCTCCTTTTTGATATGTGGATCGTCACCCGCACTTCCGTACTACTTCGATTGACCGAAGTAATCTGCTCGGCAATGCTGGTCGCAGCTGCCACCGCCTGACCCATGTTTTCGGTCATGCTTCGCATACCGGCGATAGCCTGACTCGCGCTTTGGGCTATGTCCCTGCTCGTCGACCATGCCGGCGATATTGATGACATTCTCGTTGTTTACACTCTGAACTGGTCCGATCACGGACAAAGTGGTCTGGGTCGATGCCTGCATGACACTGATGCTCGTAGCCGTTATCCACTCGGAGTACACACATAGAAGTCGTATATGCGACGAGTGACCCGACGCGTCGAGAGCTAGTGACGTGCAATCATTCGAACCAGTAGGAATAGAGGCACCCCGCACGCACAGAGAACCGCAATTGTATCGTCCCAGCCGCGACCGTCGCCAAGTTGCCCTTTCGCCAATCCACCTCAGCTTGTGGTTGGTCCCCACGCACCGACGCGGATTCCGCAATCACATTTCCGGACTCGTCCAACACCTCTACCCTCAGTTCACCGAGTTCCAAATCTGGAATAGACTCCTGGGGGGACTCGCGAAATGCCGCCCCATAGCGCCAGTACGCTTCATCTTTGTCCGGGTAGGTATCCACGTTGACGAAAAGCTTTTTGCCAGGTGCAACAAACGCCTCGGTGACCAGGCTGCCACCGCGCTCACCGGCGTCCATGGATACGAATCCATCGCGGCGCAGAACCGCCAGGCAGACCGCAGCCGTGTCTGGATCACACTTCCTTTGGCTTCCCTGGTATTTGATGCCGGTGTAGTAAAACCACAGCTCATCGCCACGCACCAAAGCATTGGACGGCGGCAGATTCTTGCTGAGATCGTACGCTCCCATTCTCGGCTTTGAGCACGCTATGAATGGCTGACGATTCCCCAGTCGCGTCCAGTTCTCCAAGTCCCGGCTACAGGCCAGCTCGATCGCCGTGAAGCAAATGATACATTTGGAATACCGTTTGCCGCGACGAAAGTAGACCGCTGGCATGCCGATGTAGAGTCCTTCGTAGTCGAAAACCCCCATGTTGTACACGTCGACGTTATGCCATGCCCAATCCAAATCGGAGTCCGACGGCACCTCTACATCGAGTGGCGGGCAATCCTTCATGTAGTCGTTGATCAGCTCTTCGCAGCGTTCTTGGTCGGCCTCATCGGTCTGAAAAACAACCCCGTAATCTTCCCAGTTCTTGTAGTCTTTCGATGTGGCCAGCGCCACCGATCGTCCGAAGGTTCCCCCCCGTTTCGCCGTATGCACGAAAATACCGCTCTTCGGACTAAACGAGAGGTTGCCCTCATCCTGGCTGGGAATCGGCGCCCCTCCAGCGCATCGCCAGCGGTGTCCATCCTGGGAGAAAACAAACCCATCATTCAACAACACCCCTTTGTAACGGCGAAAGTGGATAATTTCCGCGTCATCACGTAGAGCATGGCATACCGGAATATTCTGTTTACCGTCGGGTCGCCAGTGAAGGCCATCTTCGCTCTCGTAGACCGTATCGCCCCCGTCTGAATACACCCAGATCTTGTACTGTTCGTTTTCCGGATCCCAGGCGGGCATGCTGCGCGTTTGCAGGCCGCCGCGTTGCGGGCGTATAACCGCACCTTTTTTCGCTGGTTGGTGCATTTGCCACAGCATGTTGTCTGTGGCGGCCACTCCATACCCGTCGATGAACAGCTGCCGTTGATTAAGCTCGACCCGAAACATCTATTTCTGATCCGTGAGAATTCGGTACTCTTCTTGGTGGAAAATCCAAGATAGAGCTTCACCGCGCGGGGACAATGCTGGCATGTGCGGCGCCCGGGAAGAAATGGACGTCCCATATTGGACAATCTATTTTGGGATCCGTCCGAGGCTTCCCCAGGAGTCCATAGAAAGAAGAACCCTCGTCTCACTAGCCGCCCCATGATCGCCATCGACTTCATTACCGATTTCAGCCCTAACGTGGTAGCCGCACCTAATACTTCACGTGCCGAGCTGCTACAGCAATTAGAGTCGCACCGCATTACGTTGGCGTTAGCGACCTCGAGACGAGGTCTACAGAACCAGGTCAATCGCGAGGCGATCGAAGAAACCCTAGAGGG
>CAYNZV010000046.1:30100-33010 GCA_964401715.1 uncultured Gemmatimonadaceae bacterium | reverse complement strand
TGGAGCAAGATCCGAAGCGGCGCGACATCTTCGACCGCTTGGCTCAGGTTGAGGACCGCCACGCTGAAATCTGGCGCCAAGTCTTATCCGAAAACGAACAAACCACCGAGTTGCCACGGCCTTCCCTGCGTGCCCGCCTGCTCGCCTGGGTTGGCACCCGTTGGGGCACAAGTCTGTTGCTACCCATACTGTTGCGCGAGGAAGGCCACGAGGTTCGAGCGTATCTCGAATTGCATCGAGAAAGCGCTCCGGGTTCTGCAAAAGACGCCTCCCGGACCCTAGCCGCAGAATCGGCGCGTCATGCCGAAACGTTGGGATCAATGATTGGAATCACCGATGAGGAACCGTGGCACAAATTCAAATCGGGCGGTTATCTCGGTAATGTCGTATACGGATTCAACGACGGCCTTACCGCGAACTTCGGCTTGGTTGCGGGAGTCATCGGCGCCGCCGTCGAAACGCCGATTATCTTGGTAACCGGTTTCGCGGGAGTGATAGCAGACGCACTGTCTATGGGTTCCTCTAGCTACTTGGCTTCCAAATCGGAACAGGAAGTCTACTCAAACGAGATCGAGATGGAAAAAGCCGAAATCCTGTTGATGCCTGAGTTGGAGGAAAAGGAGCTGGCTTTGATGTACGAGCTCAAAGGCATCGACCGGCAGCGCTCTACCGAGATGGCTCGCTCAGTGATGCGCGATCCCCAGCGCGCCCTAGAAGAACAGGTGCGGGAAGAGCTGAACATCGGCGAGGCTCACATCACGCCTATCAAGGAGGGATGGCTGACCGGTTTAGCGACGGCACTGGGGGCACTCATTCCGGTGGCACCCTTCCTTTTTCTCGACGGCCTGATGGCAATCTGGTGTGCATTTGTTTTGGCCATGCTTTCCCACTTTGTGGTTGGGGCAGCGCGCAGTCTGTTCACTGGGCGCGGTTTGCTGCGCAGTGGCTTGGAGATGTTCGCCGTGGGCATGGGCATCGCGGTGGTCGGATTTTTCGTCGGCGATCTCGTAATGCGCTGGCTGTAAGCCAGAGTTCTTCTGTTTGCCATCTCGCTATTCGATTACACCAAACGCGCACCATTGTGTTGTTCGACAGACCGATTTCTACGATATCAGGGGAAGCTGATGGAATTGGGCAGATTCGAGCTGGAAGTAATCAGCGACGGAACCTTTAGACTCGACGGAGGTGCCATGTTCGGGACCATTCCCAAACCACTATGGGAAAAGATCGCTCCGGCCGATGACCGCAATCGCATTCTGCTCGGGCTGAACATCTTGCTCGTTCGCACCCCTTCGGAGAACATTCTCATAGAGACCGGCTTGGGCTCCTATTACGATGAGAAATTTGCCTACCTCTACGACGTCGATCAGCGGACGACCGACTTGCATCACGGCCTAAAGGCACTAGGGCTCCAACGTGCTGATATCGCGAAGGTGATCCTCACGCATCTGCATTTCGATCACTGCGGCGGGAACTGCTTCGTCGATGTAACAGGGAAGCTGGTCCCTACTTTTGTCAACGCTGAATACCTGATCGACCGCAACGAGTTTGCCTATGCTCAGGAACCGGACGTTCGTAGTCGTCCCAGCTACTTGGCCTGGACGTGGGAGCCGGTCGCAGCAAATGGCCAACTGAGCCTGACAGAACCAGCGGCAGAACTTGCTGAAGGGGTCGAGGTGTTTCCGACATCTGGGCACACCACTAATCACAAATCCGTTCTCGTCCGTTCGGAGGGAAAGACGGCATGTTTTCTGGGCGATTTGGTACCCACGCCGTCCCATCTCAAGACCAACTACGTAATGGGGTACGACCTCTATCCGCGCGATACCATGCGCAACAAGGAAAAGGTGTTGAAGCGGGCGGTGGAAGAAGACTGGGTACTGGTTTTTCCCCACGGGCCTAAGGTGACAACCGGACGTTTGAATCAGGATCTCGAACTGATTCCGGTATGACGGCAAACCGATCGCCGAGAGCAAGAACTTGATACTTGTGAAACACTCCTTTTTTACGTTTTATGTTACCCGGCAGCAATAAGGACAACATCTTACGGACGGGTGTTATCCATTCATCTTCTTAATGCCGCAAGCCATTTGGGATTTTGGGGGTTATTTAATTGCCTATAATCACTGTCGCGCGGGAGATAGGGAGTGGCGGAGATTTGATCTCCCGACGGCTTTCTGAGATGTTGGATTGCGAACTGGTTGATCGCAAGCTCGTCGAAGAAATCGCCTCTATAACCGATACGTCTCCAGAAGAGGTTGAGCAGCTCGATGAGAAGGGCGAAGGCAGGGTCAAGTTCTTCCTGCGCCGATTGTTGGTACCCGAGATGGGCCAAGGTGGTTTTCCGCTAGCATCAGCGGCTTATTTTCCCGAATTCGGTTTGGAATTCCCATACATCAGTGAGAGTGGGTCCGGCTCGGAGGCAACCGTCTTGGATCGCGGGGCTTATCTCATGTTGATAACAACCTTGGTTCAGGATTTCGGTGAGTTGGACAAGGCGGTCATTGTGGGCCGCGCCAGTCAGGTGATCCTCGCCAGACACCCGCGCGCAGTTCACGTAAAAGTAGTGGCGCCGTTCAAGGAACGCTGCTTACGAATCATGGAAACACGCGAAATGGACTTTGAAAAGGCCAAGGCGCTAGTGCAACAACACGACAAATGGCGCAAACTCTATCTGCACAACTACCACAATTCCAGCTGGGAAAACCCCCTGCAGTACCATTTGACAATCAATACCTCAAAGGTTGCGATTGAAGATGCAGTAGAGCTAACCTTTCAATACGCCGGAAAATTCTAAGAGTAGCGCTGTTTTCCTTCCAATGTTCCACAACGTGATCTGAGGAACTTGTGAAAACCGCCGAAGACATCGTCAGGAAAAGAACAGGGAGAGCCTGAGCGTCACGCGTGATA
>CAYNZV010000046.1:27997-30000 GCA_964401715.1 uncultured Gemmatimonadaceae bacterium | reverse complement strand
ACAGCTGATGCGAGCGCCTTGAGGATCGGCACGGTTTCTTTCCAGCCGATACATGCATCGGTGGTACTCAGGCCGTAAACCAGCTCGCCTCCCGGCCTGACCTCCTGTCGTCCCGCCACTAAGTGGCTCTCCAACATTACACCACAGATTCGCGGATTGCCGGCCGCGATTATTGCTGCAAGTTCGTTGGCTACCTGCGGTTGACGGGTATGATCTTTATTGCTGTTGCCGTGGCTACAATCGACCATGATCCGGTTTCCCAGCCCTGCTTTCTCCAGTGAAGCTCCCAACCGCTGAATGTCCATCTCACTGTAGTTGGGCCCGACGGTCGAACCTCGAAGAATCGGGTGGCAGGTGTCGTTTCCCTGAGTGCCAACGATGGCGGAGATGCCTTGCTTCGTCACCGACAGGAAATGGTGGGCGTTTCGCGCCGCCTTGATGGCATCGATTACTATCTGGACATTACCATCGGTCCCGTTCTTGAACCCAACTGGCATTGACAGACCCGAAGCCAATTCTCTGTGGACTTGGCTTTCAGTAGTGCGTGCCCCAATAGCACCCCAAGAAATGAGGTCAGCAATGAACTGGGGCGTGATAGTGTCGAGAAACTCCGTCCCCACCCCCAGTTCCATGTTTCCAAAGTCCAAGAGTAGCCGGCGCGCCAATTGCAAGCCTTCGTTGATAGCAAAACTGTCGTCTATATGAGGGTCGTTGATGAGCCCCTTCCATCCTACCGCCGTGCGTGGTTTCTCGAAGTAGACGCGCATGAGAATGAACAGATCTTCTCGCAACCGCTGCGCCTGCTCTTTAAGTCGCTCCCCGTATTCGAGTGCCGCTTGAGGATCATGAATCGAGCATGGGCCGACTACAACCAGCAACCTGTCATCGCCACCGCGGATGATGCTATCGGCCTGTACACGGGCGTTGGACACGGTGATTGAGGCAGTTTCAGTTATGGGTAACTGCTCCATCAGAATCGCTGGCGGAATCAGCGGTCGCAGCTCTGCGATGCGAAGATCATCGGTTCCCTTGAGCATCTTCGTTCCTACAATCCTATGACTGTAACGAGCTTGCCGTCTTTGATTTCCGCCGATTTGAGAACCAGCTTGGCCACCTTCTGCTTGAAGTCGCGCTGATCCAAGCGATACACGGGCACCTCGGACAGGTACTGCTCGACGATGCGATCGCTTATCGAGCGAACGTCCTTCTCGTATTTCTCCTTCAAATTTTCGAACTCGATTTTTCTCAGCTTCGGATTGACAATAAAAAACTCGCCGTGTTGCGGCCGGTATTCGATTTCGCCTTCGGCTAGGACGCGACCCATAAGCTGCTTGCCCAACCGTGGCGCCATCTTGATATCGAGCTGTATCCCCATGACGTGGGCACCCGGTTCCAACAAGATCTCCGGATTGCTGAAGGTCACCGACATTAGCGGGTGCTTCTCTTTGCGGGGAAATTTCTTGGTCAGCTTGGACTGAAGATCTTCTTTGGTGAATACCAACTCGCGCCGAAAGATCCCCGATGATGAACATGAAACCAAGACTGCTAAAAGAAGCCCGTAGAAGAGAACGTGTCGCTGTTCGTTGTAAAATCTAGGGGTAGTATTCACTGGATTCCGCTCGCTTGACGAGCTATTGATTCGTTCTATAATTGGGCGTTTGCATCGAACACAGATGGTATTTTAAGGTAGTTTGGCCGAGGATTCAACTGTGCACAAGAAACGGATTTTGATCAGTGTTCGCGCCGAGTTCGAAGGCGATAATCCAGCCCGCATCTGCCTGCAGGAGGCTGGGTTCGACTTGGTGGAGGAATACGGAGGGCCGGATTGGACGGATGAACTCACTAGGGAAAAGTTGCCGGATTACGACGGCATTGTAGCGGGCAACGAGCGCTTCAACGCGTCGACCATGGCGAACGCGAGCCGGTTACGGATCGTCTCGCGTTATGGAGTCGGCTACGATCGCATCGACCTCGATTATTGCACCAAAGCGGGCGTAGTGGTG
>CAYNZV010000046.1:0-27897 GCA_964401715.1 uncultured Gemmatimonadaceae bacterium | reverse complement strand
CTGCCGGATCTACTAGAAAAATCGGATGTGGTTAGTCTGCACCTGCCGTTGAATGAAGGTAACGCACAAATGGCCAATGCCGATTTCTTTGCTGCGATGAAACCTGGAGCTTATTTCATCAATACAGCGCGCGGAGGCCTAGTGGACGAGGAAACGCTGATCGACGCGCTCAACGATGGTCATCTGGCAGGTGCTGGTTTAGACTGCCAAGCCAGCGAGCCCCCGGTGGGACACTCGCGCCAGCTGGTGGAGCTCCCCAATGTGGTTGCCACCTCTCATGTCGGATCACTGACGAGAAGCGCTCGGAAAAAGATGGCGGCGACGGCCGCTCGGGCGATCGTTGACTACTTTTCCAGACGTACGCCGAACCATGTGGTTAACCCAGAAGTATTATCCGCGCCCGCGAAGTAGCTCTGCCGGCATGAAAAACTCGTAACGGGCTGGATCTGCGTAACCTTCCGTTTCAGTTGGCACCACTCCGGGGCTTTGCCGGGCGGTGCGAACGATCTCCTTGTTGAATTCGCTTACCTGTTCAGCACTCAAGTATTCCTCGACTGGCATCCAAATGCATTCGGCGATCTCTTCCTCCTGAATCGAGATTTTCGTGCTCATCGGAAACAAGCGGCAGACAAAATAAATGTCGGACTTGCCATAACGATATCCGTGCCAGTGGCGAAAGCATACTAGCGCATCAAAACGTGTTTCCACGCCGGTTTCCTCGCGCACCTCGCGCACCACGGCATCTGCCAGATGCTCGCCCTCGTGAAGTGCCCCGCCGGGCAGCTTGTAGCGCGGGGGTTGATTGTTCAAACGGTGATAACGCTCGCTCACTACAAGTAGGTGGTCTTGTTCATCGAGCACCACGCCCCCCGCGCCGATGTAGTGAGAAGCGTAAGCGGGGATGAAGGCGTTCTCGTCGAGACGTCGGGTCAACATGAGATAATCGTTGCTGCTGTGGTGGAAATGGAATCCAGCGTCGACGGCAATCGGAATCAGCTGTGACTTCTGAATGGGAACCTGCAACCAGATCAGACGCAGCTGATCCCGCCCCCAGGCTTCGATAGAATGCTCCAACTGGCGGGCGAAAATTTGCGGATCGTGGTGGAGTGCTTCCGGATTCGGAAGCACTCCGCGGAAAGAATTGGTCTCGGATTCTATAAGTTGCATGGACACATCAACCTTCTATACGGTCTATACGGTTTGCTCAAAGTTGTATGCACGCCTATGATACAAAACTTTTGGCGCCATCACTTACGGTAGATCTTCGAGCCAGCGCCGCAGCTCGTCTGCCTCAGGGTCAGTCGGCGCCAAGCTCACCACGATACGAGCATGTTTGCTGGCCTGTTGGTGCTTCCCCATATGCCGGAATCCGTAAGCTAAAAGTTTGTGCGCCTGTAGGTTGTTAGCATTGATGGCAACGAGTTCCAGACAAGCGTCAACCATCTCTTTGATTCGATCCTGGGATCTGTGAAGACGTGCCAGCAGCAGATAGATTCGTTGGTTCGTGCTGTTAATCTCCACAGCTTTCAAGTAGGCAGCCTCTGCTGCTTCCGCGTTGCCCAGTTTTTCGTAGACAACTCCAAGGCGTTCGTGATCTTCGGCATACCCGGAAAAACGGGAGGTCAGAACCTTATAGAATTGGGCTGCTTTGTGGTAATTCTCCCGACGTCGATAGAACCCTGCCAAAGACAAATACACAGAACGTTTCCAGGGTGCCAGATGCAGCTGTTCAAGCAAGTGTATTTCGGCGTGATCGGTTGCACCCATCGACTCGTATAACATCGCCAAATTGTTATTTATGGCCGAATTTGTTGGTTCCAGCTCCAGCGACCGTCGGTAGTTGGCATCTGCTTCTTCCAGATCACCTGCTTTCTGTGCGAAATACGCGCCGACAAAGTACACTTCCGGATTCGTGGGGTCGAGCTCTTCAGCTCGGTGCAACAGATCCAACGCCCCCTGGGCCCCGTCCTTCCGTAGCGTCTCGGTGATGCCGCGCGTGTAGGCCCGAGAGACCAGAGCGCGAGCATGCGTCGGGTTCTTGTCCGGTATGTGACATCCTGGAATCCGCCAAATCTCGATATCTGGACCGGGCCGCTCAACAGCATCGGCTGCCGCGATCGGAAGATAGAAAGCATCGAATGGATCGAACCGGACAGCAGATGACCACAAATTTTTTACCTTCGCTGCAAACACTTGCTGACCTCGCCGCTCGAGCTCAACGGCAAAAGTGGAATCAATGTTCGAAAAGCCCAACGGATGCCGGTGCACAACGACAAACGGCGTTTCCAAACGTTCGATCTCGGCAAAACTGCCGCTCGCGGCGTCCATGTTGGTGCGTTGGACTCCGTAGCTGTAGTGTGGGGCAGTACTGGACAACTGCTCCAGGTAATGTAGCGCTTCGTTTAGACGTGCCCGACCGAATCTGCGTTCGAATAGCGAGACTTCCCACCATAGGCTTTCGAACGTCCGCACGCCTACATCACCAGCCCAGCCTCCGAAATTGCCGATGGCGGTACCCGGCGGCACGTTTTTTTCGATCCAATGCCGCGCCTCTACCCGGGTGTCGGTGCGGTCCAACAAGCGTACTTGATGTAACGATGACCAAGTCGGTTTTACCATCACCAATACGACCACCAAGGGCACTATCCTGGCCGGCAATAGGGCAAGCAGGCCGGCAGCAAAGACGATGACCAACGGCAGAAGCGGGAGCGCGTAGCGCATGAACAGCCGCTGGCTTGATCCAACCGCAAGAAACAGACCCACGAAGCCAAAGAGAATTACTGCTGTTTCGAACTGCCGTTTTTTCCACAGCCAGTAGCTGGCTACCACGCCCAGAACAGACACTGGCCAACCCAAGCCATTGGCGAATGTGAACCGCAAATGATACCACCAACCCAGCTTGAAATCATCTGATCCGATGACGCTCAGGTGGGCAGCTTGCTGACCGAAATACGCAATAAAACCTTCGAAATCTAGCAGGACGTATGGTGAGCAAAACAAGAATGTACAGAGGGCAATCCCGCCAGCTGCATAGACGCGTTTGTCATTCCAGCATCGCCCGGCACTAAGGTGTGCACTCAATACCGCCAGACTGGCCAGGGCGCCTGGATACTTGGTGGCCGCCGCCAGGCCGACGAGCCAGCCAGCCAGCAGATAGTCGTTACGCCGGCCGTGCTTCAATCGCAGTGCCGCCCACACGACACCGGTGAACCAAAGGGTCAAGGCGGTGTCGACGCCGGCTAAGTGCGATTGACGAACGTGCAATGGACAGACAGCCATCAGCAAGGCTGCGATGACCGCCGCCTTGCGGCCGTAGGCTATGCGCGCAAGGAGTGCGGTCCAGCCGACGGTCGCCCAACCCATAAACGCACTCAGAGACCGTGCCAACCACATGAGATCGGTGCGATCCCAGAAATAGTGAAAGGCTACGAACTGCTCGATGGTGTGACTACTGCCCGCCGCAAACTGGAGCCCGAAATACGCCAGGTAAAGAATGCTCAGCAGATAGTACTGCAGGGTCGGATAGGTGAAAAAATGGGGATTGAGATCGCCGCTCCAGAAATTCAGCGGGAAAAAAACGAAGCTGTATTCATCGGGATGGAGCCAGGAAGGCAGTCCAAAGTCTAAAGCTTGGAATCGCAGCAGTGCGGCCAATGCGAGGGCAAACCCAACAAGAGCGGCAGGCAACGTTTGCCAGTGTCGATTGATAAGGCGCATGCGTGGGACAAGAGCAGCAACTCTCGCCGAAAGACCGATGGTATCACAAAACCGTGGGACAAACGTGCACAGAGCGTATTGTTACGTCAGCAAGGTCGCTGGATCATAAGCTAGCGGGTACGCCCAACCAGCGTCAAGGCGGTCGCTGATTCTTTCGAATTGCACCCACCGATGATGGTATGTACTCTCGCAATGAGAGAGGATACCCGTCTCAATAGAAGCCAGGTGCTGATGTTCGGTGTTTTAGTCGCGCTTGTCTGGTTGGTGACTAGCTTCGTCCTGATGTCCATCCAGGTGGAGCCGTTCGCCACTGAATTCTACTTGTTTGCGTGGTTCGGTCTGATATTTCTGCTGGACTCGCTGATTCGTCGTTCGGAAGGATCATCCCTAGTCCTCCGATGTGGTGGTAGATTCTTGCTTTTAGTTTTGTGGTCTGCCGCCTGCTGGTTTTTCTTCGAGCTGCTAAATTTTCGACTGGAGAACTGGTATTATGTTTTTGTCAGCGATGATGACAAGGTCCGGTTGATCGGGACCTTTCTGGCGTTTGGTACTGTATTTCCGGGGATTTTCTGGATCGACCATTACCTCGATATCAGAGGCATAGCAACGCATCTGCGTGGGCCCAGATTGGCGTTTTCCGCAGCACGGCTCAGCAGCATGCAGGTGGCGGGCGTGCTTCTGCTGGCCCTGTCCATGTTGTTTCCCCAATACTGTTTCGCCTTGGTTTGGGTGGGACCCATTCTAATCGTCGCACCCATGAACTACCGTCGAGGCGGCAACAATTTGTTGCGCCAGTTGAGTGCCGGGTTTTATGGTCCTGCAGTGCGTTTGCTTTTGGCTGGATTGGTGGCTGGTCTATTCTGGGAGTTCTTCAACTACTGGGCGCGTGCCAAATGGATCTACACAGTTCCGTTTTTCGACGATCTCAAGCTGTTTGAAATGCCGCTGGTTGGCTTCTTGGGATTCCCTCCTTTTGCTATCGAATGTGCAGAGATCTACCGTCTGCTAGTTTGGCACAGATTGGTTCCCGCGTTTGGCTGTTTTGCCGATCAAAAACCGTACATCACCAAGACATTGACAAAGGCTGTGGTAGCTGGGTTGGCGATGGCTTTTTCGCTTGGGGTGTATGTTTATGTCGACCGTTGGACGATTTCCTCGGTGACCCCTAGAGTGGAACGGGTAGAAGGGCTGGACGATGAATTGCGCGATGTCCTGGCTGAGATTCAGATTACACATCTCACTGATCTGCAAGGACATGGTGCCCAGGCGCGTTGGCTTCGACTCGAAGATAAACTGGAGGATAACAGACACTTAGCGCATTTGCGCGCTACGACCGAGCTCTATCTGCACGCAGGTATTGGGACCTGTTACGGCAATCTCCTGGTGCGAGCGGGAATCGAGTCTCTCGAGAGACTCAGGCTGCTCAGTGCTGAAGAGGTGCTAACACGTCTCCGAGTCCTCGAACCGGAATTGGACCTTTCACTTAACCGAGTCCACATCTGGACCCGTCGAGCTGCCTCGGTTCAACGAAAGACTTAGCCGTAGCTCCTCTACTCAGGCGTACCTATCGCGCAGTATCTCAGCAGCAGCTACCATCTCTTTCAGCTTTTGGAAAACCTCTTCAGAATCCACCTTCGCCGCCGACCCGGGAGCAAAACCGCAGTCCGGGTTTAAAACCACCCGATCCGCCGACAATACTTCCAGCGCTTGTTCGACGCGGGCGACTATTGCGTCTCGAGAGTCGATCTTGCCTGGTTCGACGCTGACACAACCGAGTCCAATCTCCAGATCTTCTCGCAGACCGGATAGGACGTGAAGGGCGCCAGCACTCGGGGTGGCGAACTCCATGGTCATATGATCTACTTTGAGCCGGTTGATCTGTGGCAGTATCGCTTCGTAGCTGCCGGCATGGCAGACTTCCCCGCGGGCACGGGCGCCAGCACGCCGGCACAGATGCACAGCCAGCCGGGCAGCGGCGATGCCCTCCGTCAAAGTGTTATTGGCTTCTACCGAAAAATCCGCCTCCTCATCGGCGTTTTTAGACTGCCTCCTCACCTCCGGATCGACAAACAGGCAAAGATGCGGATCGTCGATTTGTACCAGATCGACGCCTTCTGCGCAGACGAGCTCGAGTTCTCGTTTTAGAATCGGGACCAGAGCTTCAACGAACGATTCTCGCGTGGGATATGCCTTGCGGGAGCGCTCTGGATCCCACATCCGCTCTCCCAGCAGGGCGGGCGCCGGCATGGTGACCTTGGTGCGTTTGTTTGTCGTTTGTTTGAGGAAACGCGCTTCAGCGGCAACAAAACCGGGAGCTTTGGGCTCGAGTTTTCCCACTACGGTAGTCCATGGTCGGCCATCGGTCGGATTCGAGCCCACCTGGAAACCGTCCGCCAACTCGGTGATCACACCGATGTAGGAAGCACGCCGCCACTCGCCATCGCTGACCATGTCGAGACCGGTTTCTTCCTGCATTGCGATGACCTCGCTTACCGCCCGATCCATAGCCTCTGTTGCCTTGGGGTCGTTGTTTCCCAGAAGCTCACACACCGAATCAGGTCGCGGCATCGACCCCACCACGCTGGTGGGAAACAGAACACCGTAATGCTCAATCGTCGACATTGCGAGTGGCCTCTGTAGACCAGCTGGCGTTAGCCAGCGCGTAGTCTTCTTCCGTGTCTATCTCCATATATTCGCCGTCAGTGGTAACCACATGGAAATCCAACCCCTGTTCAATCATCTCCTGGAAGAGGTGGATCAGATACGAATTCTCAAACGGAATATTGTCTTTCCAGACGCGGCCGGCAAACATCTCCTTTACTCGGTCATGGTGACCGCGCAGCCACAACACGGCGTTAGCGCTGAACTTGGCGACTCCGATGTACTCGCCCGTAGCCTGATCGGCAAGGATACTTCGGTCAATGCGCAACAATCGATCACCTTCCGCAATCACCTTTTCGGCATCTTCTTCCGGGTGTTGGCTGCGGTCGCGATACCGTTTTCGCCACTCGGTATCCACGCAGAGAACCATGTCGCCGCGGTGCTCAAGAGCCCGACGCACTACGTTGCCACGGTAGAGTATGTCCGCGTAGCTGCAGACAAACCCTTCCGACATGTGGTCCTCGGCATAAAACAGGGAAGCGAGGATGTTGTTGTTGGCCCAATCGCGGTTGTGACAGAATTCCAGATCGGGGTAATCGGCGCGTATCATGTCGATCTGATACCCGCCTACGAATACCGGCGCTTCGAGGCCGGCTTCGAGCAGCGCGGCTAACAACCAATCAAGGATTCGTTTGCCGGCCACCGGAGCGTAACATTTTGGCTGCGTGTCGGTCAGGGCGTTCAAACGACTGCCGCGGCCGGCACCGATGATAATAGGACGCATATATCTCCTGTTTGAACCGGATCATAATACACCTGTTCATCACGCGGTGCAACGGATCGCAATTTGGAGTGGTGTGGCTCTCCCCTTTATATTCGAACCATCAATATTTGAGCCCTTCTGGAAGTCTTGTTCAATTATCTGACTATGCCTGCTATTCTTTGCCCACGTTGTCACAAGCTCGTCAGCAACGATGCCGCCAGTTGTCCTCACTGCGGACAGCCGAAACCAGGTTTATGGGGCTTCACCTCGGCCATGCGCAAGGTCGGCATACGTCTGGATTTTCCGCATCTGATCGTCGTAGTCTGCGTCGCCGTATACGTGCTGGCGCTGGCCAGCGACATGTCGGCGATTTTTCAGTCCCGAGGTATATTGGGCATTCTGTCTCCCAGCTATCGAGCCAGCTTGATGTTCGGCATGACCGGAGAGGGATTGGTGTACCATTATGGACATTTGTGGACCCTCATAACCGCAATCTACCTCCACGGCGGCTTACTGCACATCTTCTTCAACATGATGTGGGTCCGGCAGTTGGGTCCACTTGTCGAAGACCTTTTCGGCCCCTTTCGGCTTTTCACGATATTCACTGTCGCGGGTATAGTGGGCTTTGTGATGTCCACAGCAATGGGGCACGTGGCAACTCTGGGTGCGTCCGGATCCATCTTCGGGCTATTGGCTGCAGCTATAGTTTACGGTCGTCGTTCGGGAAGCTCGTTATTCACGCGACAATTCCTGCAATGGGCTGTAATCCTCTTCATTTTTGGTTTCATTTTTCCGGGCATTGACAACTGGGCTCACCTTGGGGGTTTCATCGGTGGTTACGGTGCATCCACGCTTTTTGCGCGCTTCCCCGGCCGCGAAGGAATAGGCTCTTACCTGGGCGGCGGCATCTGTTTGCTCATGACGGTCGTTTCCTTCGCTCTGCAGCTAATCTTCGTTTTGGGCTCGTTGTAACTGGCATGGACACCGAACTATTGGCGGTTTTCAACGACAACGGGGCGCCCCTTGGCACAAAGCCGCGAGCCGCGGTGCACCGCGATCACGACTGGCATTGGCTGGTGTTTGTCTGGGCAGTACGGCGCGACGACCATGGGAACCTGCGGATGTTGCTGCAGCTGCGTTCGCGTGACGGGGATCCCTACCAGGGGCAGATCGACGCACCTGCTGGCGGCCATGTAATGGCGGAAGAAGGCCATCTACAAGGAGCGTTACGCGAATTCCGCGAAGAGATCGGCGTTTCTTTGGATGGCGACGATCTGGCCCATCTGGGGGAAAAGAAGCTGGAACTCACCTACGGTCACTGTCGACGAGTTATTCAACACTTCTATCTGTGTACTCGCCCTTTGACGCTCGACGAGGTCGGCTTTAGCGACGAAGTCGGAGGAGTCGTCGAGGTCGATTTAGACGCGCTAGCGGATCTGATTGACGGCCGCGGAAACACCGTGCCAGGAACAGCCCGGTTTCCAGCGGCGCCCTCTCGGCATGACGCGGTGGAAATCACCGGAGGTCACCTGGCGGCATATCCGCCCTCAATTCTGAACATGTTTCACCTCTCGCTGCAGGCGATCCGCCAATACTTCCTGCACGGCCACATAGACGCCACTGTTTGGGACTGATCGCAGGTCGGCTTCAACAGGATGTGCTGCGGTCGATATACGCTTGAAACCGGGCGGCAGCAGATCCGTCTTTCATCACAGTGCGGGCTTGCTGCACGGCAGTGAGGGGATCGTCGACGAAACCTAGAAGATGATCCATCATCCCAACATTCAGGGCGATTCTGTCGAACTCATGCCCTTCGATGCCGTGCAAGGCAGCCCAGCCGCTGTCTGCAAAAGCGCCAGCGGAAACTTCTACAGGTCGCGGATTGGATTCGTAATCGAATCCGAGCTCTCGCGGTTCCACTGCCAACGAAAACTCTTCCCCTTTTTTTCCGCGCCTGAAGCCGCGACTGTAATTGATCGGAAGGTCGCTTCGTGACGAAGTGTTGGCTCCTCGGAGAGAGTAGAAACTGCTGCCTTCTTCCCCCTTGGTCACCATACCGATAGTCAGCTCGCTCTCCCGCATCAGCCGCAATAGCAGGTCATCGTAACCACTGTGGTAAATGCCCACCACCATGAAGTCGTTAGCGCCGCAACGGAAAAGGCGCTGCACTTTCTCAGTGGCTGCCCAGGGAGGTCGTTTCTTTATGTGATGACGAAGGTGGCGACAGGCGTAAAGCGCCGGCGCGTATTCGCGCTGACTGACATACGCCCAACCCACGCTGACATCTTCTAGCAAACCTCGCGCTTCTTGTGAAGTCACATCGGTCCGTGCACCGCAGACATTCAGTACCTGTTCGTCGGTGATGCCCCATTTCGGCGGCATCGAGTCGACACCGTGCAAAACGGTGGGTCGGCCCAAAGCGGCACGTACGGCGGCAACAAAAACCGAGGGGCGAAAATAACGGGTGGCTCCATCGTACGGTTCGCCGAGGTGCGTCAGCGAATCCAACTCAACGGGAATAACCTCCACATTCGTTGCTTCCAGATACGCACGTGCTTCCTCGGCGTTCTCCAGGTTCATACGTTGACCGATCAAGACAGCAGCAGCCAATGCCTCGGGGACATCGCCGCTAAGAATCGCCTCCAATACGCTTCGGGTTTGGTCGTAGGACAAATGTCCACCCGCAAGAATGGTACGCAGAGCCGCCGTGACGGTTTCCGCGTTCGCGAAGTTGGCGGCAAAGCTGCTCCCCGGTTCTAACAGGAAGGATATTTCGGGAGGCAGACGTTCGCGCAACAGCGAGCCGTACTGATCGAACGCGTCCTTCTCCGCGGGGCTCCAGCTGGTGGGCGGGTGAAACGTCTTGCGCAAGGTCATGGCTGCGAAAAACGCGCCTAACTGGGAGGGAGACACCGGCGAGTATTCGGTCTCGTTGACGCCTATCGAAGATAGTATGATCTGCAGGATTCGGCTAGGGTCGGGATCTGAGGTGCGCAAGCCCAAGGGTCGGACTTGTCTGGGGCCGGTGCAGACGCGTGCCTGCGCCTCTAGTACTTCCTGGTTTGGACCCGGGGGCACGCGCACGTCGTCGCTATCGCGGCGACCAGGATGGACTCCAGTCGAATCCACGGCTCGAGGTCAAACGGTCGGGTGTCACATCACGAAGGTAGAGGCCCTGAACGCCGTCACGATCTGAAGCGAAGGCGATATCCCGCACCGAGAACCAGGAAATGGAAGAGGTGGCGCTGACGCCAAAGTCGGTGAGGCGGCGGAGATTTTCCGTTTGAAGGTTGGTGGCATCGTCGCGCACCAGGTTCAATCCGTACAGGTCGAACCGACCGTCGCGATCGGACACGAATATCACCTGGGCACCATCCGGAGACCACGTCGGAAAAAGATCCTCGGCACTGTTGTCGGTGAGTCGAACCAAGTTCGTTCCAGTGGACGACATGAGATAGATCTCGGAATTACCATCCCGATTCGACGCGAAGAGAATCTCAGCGCGATTGGGTGACCATGCGGGGTAGAGGTCGTCCGCCGCCATTGATGTCAGGTTGATCTTTGGCTCGCTCACCGAATTCGCGGATGCGACGTAGATCTCGAAGTCGCCATCCCGGTTCGAGGCGAAAGCTAGAAAAGAATCATCGGGAGACCAAGTTGGGCAAACGTCCGCGCCAGGGCTTTCGGTGACACGGCGGGGCACCAAACCTTGAGAGCCGATCAAATGGATGTCCGGCGGGCCGCCTGTGTTGGATGCATAGACAAGCTGCAATCCGGTCGGAGACCAAAACGGATGATCCTCCTCGTCCTCGTTTTCGGTGAGCCGTGTAACATTATCTCCGTCTTCTTCCATGCGGTAGAGATCGACTTGACCATCCCGATCCGATACAAACGCTATCAAAGAGTCACCGGGGGACCAGGCAGGAGAGTAGTCGTCTGCCGGATTGTTGGTCAAATTTTCGACACTGCCGCCATCCGCATTGATCAAGTATATCTCTCGATCTCCCGTGTCACTCGATACAAACGCAATCGTGGTGCCATCTCTTGACCATGTGGGTCGAGCAACGGTGCCATCCTGAGTTAGCCGCACCGGCTCTTCGCCGGCGATGTCCGCTGACATCGTGAAGAGATCGAGACCACCGTTGCGGTCCGACACGAAGGCGATCTCATTCCCGTCAGGCGACCAGGTGGGTTCGAGATCTCGCCCCTGGTTGTCGGTCAATCGCGCCACGATAGAATCCGCCAACGTCAGGACATATATCTCATCGTTGCCGCTGCGATCGGAGACAAAAGCAACACGATCACCATCTGGGGACCAAGCGGGATTGCGATCGCGCGCCGGGTTTGCCGTGAGGTTCTCTGTTTCTTCCACGGCGCTGGATCGAACGAGGTAGATCTCGTCGTTGCCGGCACGATCTGATACGAACGCGATCCGCGATTCGTTAGGCGACCAAGCTGGCTCGACATCGCTAGCGGCGTTTTGGATAAGTTTGAAAGGTACCATGCCATCTGTGCTCATCACGTAAATCTCGTCGTTACCGGCGCGATCAGAGGTGAATGCGATAGCGCGACCATCTGGTGACCAGGCCGGGAACCGTTCGTTGGCGGCATCGGTGGTTAGATTGTCGATGTCGATGCCCTCGAAATCGGTCACGAAGATGTCCGCGTTTGCCCCTCCGCGGGCGACGACGGCAATTCGACTTCCGTTGCGGGACCACGCCGGGAAGCCGGGATCATCAAGATCTTCAAGGAAACGCTGCGGCTGCACGAACATAGAGTGGATCTCGAAGTCGCTACCGGCACGATCGGAGACAAAGCTCAATTGCTCGCTGTTGGGGGCCCAACTGGGAGCAAATCCGTCAAACTTGTTGTTATAGGTCAGGTTGACCGGCTCGGCCTCCGGCTCCTCAGCATTCATGATGTAGATTTCGTTGTTATCATCGCGGTCGGTCGCGAAAGCAATGGCGCGGCCATCAGGGGACCAGGAAGGCGAACCCTCCATGTCTTTGCTGTTGGTCAGATTCACCGGGTTGCTGCCGTCGGCATTGGCGACGTAGACCTCATCGTTGCCAGACCGATTGGAGACAAAAAGAAGACGATCCCCTCTGGGCGACCATGCCGGTTCGACATCCTTGCCTTCGTGTTCGGTGAGTCGAAAGGTTGCGCCCGACGTCTGGTTGAACGTGTAGATTTCCAGGTTTTCATCACGGGCTGACACAAAGGCGATGGTCGATCCATCCGGGGACCAGGCCGGGCTGCCATCGAGAGCTTCGTTGTTGGTCAGCCGCTTGATGTCTGCCCCATCGGCGCTCATGGTGTAGATTTCGTTGTTGAAATCGCGATCAGAGACAAAGGCGAGACGCAAACCGTCTGGCGACCAGTCCGGTTCGCCATCCATAGCCTCATGACGCGTTAGGCGAAATAAATCTGCCCCGTCGGCACTCATGGCGTAGATATCGAGGTCTCCATCGCGATCGGATACAAAGGCAATGCGGTTCGCGCTGTCGTAGTTGTCGGGAAATGATTCGCGTGGTTTGGTCGACTGTTCACCGCAGTGGGTGAAGACAAAAAGTAGCATCGAGCATGCGAAGATGGGTACAGTTTTTGTAGTTTGCAGAAATCTCATATGCCAAAGAAGACGGTGAACCAAGCCAGATCATCCTCGCCCAGTGGTCCGGTGCTACGAGGGGAGTAGTTAAATTCCAGTCCTCCCCGGTGCATCCCCTTGGACAGCCCAATGCCGATTGAGATGAGGAAGCCGTGGGAATTAGTTTCCGTTCTTCCCAGCGTGATCTCTTCTTCCGATTGAATGAGGGGAACAATTCCTTCTCGCTCTACGCGACTGTACAAGTCCCCCAGCTCGAGCTTTAGGAAGATGTTATTATCGACGATGTAGCGTACCCCAACCTTAGCCGGAAAGATGGAAGCGCCTACCCGGGACTCCAGCTGCACATCTTTTGGCAGGACAACACCGGATCCGATGGGAAGAAGCTGATCCGTTCCTTTCTGTGTGGTAAACATTAAACCGCCGACGCTCGCAGTCAGTTCAAAAGCGGCATCCAGAGACCATCGGTAATCCACGCTCAAGCCTCCTCCGAAGCCGGCGATGTCGGTGAATCCCCCTACAGGCAAACTTAACTGTGGACTTATGACAAAATACGTTTTCTTTGGATCTACCGACGATTTGCGGGCAAGGCTAGGCGTTGTCGTCAATAACAACGCCAGTAGAATAATCTTCAACAGATTCCAGTTGCTCATTGGGTGGGATGGTGCTGCTTTTTTATAATAGAGTAAGTCTACAAAGTGTCAACTTACGAAAGGTTCCGTTGTGGATGCCGCCGGTAATCTTAAAGATTCGCTTCTTCGTATAGAAGGTCAATCCTATAGAGCCTACAAAAACATTCGTGGCTGTTATCAATTCGACGAGTTTGTCTTGTCGATCGACCATGTCCAAGGGGACCCGTTTGCAGCGCCCAGTCGTTTTAGCGTCAGGGTCAATCTTGCCGCTTCTCAATACCCTGAGGCACTCTGGTCGAATCAAAGCCGCTCTACCGGGTTTAGCACCTTCCTGGCGCTGCGATTTTCTCGACAAGCCCAACGTCGTCGCCAGCGACGCGGATCGGGAAAGAGCGGATTCATAGGGATCGACACCCCGGGACAAGAGATTCTCGAGCGCACGTGCATGTTCATCCACGACGACCATATAAAAGGTCGTTTCTTTGTTGGGCTTCCGGCAACCGGCAGACGGGTGCGCGGAAGCGATGCAGTTGCGATGATCTTCGAAGACATGCCACAGATCATCTTGCTGTCTCTGTTTGGCACACCAGAAGCGGCTGTCGAGGCGACCCGCTTCGCCGACACCAATGAAGACGCAGACAGCTTGCGAAGCCAGCTCAAACCGCGTGGGTTGGTAGCTTTTGTTGGTGATGGCAGTATCTTGCCGCGACGGTCCGGTATAGAACAGGCTCCCCTCGACGATAACACTACCATCGCCTTCGAATCACCTTTCTCGATGCAGAAATCTTTCTGCCTGCCCAACCGAGGTTTGGTGTCGGGAATGGGCGTGCCTGAAGGCATAACGCTCGTTGTAGGCGGCGGTTTTCACGGCAAGTCCACCTTACTGCAAGCACTACAACGTGGCGTCTACAACCACGTGCCCGGAGATGGTAGGGAGCTAGTGGTAACTGATGGGTCCGCCATAAAGGTGCGCGCCGAAGATGGGCGCTACATATCTTCAGTGAATGTTTCGCCGTTCTTGGACGGTTTGCCCGACGGATCGGACACACAAGCATTCTCGACCGCAAACGCTTCTGGATCCACATCACAAGCGGCGTCGACAGTCGAAGCCATTGAGGTGGGATCGCGGTTATTGCTAGTAGACGAGGATACCTGCGCCACAAATTTTATGGCGCGTGATCATCGCATGCAACAATTGGTAGCTGCTAGTAACGAGCCAATCATTCCGCTTATCGACCGGTTACGAGCCTTGTACGAACAGTTCGACCTATCCGCAGTTCTGGTCGCCGGCAGTAACGGCGACTTCTTCGACGTGGCGGACACGGTAATCGTCATGGAGAACTACGTTGCTCTGGACTGCACCGAACAAGCACGAGCTATCGCCGTACAGATCCCGTCATCGCGACGGACATCGGTCAACAGAGGTTTGCACCTGCGTTCTTGGCGATCGGTTCGCTTTGATCTCTTCACTGCACGCAAGGGCAAACGAGAGATCTATCAGAAGACTCGCGATCGGCATACAATCCAGGTGGGAAGCCACTGCCTCGACCTGCACGCCTTGGAACAGCTGGTGGAATCCAGTCAGACGCGCGCTATTGGCATGGCCTTGGAATACTGCGCCTACAAGCACAAAAAACAGTCACTTAGCTTGGCTGAGCTGCTTGCCGAGATCGATGAAGGCCTAACCCGGCATGGATTGGATCATCTGAGTACAACGCGTTGGGCAGATCTGGCGCGCTTTCGCCCTTTTGAACTGGCCGCGGCCCTAAATCGATTGCGATGCCTTTCTTTCGACATGTGCAGTTGACAGTACTGGATTGTCGATCCTGAGCGATTTACTAATTTTTACATCATGATCTCAGTCGCTTCCGTCACTAAACAATACGGCAACCTCACCGCTGTCGATAAGGTGTCTTTTCAAGTGCAACTTGGTGAGATCGTCGGTTTTGTCGGTCCCAACGGAGCTGGCAAAAGCACCATGCTCAAGATGCTTTCTACCTACCTGTATCCCACCTCCGGCCAAATCTTCATAGATGGATTAGACGTGGTGAAGGAACCTCTCGAAGTCCGCCGGCGCATCGGCTATTTGGCCGGAGACACACCGCTGTACCGCGACATGAGGGTCGATAAGTTCCTCCAGTTTGTAGGTGCAGCGCGGGGTTTGGTGAAAGAGGAGCTCAAAAACAGCTTTGAACGCGTCGTAGACCTATGCGACATAGACTCCGTTCTCCTTCAGCGCGTAAGTGAATGCTCTACCGGTTTTCGACAACGCATCGGGCTGGCAACGGCGCTGATACACGATCCCCCCATACTGCTTCTCGACGAGCCGACGCACGGCTTCGATCCGCTACAGGTGATCGCTTTCAGGGAGTTATTGCGTTCCATGAGCACGGACAAGGCCATTCTGTTTAGCACTCACATAGTCAGCGATGTGGAAGCGATCAGCGACCGTGTGTTGATCATCCACCTGGGTAAGCTTCTTGGCGACGGCCGGCAGGAGGAAGTCGCTGCTGCTGCCGGCGTCACCGGCGCTTCGCTGGAAACCGTGTTTGCCCAGCTGGTGCGAGCCGCCCACTAGATCGTAAATGCCCTTGACTGATTCGTCGCGTCTCGCATCCAGCAAAACGGTTTTCAAACGCGAGTTGCTCGCCTATTTCGATTCCACTATCGCCTACGTATACGCTAGCGTTTTCCTAGTATGCTCGGCAACCATCTTCATGAACTCGTTCTTTCTCAACGCCGTCGTGGACATGGACCCATATTTCGAAATCCTGCCATTGTTGCTCATACCGTTAGTACCAGCGATCACTATGCGCAGCTGGGCAGAAGAACGAGCACAGAACACTTTTGAATTGCTGATGACCCTGCCGTTGACGCCATTGCAGATCGTCGTAGGCAAGTATTTTTCCGCCTTGTGTTTTTTTGTATTGGTGCTGTGCGGAAGTCTTCCCATTGTTGTGATGTTGTCGTGGTTGGGCGAGCCCGATGCCGGTGTTATCGCAGCCAGCTACTTCGGGGCTGTTATGCTCGGCGCATTCTTTTTGTCGTTCGGCCAGTTTGTCTCTAGCCTTACCCACGATCAGATCGTTGCCTACGTCCTAGCCACCTTGTTCGGTTTTGTTTTTGTGTTGACCGGACATGACAAAGTGGTGGAAGTGGTCGATGGTTTACTGCCAGACGCCCAGTTGGGAACCTGGCTGTACGAATCGATCTCTGTCGTTCCCCACTACGAAGCGTTCTGCCGCGGGGTGATCAGTGGCGCCGACATCCTATACTTTGTGTTTCTAAGCTCGTTCTTCTTGTGGATGAACGCGTTGAGTCTGCAACGGAGCAAGTATTGAAGCGCCGGTACTACCTTTACATCTTCGTTGCTTTCAGCTTGTTCCTAGCCACAGTTGCTCAGCTCAACCAATTGCTTCTCAGACACGCTAGCTGGCTACAGGTGGACGTTGGCGGCAGCGAGCCCGGACACTTCAGCGCTGACACAAAACATCTTCTTCGCAATCTGGATCGTCGCCTCTCTATCACTTTCTTCGTCTCGAATAAAAACGAAATGCCTTCTCAGCTGAAAGGCGTCGAAGGCAGCGTCGTCCGCTTTTTGCAAGCGTTGCGCTCAGAGGCTCCCGCGACGATAGAATATCGGGTGCTGGACCCCGGCATTGGCGATCAACAGGGCACTTTCTTCGCAGCGCGAAAGAAGGTGTCGTCGGTTTCCGTGCGCCGCGTGGTGCACGACGAGACCAGCGAGCAAACGGTCTGGTCTTCATTGGTTCTGGAATTAGAGGGACACCCGGCGGTTTTGATTCAAGACATTGGTCCCGCTCACCTTCCCCATCTGGAACATCTGGTGACGCACCACTTGCGTGCCAAGCTCGCCCCCAAGCCGCCGACGTTTGGCCTAGTTGCTCGCGGCCAGTACCAAATGCTCGCCCATTTCATGGCAGAACACGGGAGGGTGATCCCGCTGGATCTGCAACGCCAACCCCAAATACCTCGCGAGGTGGACGTACTGTTTTGGATGCAGCCAACAGGAGCAACCGCAGACCACATCGACCAACTGAAGAAGTTTCTCGCTTCGGGTCGCACGGCACTGTTAGCCGGAAGTTCGTACAGCATCGGCTATGAGTTTGAACAATCAGATAAGGTTACGTATCACGCCTTTCGCCATCCTCCTGTTTGGGAGATGCTGTTGGCCCCCTTTGGAGTGCGACCACTTCCGGATCTGTTGATGGACGGCAGCACTGGACCAGTGCCGTTGGCGGACTCTGACGGTTCCGTGCGCGAGGTGATTGCGCCTTTTCACATACGTTGCCTTCCGGCATTCTATAATCTCAAGAGCTTTCTTGGCCCGGCTCGCGGCGGCCTCAACTTTGTCGCTGCTAGCGCGCTGGAGGTCAACCCCGCACGCGTGGGGGAAGCGGGTTTTTACCCCGAAGTGATTGCCACCACTACCGGTAACACCTGGGTCCGGCAACTGCCCGATGCCCCGTTCTCGGACCGCGACCTACAGCCTGACCTGAAGGTTCCCAAGCAAAATCTAGCCGTATTGCTAAAACCGCACGACCCGTTAGGGGGAGAAATGGTGGTGCTAGGGAGTGCTGCATTTTTCCAAGACGGAATCATCAATCAACCTAGGTACGCCCACCGAGTATTCCTGCGCACCTTGCTGCGAACCTTGTCGTCCCCCGACCGATTGGTGCAAGCGCGCATACCGCGGTCGACTCCAGATCCGTTGCCACCCCTTGGGTCAGGCACGCGTTTTTGGTGGCGCTTACTTATTGTTTTCTTGCTACCGGGATTATTGATTTCACTGGTTTTTCGACGTTACCTGCGAACCAAAGCGCCCGTGCGTTCGGGCATATCGCGATGGCTGGTGCCTCGCGCTAGCGTAGCCGTCTTGGCGCTAATCATTGGTGTCTTTTTGTGGCAGCAGCGAGGACAGTTTTACGTGGACCTGACCAAAAACGATTCGAACTCTTTGGCCTCACTGACCAGACAGCGTTTGTCCACGGTCGGGCCCCTCAAGACAACCTTGATCGCCAGCACCAGCTCGACACTGTCTGTTCGGCTCAAGCGGGCGCTTGAACGTACTCGCTTTCTTTTGGCCAGTATGGGCATCCCGATAGAAACGCGCCGCCCAGCTGCTTTGTCGAGGGTCGAACTGGACAAGCTGCAACGTCTTGGACTCAGGCCGTTTGAGACAGAGATCGTGCGCGAGGATTCGGTAGTTACCAATAAGGTTTGGAGCGGGATGAGCATTAGAGTCGGAAACCGCATGGAGGTGATCCCACGACTCGACGGGCGTACCGTGGATCATCTGGAGTTTCTGCTCCTGACGGCAATTCACCGGCTACAATCCGGAACAGCTCCTCACGTGGCCATTGTTTCCGATCTACCTCGCCTGTCTCCCGCCGAAGCGCTGGAGGATTACCACAAAAAGGGACTGATTCCTCCAAAAGGAGTCGACGTCTACAGCGACGCCAAATCGCTGCTGCGCGACTACGGCTACCGAGTCACCCACGTGGATCCTCAGGCTCCTTTTTTGGCACCAGATACGGAGGTGGTGATCTGGCTGCAACCGCGACGCGATGCCACATCGGTCATCGAGCAGTTCAGTCGATATCTTGCCGGTGGCGGTCGTGCCGTCGTTGCGCTGCAGCATTTCAACATTCAGCAGCGGCAGTATCGCGGAACCGGCTTTCAAACCGTGTACTGGCCGCAACCTCAATTCCAAGACGCCGAGTTATACCTGAATCTGTTGGGCGTCGAGCAGGTGCGAGAGGTGCTGATGGATCAAACTCATCACCACTTACAACTGGAAACACAGGTCAATCGAACCGCGATTCGTGAATATGATCCACAGAAAGTGGCACTTCCATTCTTGATTCGCACAGTTGGCGCCAACTACAATCAGGGCTCACCCATCACCCAAGAGCTCGGTGACTTGCTCTTCGCGTGGGGAAACCGGTTCTCGTTCGATTTCGACCGCTTGCAGGCTGCAAACCTCTACCATCGCACTTTGATAACTACTTCTGAGCGGGTCTGGTCATTCCCTTGGAAAGGTGGCTGGTTGCCGCCGGAGATCTTCGTTGCCAAGGACTTTCTGCCCCCTAATCAGCCTTTGGCGGCTACTCTCGAAGGCCGGTTTCCAGCCCTACTAACGGAGCGCGAAAAAACGCGCGTCAATTTCCATCTTGGTGAACCAGGGCAGCATCCCGGGAAACTGGTGCTAATTGGAAATTCGGAGATGTTCAAAAACGCCTATCTGACCATGCCTGGTTTTCAACACGATCAGCTGTTGTTGAACGTAGTCGCCCAGCTCGCGTATGGACCCGAGATGACGCAATTGCAAGCCCGGCGCAGCAGTCCGCGCGGCTTTGCTTACCTGAGTCCCTCGACAAAGGTAGGGTGGCGTGCCATCGTCGTAGGAACGGCACCTTTGGCCCTACTTGCACTAGGTTTCGATCGCTACCGTAGACGGCATGCACCGCTGGGGATGGCATGAAACGCCACATGATCGTCTTGGGTGTAGCTCTGGTTTTCGCGATCACGCTCCGCCACGGGCTCGATTTGCGCGCTGCATCGCAAAGAGAATTAACAGCGACTGTTCGTCAAGTTGTGGGCGTCGAGATCGAACAGGCGCACGCAGTGCGCATAAGCAATAACGGTCGAGATTGGGTGTACGTGCTGCGCGACAGCGTGTGGCGATATCCTAACTATCACGACGCCTACGTTCAGCAACCTCGAATCGACCAGTTTCTAAGGGCGGTGCTGACCAGCAGCGGTTCGATCATCTTCGACAAACTCTCTACCCAGAGGTTCGGTTTTGGTTCAGACCACGCCATCGACTTCTCGGTAATGGATCACCGCGGCCGTTCGATCGCTGCAGCAACCGTGGGTCGGGGCATCCCCGGTCGGGAGGACAATGAGTCGTACTTGCGGAAGGCCGGAGAAGATACCGTTTACCACCTCCACGCCAATCCACATCTAGCACTTGATGCCGCGGCGGTACCAATGATCGATCGGCATCTATTGCCGCATGCCCTCTCCCGAGGTACTGTCGTGCGGATCGAATTCGAGGATCGTGAAGGACTGGTCGATTCAATCTGGAGACAAGACATACCGCCGGATCCGGACGATCCCCGTCCTTTTCGCGGTCCCATGTACCGTTGGCAGGTACAACTGGCCGGTAAAGACACGACCTGCATCGACAGCAACGTCTACGCCTATTTGAGCTATCTAAATCGACTTCGCTACGGCAGATTACTGTCTTCAGAAGAAAGCGAAGACTCCGTTGGTATCGGTAGGGTAATTCTCAAGGACGACAGAGGGACGATCGATACTTTGCAGGTAGTTGACGGCGGGAACGAAGCAATCGTTCACAACCATCGCGCCCGCCAAGTCAGCACCCTATCTAAGGAACTGGCGGCGTTGGTGTTCCCGACAGCCAGCATCCTGTTGGACACCTTGCCCCAGTCAAACATGTACGACCGCGCCGCACCGCGTATGAACGGTGGATTATAGGCTTGGACGGAATGGCGACGAAATCAGGGAAGCTGGGTCGTGCCCATCAGGTAGCGATCGCACTCGCGAGCAGCACCGCGGCCTTCGTTAATCGCCCATACTACAAGGCTTTGACCTCGCCTCATATCGCCGGCGGCAAAGACACCGTCGACGTTCGTGGCGAAGCTACCGTGGTCGGCTTTAGTGTTGGAGCGTTGATCGCGTTCCACTCCTAGCTGATTGAGCATCGAGTCTTCCGGACCAAGAAACCCCATGGCCAAGAAAACCAGATCGGCCGGCCATACCTTTTCAGTTCCTGGTATTTCCACCGGCCCTGGACGACCGTTGTTGGCCGACTCCCACTTCACTGCAACGGTGTGTAACTCCGTTACCTCTTGGCGCTCGTTGCCGACGAAGCGGCTAGTGCTGATGAGATACTGCCTTGGATCTTCGCCAAACCGCGCTTTTGCTTCTGCCTGTCCGTAATCCAATAGATACACTTTGGGCCATTCGGGCCAGGGATTATCCTCGGCTCGTTCGTCGGGAGGACGAGGTAGGATTTCGAACTGGGTCAAGCTCTTGCAGAGGTGTCGCATAGCGGTACCTACACAGTCGGTTCCGGTGTCGCCACCGCCGATCACGATGACGTCCTTATCGCGTGCGGAGATATACTCCCCGTCAGCGTGATCAGAATCGAGCAAGCTTTTGGTATTGGCTCGCAGGAACTCCATCGCCTGATAGATCCCCGATAGCTCGCGTCCCTCAATATGCAAATCGCGTCCCTTAGTAGCACCGCCACACAACACCAAGGCATCAAATTCTGCCTGCAGGTGGCTGGCCGGAATGTCATGGCCGATATCGGTATCGGTAACGAAGTGAATCCCTTCGGAGCTCAGTAGATCGACACGTCGCTGCACGAGCTTCTTGTCCAACTTCATGTTGGGGATACCGTAGATAAGCAGGCCACCGATTCGGTCAGCACGTTCGTACACCGTAACCTCGTGACCGGCTTTGTTAAGCTGGGCCGCGCACGCAAGACCGGCCGGCCCGGAGCCGATTACCGCGACCGTTTTCCCTGTTCGTCGCGTTGGTGGCTGCGGCTGAATCCATCCTTCTTCGAATCCCCGATCGACAATGCTGCACTCGATGTTCTTGATCGTAACCGCTGGGTTGTTGATTCCCAAGACACAAGAGCCTTCGCATGGAGCCGGGCATACACGACCGGTGAACTCGGGGAAGTTGTTGGTTTTGTGCAGGCGTTCCAGTGCTTCGCGCCACAGCCCCTGGTATACCAAGTCGTTCCATTCCGGTATGAGGTTGTTGATCGGACAGCCAGAGGCCATGCCGTTGATCAAGCTACCGGTGTGGCAGAAGGGTACACCACAATCCATGCAGCGTGCCCCCTGATTGCGCAGCTCCACCTCGGGAATGTGAAGATGGAACTCGTTCCAATCCCCGATTCGCTCCGCGGGAGACCGGTCGGCAGGCAGTTGGCGCTGAAACTCGAGAAATCCGGTAGGTTTTCCCATCAGTTGCCTCCCACCCGGGAGAGGTGGCTCTTGTTAGTCTCGAATGCCTCCATGATCGCTTCGTCACCACTGAGACCTGCGGATTCTGCCCGGTCGGTGGCTTCAAGAACCCTCTTATAGTCAGTTGGCATTACTTTGACGAAACGAAACACTGAGCTGTCCCACGATTCCAGTACGGCGGCGGCAACCATGCTACCGGTGTAATCGTTGTGCCGTTTGATCATACTGCGTAACTCTTGGATCTCATCTTCGTCGATCAGCCGCTCCAGCTCGCACAGATCCTGGTTACAGTGATTGGCGAAGTCGCCTTCTTCGTCCAACACATAGGCGATGCCACCCGACATGCCTGCGGCAAAATTGCGCCCGGTAGATCCCAAGACGATCACTCGGCCACCGGTCATGTACTCACAACCGTGGTCACCCACCGCTTCCACCACCACTTGCACCCCGCTGTTTCGTACACAAAAGCGTTCACCGGCCATGCCGTTGATATATGCCTGGCCACCAGTAGCTCCGTAGAATGCCACATTGCCGACGATGATCTCATCCCGTGGATCGTAGGCGGTGCCGGCGGGAGGGTAGAGAATCAGCTTTCCGCCAGAAAGACCTTTGCCGAAGTAGTCATTGGCATCCCCCTCCAACTCCAGGCTCATGCCTGACGGCACAAAAGCGGCAAAACTCTGGCCGGCGGAACCGTAGAACTTCAGTTGGATGGTATCCTCCGGAAGTCCTTCGGGCCCGTACCGTTTGGTCAGTTCCGACCCGACAATCGTGCCCACGACGCGGTTGGTATTGCGAATGGGATATTCCCCGTGCACCCTCTCTCCCCATTCCAGAGCTGGACGGCACACATCGAGCAAAACCTCGGCATCTAAGGAACGTTCGACGCCGTGATCTTGGTCCATTTGGCGATAGAGCCCAACGTCGGGACCGATCTTGGGGCGATAGAGAATTCGTGAAAGATCGAGACCGCCTGCTTTCCAATGGTCACCTTGGCGTTGTTTCAGCACGTCGGTACGTCCCACCATCTCCTTGACGGTGCGAAATCCGAGCTCGGCCATGATCTCACGCAGGTCCTGAGCGATGAAACGCAGGAAATTCACCACATGTTCTGGTCTGCCAGTAAAACGTTCCCGCAGCTCTGGATTCTGGGTGGCAACCCCAACCGGACAGGTGTCGAGGTGACAGACACGCATCATGATACAGCCCATCGATACCAGAGCGGTGGTGGCAAAACCGAACTCCTCGGCACCCAGTAAAGCCGCGATCGCCACATCGCGGCCGGTTTTCAATTGGCCATCGGTTTCCACGACGATGCGACTGCGTAGGTTGTTCAGCACCAAGGTCTGGTGCGTTTCCGCCAAGCCGAGTTCCCAAGGGACGCCCGCATGTTTGATGCTCGTCTGCGGAGACGCCCCTGTGCCACCGTCATGACCGCTGATCAGAACAACGTCGGCATGGCCTTTGGCAACTCCTGCCGCCACAGTACCGACGCCAATCTCCGAAACCAGCTTCACATTAATGCGGGCATCACGGTTGGAGTTCTTCAGATCGTGGATCAGCTGCGCTAGATCCTCAATCGAGTAGATGTCATGATGGGGCGGCGGGGAGATCAGGCCCACCCCCGGCGTCGATTGCCTCACCTTCGCGATCCAGGGATAGACTTTCGAGCCAGGCAGCTCACCACCTTCGCCTGGCTTGGCTCCCTGGGCCATCTTGATCTGCAGTTCCTGAGCATTAACCAAGTAGTTGCTAGTAACGCCGAACCTTCCAGATGCAACCTGCTTGATAGCACTGTTTTTCGAGTCTCCGTTCGGCTCCATGAAATAGCGGGCCGGATCCTCTCCTCCCTCACCAGTGTTGCTCTTTCCCCCAATGCGGTTCATGGCGATAGCGAGAGTCTCGTGCGCTTCTTTGCTGATCGAACCGTACGACATCGCACCACTCTTAAAGCACCGAGTTATCTCGTCTACCGACTCCACCTCGTCGATCGGCGCGGGAGTGTTGGAAGCGACGAACTCCAGCTGTCCACGCAGAGTCGCCATCTCACGCGTCTGATCGTTTATCAGCTCGGCATACTCTTTGTAGACGGCGTAGTTTTCGGTGTGCACCGCTTTTTGCAAAAGATGCACCGTGCGTGGATTGAACAGATGATGGACACCGCCCTCGCGCCACTGATACTCTCCCCCCGCATCGAGTGTGGCTTCGTTGACGGCGATTTCGGGGTAAGCCCGTTCGTGGCGCATGGCCGATTCGCGGGCGATCGCCTCTAGCCCGATGCCCTCAACCTGTGATGACGTCCAGGTGAAGTACTGGTCGATCACAGTTTGACTAATTCCTACTGCTTCAAAGATCTGCGCGCCACAGTACGATTTGAAGGTCGAAATGCCCATCTTCGACATGACCTTCACGATACCCTTGACGACTCCCTTGTTGTAATTGCTGCACGCTTTTCCCAGATCGATGTCGGGCAGCAGACCTTCGCGGATGGCATCTTCCAAAGACTCATACACCATATAGGGATTGATTGCATTGGCCCCGTATCCCAGGAGTAAACAAAAGTGGTGCACTTCCCGTGGCTCCCCCGATTCCACCACCAAACCGACGCGAGTTCGCAGCTCCTCGCGGATCAATCGATGGTGCAAGCCGGCGGCAGCGAGCAAGGCGGGAATAGGGGCCATCTTTTTGTCCGCCTTTCGGTCGGAGAGGATGAGAATGGTGACCCCTTCAGCAATGGCAGCGGCGGCGGCGGTAAATAGCGCGTCCATTGCCTGCTTGAGACCCTCCTCACCTTCCTGTACCGGATAAAGCATTGGCAAAACCCGCGGCACCAAGCCTGGTTGGTCCAGTTGTTTTAGCTTCGCCAGCTCCCCGTCGGCGAGGACGGGCGATGACAATCGTAATTGACGGCAACTTTGGGGAGTAGCATCGAGGATGTTGCCCTCCGAACCAAGAGTGGTTTCCCAAGCCGTGACCAGCTCTTCCCGGATGGGATCGATGGGAGGGTTGGTTACCTGCGCAAACAGCTGCTTGAAGTAGTTGTAGAGCAGTTGGGGACGATCTGAAAGCGCTGCCAAGGCTGCGTCATTGCCCATTGATCCCAACGGCCAGAACGCGTTTTGTGCCATCGGAACCAAAGTGACCCGAATGTCTTCGAAGGTGTAACCGAACAGTTGCTGTCGTTTCAGAGCGTCCTTGTGGTCAGGTGTCGTACGATTCAACTCTACGAACGGAAGCTCGTCGAAGTGGATCATGTTTTCTTCCAACCACTGCCGATACGGGCGCTCGTCGATCAACGTCTGCTTGAGCTCCTCGTCGTTGACGATCTCCCCTTTCGCCGTATCCACCAGAAACATGCGACCCGGTTGCAGTCGGTTCTTGTGTAGTACTTTTACAGGTGGGACATCGAGGACGCCAACTTCAGAAGCCATAATGACAAGATCATCATCAGTGACGTAATAGCGAGAGGGGCGCAAGCCGTTGCGGTCCAGCACGGCACCTACTACCGTGCCATCGGTAAACGCGATGGAAGCGGGGCCGTCCCATGGCTCCATGAGACAGCTGTGATATTCATAGAAAGCCTTTTTGTCGTCCGCCATGCTCTCGTGTTTTTCCCACGGCTCGGGAATCATCATCATCACCGCGTGCGCCAGTGAGCGCCCGCCCATATGCAGGAATTCGAGACAGTTGTCGAACTTGGAGGAGTCGCTGCCGTCCTCTTCAATGATCGGAAGCAGCTTTTCCAAGTCGTCACCGAAAAGATCCGACCGCATCATCGACTCGCGCGCATGCATCCAGTTTTCATTACCTCGCAGGGTGTTGATCTCGCCGTTGTGGATGAGATAGCGGTACGGATGCGCTCGTTCCCAGCTCGGGAAGGTGTTGGTGCTGAAGCGAGAATGAACCAAGGCGATAGCGGTTTCCATTCGCGTATCGCTAAGATCGGGAAAGTAGTCAACTACTTGGTGGGGCGTCAGCATCCCCTTGTAAACGATGGTCCTGTGTGAAAGGCTGGTGAGGTAGAAAAATTCGCCACACAATCCGTCGTCGCGGCGAATCGCGTGCGCCGCCCGTTTTCCGATGACATAGAGTTTGCGCTCGAAGGAGAGGTCATCGTGCAGATCGGAGTTGCGTCGGATGAAGATCTGCCGCATAACTGGTTCACTCGCCAAGGCGGTTTCACCCAGGTCCGCATTGTGTGTGGGTAGATCGCGCCACCCCATCACTTCCTGCCCTCCAGCGGCGACAATCTCCTCCATGCGTTTTTCGCACGCCGAACGCTGCGCGGCATCGGGCGGCAGAAACACCATGCCCACACCGTATTCACCCGCTCCTGGAAGATGGATGCCGCATTCCTCCTTGGCGATGTCAACCAGAAACCCGTGCGGAATTTGCATCAGCAAGCCAGCACCGTCACCGGTATTGGTTTCGCATCCGCGGGCACCGCGATGGTCGAGATTGCACAAGACCGAAAGCGCTTGTTCGACAATCTGGTGGGATTTGAGGCCCCTAATATGGGCAACGAAACCGATGCCACAGGCGTCGTGTTCGTTGCGCGGGTCGTATAAACCCTGTCTATGTGGATACCCGGCCATCTATTTCCTAAGTGAGTTGGGCAGAGAGCATGCCGCCGGAAAGCGATCCGGGGGGATAACTCGAGGTAAAAGGGCTTTAGTATATATAATTGAGCGAAAGTTGTCGAGAGATTTCGGACCGAGAGACTCGCCAAACGGCGCGAACAATTGTGCCGTCGCGTCGAGCGATGCCCCGCTGCCGGCTATTCGCTACCCATCGTAACCATCTGAAGGCAATAAAGATGTAAGCTAAAGAGGGAGAACTATCGAACTCGGAGGCCAGTAATCCCCGCCGGTTATAAGTCGTCGGGCAAAGCGACGATGCGGATTTTCAATGTCGCCAGGGCATCGCGAAAGAAGGCGTGGATCTCGCCCTGACTTTCGGTGCGATCTGAGGTAGAAGGATTGGCCTTGAACTTGATCCAAGCTTTGTACGTGGTATCTCCAGGATAATCCTCATACCCCGGTTCGAGCACCACATCCAAGTTGTTGTTCAAATTGAGATCGGCGTCATCCAGAAAGCCGTTGCTAACCTTGAATATGATTTCTTCATACAAACCGTCGGTAATGGGGCCATCCAAGCTCACGAGAGCCACCTGGATTGGCAGCCACTGATTCGGCCGCACCCATCCTTTGCTTGCATCCAGGGTGAGCCGGAAAGCGCCTTCATCGGTGGATTGGGCGACAACACGCTTGCCGGGTTCGGAGCAGGCCGTCCATCCCAGCAACAGTAGTGTCAGCAGGCAAACTGAAGAGCGCATCTTACAACCCCCGTTTTCATTATTGCGACTGCAAGAACGCGTCGACATTTCGGGCGTTTCGGTTGAAGATTCGTTCGAACGCCGGATAGTACTGATTGGGTGAGGTTTCGTAGAATAACCGTGCCACTTCGCCGTCGATCAAGTGGTATCGGTTGCGCATATCTTCGCGAGTGGGAAACAGGATCTGCAGACCGGCATGGAACGACCGCAGG
>CAYNZV010000045.1:31809-33237 GCA_964401715.1 uncultured Gemmatimonadaceae bacterium | reverse complement strand
AACGTGGTTCTCGACAAGAGTTTTGGCTCACCGACCATTACCAAGGATGGCGTCACAGTGGCCAAGGAGATCGAGCTCAAGGATGCCTACGAGAACATGGGTGCCCAGATGGTCAAGGAGGTGGCATCCAAAACCTCCGACGTCGCCGGTGATGGCACCACCACAGCCACGGTCTTGGCCCAGACCATTTTCCGACAAGGCTTGAAGAACGTCACCGCTGGAGCTAATCCGATGGATCTCAAGCGTGGCATCGACGCGGCCGTTGACAGCATCGTTGGTGACATCAGACGACAGAGTAAAGAGGTCAAATCCAGAGAAGAGATCGCTCAGGTTGGCACCGTTTCCGCCAACAATGATCCCGCCATCGGTGATCTCATCGCCGATGCCATGGAGAAGGTTGGAAAAGATGGCGTCATCACGGTGGAGGAGGCCAAGAGCACCGACACTTCCTTGGATGTGGTCGAAGGCATGCAGTTCGACCGCGGATACCTCTCCCCCTATTTCGTCACCGATTCCGGGAGCATGGAAGCGGGCCTAGAGGATTGTTACATCCTGATACATGACAAGAAAATCTCCAATATGCGCGACTTGGTTCCCGTGCTCGAAAAGGTCGCTCAGTTGGGTAAACCTCTGTTGATCATAGCTGAGGATGTAGAAGGCGAGGCTCTGGCCACGCTGGTGGTCAACAAGATTCGCGGCACGATCAAGGTTGCCGCCGTTAAGGCCCCTGGATTCGGCGATCGCCGCACCGCCATGTTGGAAGACATCTCGATTCTGACCGGCGGCCGTGTTATTTCCGAGGATGCCGGTTTGAAGTTGGACGGCACGACCCTTGACGACCTCGGTCAGGCCAAGCGGGTCGTTCTCGACAAAGACAACACCACTATTATCGAAGGCAGTGGCAAACCTGCCGACATCAAGGGACGGGTTACACAGATTCGTCGGCAGATCGACGAGACGACCTCCGACTACGACGGCGAAAAGCTGCAGGAGCGCTTAGCCAAGTTGGCAGGCGGCGTTGCCGTTATCAACGTAGGAGCTGCCACCGAGACCGAGATGAAGGAGAAAAAAGCGCGCGTCGAGGACGCGTTGCATGCTACACGGGCAGCAGTGGAAGAAGGGATAGTTCCTGGCGGAGGCGTCGTGTTCCTCCGCGCTCAGAAATCACTGGGCAAACTCGAACTCGAAGGTGATCAAGCGGTTGGCATCGACATCGTGCGCCGAGCACTTGAAGAGCCGGTGCGACAGATCGCCGATAACGCCGGATTGGAAGGCGCCATTGTAGCGCGCAAGGTGGGAGAATCCAAGGGCGCGGTCGGTTTCAACGCCCTTACCGAAGAGTACGAAGACCTGGTCAAAGCCGGAGTCGTCGATCCTGCCAAGGTGTCGCGCACGGCGCTGGAAAATGGCGCCAGCATTGCCTCGCTG
>CAYNZV010000045.1:0-31709 GCA_964401715.1 uncultured Gemmatimonadaceae bacterium | reverse complement strand
CCTCGATAATCTCGGCCTGAACCTCCCCTTCCAAACCTACCACCAAAGCCCGTTTCGTGGCGAGACGATCGCCGTGCAAGATGCCGTCGACCCTAACGCTGTAGTCGATATCCAAGTTACCACTCATTACCGAGCCGCGACCAAAGGGTGTCGTGGGGATCTCTTTGCGGACGCATGATTCAGAGCCAAAGACGGAACTGTAATGGATCTCGATGCACGCCGTTCTCCCGAACGGCATAATACAATCCTGGAGCCCAAGCTCTGCCGCTCTTACCCGACAAGGCAACCGCCTGTCCTTTCTGCACCACTTCCTTAAGGTCGACCAGAACGTGCTTGTTGTAGCCGTATACCGACTGGATACCGTTCCCATGGTCGATGACGACGACATTTCCCAGCTCCTCATCGAAATGGCTCGAAACGATCTTGCCTGCAGCGGCAGCCCGCACGAGAGTGTGTTCCGGAGCGGCGATTAGCACACCGCCGAAATCAGAGCTGTAATGGCGATCCACACTGCCGTTGGTCGGCCACAGCGACGGAACGGAACTAATATTACCCCACTGTAGACGTTTCACCGACGAAACATACTCTTCGCCCATCTTACGCGGGGCGATCGATGTAACCCCAGACGATTCCCCGAGGATCGAGCGCAGCTGCCGGTTGCTTTTTTCCAGTGCCAACAACGTGGACTCTAACTGCTTGATTTGTACGATCTCTTGCTCGAACAATGCTTTTTCCCGCTCCAGGAGGACCACTGAGTTGGCTAGATCGTTGGCGCGATTGTACGAAACGAAACCCATGCCCAAGAAGAAGAGTATACCGACTCCCAAAAAGCAGAATAGAACCACGGCAATACGCGGAAACTTGAACTCCAACGTCTTGCTTCCTTCTTCGGGGATGATGAGCAAGGTGACACGACTACCCCTCAGCATTGCCAGAAAATCCTATCAGTCATACGTATGATGTAGCGGGAAAGTTGGTAACAGTTGGAAGATGAGGGTTAAGCTCGAACATCGAGCAGGGCTCCCAACATCTGGTCCTGCGTTTCGACGGTACGTAGGTTGGCCGTGAAATGATATCCAGAGAGGATCTGCTCCACCGCTTCTTCTACGAAGGCGATCTCGCCATCGCTAACCGAGTAACGCGCGCGAACACCTTCCTGGGAGATTTCTCCGCCACGGACCTTGGCTTTGGCCGCGTCTTTAGTGTTCAGGTTGACCGTGTTGTGGGCAGATGCATGCAGGCGGTTCTGGCTGAAAACCAAACCTGAAGTACTTGTAGACAATCCTGGAATCATCATCCTGCCGGAACCTGAGATATCAGAAAGACTCGGAAATTTCGACAGATCCCCTCACAAGTCAAGCCGGCTGAATCGGTGTGCCCCCGAACTCGCGACGATCGAGTTCGTTTTGCACCAAAGCAATACATTGCGATGCGAATAGCGTGCGCGGTCCGAGGCTGAGCGCTGCTGCGCCCAGCCTTGCGAGGTGTTTCTCGGACTTCTTGGGCATCGACATGTGATCGCTGAACACAAACACTGACGCTGGATCGAGGTCGGTCGAACGAATATCCATACCTCGCTTGTGCAAATAGTAACACGGGCTCACAACGCATTTTTCTTTGACCAGGCGCTCGAAACTAGTCTTGGCAACAAAAAGGCCACTATCTACGCTTATCTCTTCTCCGAGATTGAGCGCCCTTCCGCAGTATAAAGCTCGGTGCATCACTTCACCGATGGCACCTTCCGAATGCCCTTCCAGAGAACAGAGCTGATCGCTTTCGAAACGCACCGTCTTGGGAGCCGCGGAGGGTCCTTCGAAGACGACGTGAACGATCGTGTTCGGGCGGATGTTGCCTGAATAGAATAGGGCGTTGACGACACACGGGGCCAAAATCTCAAGGTGCCCCGTAGCAGCCAGCGAATCAGCGGAATCTGCCGTTGAACGTCCCTTCCTCGATCTGAGGATGAATTCGGCCATGGCTGCTTGAAGATATCGGCCGCCAATCGCGTACACAAACCAGACACGTTGGGTAACGGTTTTAATTGACAGATGTCACGGCATTGTTTGTATATGACTGTCGCTAACCGGCGGTGCGGGATCGCCGGAAGTCCTGTAGAATCGAAATGAATGCTGGTACTTTTGACCACGGGTTTGACGGCGGACTGCACGCACAGCTCTACGTCGTGGTGATCCTCTGTTGCAGTTCAGCGTGGTGGCTCATTCAACCTTTGGATGCCCAAGAAACAGAGTCGGCGGAGGCAGTCGAGATCCACAGAGTTTTCGCCAGTCTGGATTTGGCACGGCCCGTGTTCTTGACCCACGCGGGAGACGGCAGCGATCGCCTTTTTGTCGTCGAACAGGCTGGTAGGATAAAGGTCTTTGAAAACGATACCGCGGTTGCGAAAGCTGGGTTGTTCTTGGATATCGTCGACCAGGTTAATTCCCGGCCAAACGAAGCGGGGTTGTTGAGCGTCACTTTTCACCCTGCGTATTCAGATAATGGACGGTTCTTCGTTTATTACACCACCGGCAGTTTGATTTCACGCGTATCCGAGTTTGCGGTTTCCGTAGACCCCAATGCGGCTGATCGGACCAGCGAACAGATTCTGTTGGAGGTACGCCAACCGGCTGGGAACCACAACGGCGGCCAGCTCGCCTTCGGACCGGACGGCTACCTATACATCGGGCTGGGAGATGGTGGTGGCTTCGGTGATCGTTTCGGTAACGCCCAAGATCGTTCGACGCTCTTGGGCGCTATCCTGCGCGTGGACATTAACATTGCACCGGGATCGTATTCGGTGCCCGACGACAATCCGTTTGTCGCCAACGACCAAGGCTGGCGCGAGGAAATCTGGGCTTGGGGATTGCGCAACCCCTGGCGTTTTAGTTTTGATCGCGTCAGTGGCCAGCTGTGGACCGGCGATGTGGGCCAAAACTCCTGGGAGGAGATCGACCTTATCGAAGCCGGACAAAACTATGGTTGGAACATAATGGAAGGGTTCCACTGTTTCCGTCCGTCGTCGGATTGCGACCAAACCGGGCTGGCGCTGCCAGTGGCAGATTATGGTAATTCGCTGGGTCATTCGATTACTGGAGGTTACGTTTACCGTGGGCCCCAACTATGGTTGCGCGGCTTATACCTTTACGGGGATTTCGTTAGCCGTCGCATTTGGGCATTGCGTTACGAGAAGGGTGAGGTTGTGGCCAACAAACAACTGGCCTTATCGCCTTCAGGAATCTCCAGCTTTGGTGAAGATGAGAAGGGCGAGGTGTACATCCTTGGGCTGGATGGAACTATCTATGTCTTGGAGGCTCCAGAACTTCTGGAACCGACGCGGTGATGGGGGCGCGGACGGGCAGTGCACCGATGTCATTCGTCCTTCATCAAAACTACCCCAACCCGTTCAACCACCACACCAACATTCGGTTCGTTTTAACGCGACCAGCGCACAGCAGATTAGACCTTTTCGATCTGGGAGATCGACGAGTGATGACACCTGTGGCTATCTGGTTGGCTGCCGGCACGTACGAAGTGCCGGTGGACCTTTCGGGGTTTGCGTCCAGAGCATATTTCTACCGTTTGCAGTCTGTGGTTTCCCGGCAAACTCGGAAACTACTGCTGATCAAATAAGCAGGCAGAAGGTCACAAACACTTTTCCTACTTCTTCACCGTCATGGCGGCGTAGGATACCCATGAAGCCATGTATTCGGGCGACCATTTCCGGGCGAGATAGAAGTATACTTCCGTGTACAGCCCGTGCGGCGGTTGGACCTCGGCATCGATAAAAACCTCTACGGCCTCAAAACTGGGAAACTCCATCACATACACCCGGTGCCAGGGCCATTGGCGGTCGATAAGCTGGAATACCTCCAATCGCAGTAACCGTTGTTCGCTGGCTACCTGGCGCATGCGCGCTTCGTGCTCCGCGTCACCACGCGCTACCGGTTCGATCGCCTCAGCTCCCGGACGCCAGCGCTCAAACATCAGCAATATGGCGCTTGAGCGGTCCGTCCACAGCTCGGGTATCTGGTGTGGATCCGCATCCAACGGAACAGTAGGTGGCATGCGGTCACGCACCCAGGAGTCGAAAAAATCGGCGCCACATCGGCGAGACAGGAAATACTCGTAATAGCCGTAGAGACCATACGGCGGCGCCATCTCAGCTTCGATCCATGCCTCAGCCCCTTCAATGGTCTGGAACTCGATCAGCCAGAACCACTGATAGTCCCGACGAGGTCCGACCAGCTTGAACCCTTCGAGCCGCTGTAAACCATGATCTCTTGCGACCTTTAGCATGAGATCCACATGTTCCTGAGACGCAGCGTTCTGCTCGATGATTGAGAGCTGCCTCCAGCTGGGCAATCTTCCCCCTTTGTAAAGCACAACTACGCTGTCTCTATCAATATCAAAGGCCATAATCGCTCATTGTCCGCGGGTATTGAATATCTCGACGTTGCTGCGGTAGGTCTGTATACTATCAAGGTATTAAGCAGCAATCGTGGGAGCCAGTAGCTACAATTCCCACTTTACATCGCATGACGGGGGAAATCGATGTCTGAAACAACAGATTCGACGCACACAATGGACGGTTCCATTGCTATAGTGACCGGCGCCGCGCAAGGACTTGGTCTAGCCATGGTGGAACAACTCGCCCATAACGGTGCAAACGTTTGGATTGCCGATTTGCAGCTGGAAAAAGCAGAGCAAGAAGCGAAAATCCTGAACCAACAGGGACTTCAGGTGCAAGCTGCATCTCTGGACGTGACTGACAGCACTTCAGTAAACGAGCTTTTTGATCGCGTGCAGAGCGAGTCCGGCAAAGTCGACATTCTTGTGAACAATGCGGGGGTGGGACAACAGGTTGGGCCAATCGTCGAGACGAGTGATGAGGAGTGGGATCGAGTCATGGGTGCCACCCTCACAGGTGCATTCTACTGCAGCCGTACCGTTGGATGCATCATGGAGGACCAAGAGTCGGGCGTCATAGTCAACATCTCCTCAGTCAACGGACAGGCCCCGGCGGCGCTGGTAGCCGCCTACAATGTGGCCAAGGCCGGCATCATCAGCCTCACCAAGACTATGGCGCTGGAGATGGCCGCCTATGGTGTTCGTGTGAATGCGGTTTGCCCGGGACCGGTCTATACAGAGTTCAACCGCCGCAACATGGCGCAGCGCAGTGTCACCTTGAATCTCAGCGAAGAGGAAATCATCGAGCGCGTGCGCGCTTCCATACCTCTGGGCCGTTGGGGAGAGCCAGTAGATATCGCCCGGGGCGTCGCCTTTCTTTGCAGCCCGGCAGCCTCCTATATCACGGGTGAAGTACTGACAGTTAGTGGCGGCCTCGTGGGGGTCTCAGCGACGCCGCCCAAGCGGGCAAAAAAACAACCTATATGAAACCGCGAGTCCTCATCACCGAACACATCTCCTGTGCCGGCATCGAACTGCTTTCCACAGAGTGCGACTGTCTGATTCCATGGCAAGATGACAGCTTCGTTTCTGGAGACGATATGCGCAGCGCGCTTTACGACGTGGACGCAGTGCTGGTCCGACTATTTTCGGTTGGCGCACACGACTTTCGACAAGCTACCCGTTTGAAGGTTGTCGGCAAACATGGCGTCGGCTTAGACAACATCGACTGTGCCTCCGCCACGCAACACGGGATCGCTGTTGTCAACACGCCTGTGGCCAACAGTAACGCCGTGGCCGAACATGTCATCACCTCGATTTTGGCACTGGCGCGGCAGCTCGACTATATGAGCGGCCAGATGCGAGCGGGCCACTTCGATGTGCGCAATGACGTCCGCGGGATCGAGGTGGCCGGTAAGAGTTTGGGGGTAGTTGGTCTCGGAAGCATCGGCGCTCGCGTCACTGAGATTGCCGCCCACGGACTTGGAATGAAGGTATACGGCTACGACCCGCTGGTGACAAATTACGATGGCCCGAGCTCACAGGTCGCAACGGTGAATGAACTCCTGTCGCTGGCCGATTACCTGACCCTGCACGTACCGCTGACCCCCGAAACCAAGGATTTGATCAATACCGAGAGCATTGGACAGATGAAGCCTAGTTGTCGGATCATCAATACCGCCCGGGGGGGCGTGGTGAATGAGGCAGACCTGGCTCAAGCGCTGGAAGCGGGCGATCTTGCAGGTGCCGCCATCGACGTATTTGAAGATGAGCCGCTCCCCGCGAATCATCCGCTATTCGCAGCGCCGAATTGCCTATTGACCCCCCATATTGCTGGTGTGACTACCGAATCGATGGATCGCATGGCTACCCACTCGGCGCAAGGGATTCTGGATGTACTCAATGGCCGTCGCCCGCAGTACTTGGTGAATCTTGAGGTCATGTCTTAACGCTGGTTTGCCCGAGCTGTCTTGGTGCGATCGTCAACCACAAAGGAGGAGGACCCATGTCAGATGACAACATCGTCAATAAGATCATGGAGCTGTTTGAAAAGAGAGGGAGTTCAAACTACGGCGGAGAAGCGGTCAGCCAACTCGAACACGCTCTCCAAGCAGCTACCTTGGCCCGCAAGGCGGGCTCTTCGTCGGAGTTAGTCTGTGCCGCCCTAATGCACGACATAGGGCACCTCATTGAAGACCCGGCGGTTTCAGAGCGCGACGAAGGCAATCTCGATGACCAGCATGAGGAGCGCGGTTTCCGTTGGCTTGGTCGGTTTTTCGGACCGGCAATCGTGGATCCGGTTCGACTCCACGTGGCGGCGAAGCGGTATCTGTGCACGGTAGACCAGGAGTATCTTGGGTTACTTTCTCCCGCCTCTCTGCAAAGCTACCACGACCAGGGGGGAGAGATGTCTTCCGAAGAGGTCGCTGAATTCGAGACCGAACCCAACCGGGACGCCGCAGTGCTGGTGCGCCGGTGGGATGACAACGCCAAAACCCCAGGCCTCGCTACACCTACCATTAATGATTTTGTCGCTGATCTCGAAGCCGTGGTATCAACCGTTCAATGAGGTGTGAAAGTTGCACCTAGCCAGCACCTGGGACCGCATCTCGGTATTCGCGCATCCACTGATCACCGCCGACAGCGTCTTGCCTTGATCTCTTCTACCGAATGCAGAGAAGCGGTCGTTCTCACCAGCGGCATGCCCGGGAAAACTCAGTTGCATCACAACTGGTCGGTACCGGAAGACAAACGCCGAAACCAGTACGGAACCGCGACGGTAACGCTTTCGCACACGCCGATCGTCGGTGAACGGGTCGAGGTGCGATTTAGATTCCAGGCCGGAGAAACAACGATCCCAACAGGGGGTCGCATCCGCTTTGCCTGGCGGTGGCCATTCGACTGGGAAGATCCCGTCGTAAACATCTTGGTTTCACCCCCGTCCGCCGAGATGGAAGCCACGTTCGAGCCGAAGGGCGACTTGGACGCATGGAACCATCACATTGAGCTCAAGCTCACCTCCGGCTCGTTGCACCGAGGTGATTTCATCGAGTTCGATTGTGGGGGCGAGCGAGGTTGGGGGGCACCGACATTTTCCACCCGAGCTGCCGGTTTCTTGGTGGCAATCGATCCCAACGGCGACAACCACTGGACGCGGGTAGTGGACCCGCCCGGATTTGTCATCGAAGCGGGACCTCCTGTAGAGCTCTTAGCGGTGGCACAGGCTGGCGGTAGGAACGGTGAAGAGGTGGCGATTGCAGTGCGCGCAGTGGACCATTGGGGCAACGCTTCGCTGCTAGCCACTGCACCTGAGCTGGTGCCACAAAAGGGTATGGAGGTAAGGCCGCTGGGTTCGACTTCCGGCGGTCTGGTTTTCCGGTTTGGAGTTCTATGGTCGCAGCCAGGTGTGCACCGCGTGCAAGCGCAGGTAGGTAGAACGGACCTGCAGGCCGTAAGCAACCCGGTGAAAACCGAGAGCACACCTACCCGCCCACTTTTCTGGGGAGACCTTCACGGCGGGCAGACGGAGATTGGGTGTGGCGCCGGCTCGCTCGAGGACCAGTTCATTTTTGCCCGAGATATCGCCAGCCTACAATTCACCAGCCAGCAGGCCAACGATCACTACATTCCGCTGCCAGTGTGGAATCACGTGCGCCAGATATCCCATGCCTTCGACGAACCAGACCGTTTCACCTGTTATCTCGGTTGCGAATGGAGTCCGTACACCGTGGACGGCGGCGACCGCAACGTCATCTATCGCGAGGACGAACCTCGACTGCGGCGCTCGGATCGGTTTTACACTGAGGAAGTGCCTGACCCGGAACCGGACCTAAAACGTGCTCCCGAGTTTCTCTCCGCGATGCGCCAAGAGGCTGTACTACTGAATCTGCACGTGGGCGGACGACCCACCAATCTCGATTTCCACGAGCCGCAGATCGAGCCTCTGTTCGAGATCCACTCGACCCACGGCACCTCGGAGTGGTTCATTGAAGACGCTTTGAAACGAGGCTATCGAGTCGGCATTACCGGAGGTACCGATGGCGTCATGGGTCGGCCTGGAGCCGACCGACCGGGACGTCGGGTCTCGCGCAATGTCCGCAGCGGCTTGACCGCAGTATTTGCCCGAGAGTTGAGCCGGGAGGCATTGTGGGAGGCGTTCCACGCCCGACGTTGCTACGCTACTTCCGGTGCCCGTATCCTCTTGTGGGTAGAGGTCGATGGGCACGAGATGGGGGCAACCTACGAGACGGACAGTTCACCAGAGGTTCGGATACAGATAGAGGGCACAGCACCAATCGAGCGCGTTGACCTGCTTCGAGGCACCGCTGTTCTGAACTCTTGGGTTGTTGCAGAGCCTGCCCCCGATTTGACGCGCATACTTTGGGGGGGAGCGGAAAAACGGGGCACTGCGGCCGCTCAGAAAGTGATTTGGGATGGCGGGCTGCGCACCGAGTACGGGGCCATATCCCGTATTCAACCAGTGGGTATCCAAAGCGGTACCGATTGGATGCGGCAAACCAACGACCATAACGTGGCCTGGTCCAGCTCCACTGCTGGCAACGATATGGGTTTAGTCTGTCGCCTGGACGGCGATGATTTTGAATTCACGACCGGTCCGAGTTCCTTCACCTTCACCAGCTCTCAAATCTGCGATCAAACACTACGCGTCGACGCCGGCGGTGCTGGCAAGTTCGTCGAAGTGGGGCCGGCTCCCGGAGCGGACGGACCTCTTAGTGCCAAGTTCAGCTTCCGCGATCGGGAACCGCTTAGAGGAGAAACACCTTACTGGGTGCGCGTCGTGCAGGTGGATCGCGCTCGAGCCTGGAGTAGTCCCGTGAACGTAACCAGGCCAGATTCTTAGGAAGGCCTAACGTGACGCGGAGAATTTCAGTGGTGACCGGTGGGGCTCGCGGTATCGGATTCGCCATCGCCCACAAGCTGGCGGCCTACGGCGACCAAGTGGTTGTGGCAGATATTCAAGCCGATCTCGGGCGCCAATCTGCGGAAACCCTGAACGCATTTTTTTTCCCCGTCGATGTGGGGACGGAAAAGTCGGTATCCAAACTTGTCGCTACCGTTGAGGAGGAGGTTGGTCCCATCCACATTTGGGTAAATTCGGCCGGTCTGCTACAGGCACCCCAGCGCACCGAAACTATGCCGATGGAGGAACACGATCGCATATGGCAGATAAACTACCGCGGCACTTACCTTTGCTGTCGTGCAGTAGCACCTTGTATGGCTGAGCGGGGGCAAGGTACCATTCTGAACATCGGCTCCACCAATAGTTTTCGCATCATGCCGTTGCCAGCTTACTCGCCGTCGAAAGCAGCGATCAAAGCATTGACCGAGTTGTTGGCCGCCGAGTGGGGTCCGCGGGGAGTTCGTATCAATACTGTCGCTCCAGGATTTGCCCGCACGCCAGCGTTCCAAGCGCAGATTGATTCAGGACAAAGGGACCTGCAAAAGATAGCCGCCACCACCGCCCTCGGTCGCCTAGTGGAACCAGACGAGGTAGCCGACACTGCGCTGTTCTTGTGTTCGGATCAAGCCTCAGCCATTACCGGGGTGTGTCTTCCGGTGGATTGCGGTTGGCTGCCCACCCACAGCTACAACGCTTTTCCGCGATGATTGCACTAAAGGACCGACTATGCGACTGACCGACAAGCATCTCGACACATTTCGCGAACAGGGATTCGTAGTCGTGGAAAACTTCTACCCCGAGGAGAAGCGTGCCGATGTCGCTGCAGCCATTCGCGAAACGCACCCCCCGTGGGAGACCATGAAAGATTGCGAACCGGAAAAACTGTCACCCCCCGGTTTGCTGAAAGCAAGGTTTCCGTTCGACAATATGCTGTTCAACGAGCTGACCATCGATTGGGATCTCGTCAGTTTCGTTCAACGCGCGCTAGAGACGGAAGCGATTCACTTCCGCTACGCCCACAACTGGGCGCGGTATCCCGCTGATCTTCCGCCGCACAAACTTCACATGGACAACGGCAACAACTCGTTGTTGCCTCCGGTCGGGGGAGCGCAATACGGCCAAATCAGTAGTTGGTACTTCCCGGAGGAGGTGGCAGAAGACCAAGCCCCGATGCTGATCATCCCCAAGCAGTACGGTCGCGACATGAGCAAGAGTCAGGTGTTGGCCGTTCCGGCTGGAACCCAAATGATCTTCAATACCCACATCTGGCACACGGCGACACGGTTCAAGCGCAAAGACACCCAGCGTTATTCCGTCACCCGCATATATGGACGCGCCGACCACTATTGGGAGGGAGTCGCATACTTTACCAATCTCGGACGTAACGAAAACTTCAGGAAGTTCATCGGTACGCTGACCGCCCGCGAGCGCGAGGTGTTTCGTTTTCCTCCGGTGGGCCACCCGATTTACACAAGCGCGAACCTAGCCCTTTTGGAAGGCCAATACCCGGGCTGGAATGCCCGTCAGGAGTACCTGCCTGGCGAAGAGATCGAAGCTCTGGACGCTCCCCATCTCTTCGGAGTCGGTTTTGTGCCAGACGAGTTTAAAGAGCATTAGATGATCGTCGACGTCCACGGCCATACGCTGGACCTGGCGTATGAAGCCAAGGCACCGCTGGCCGGGGATCTAGGCGGATTGACCGACATTCCGCTCTTGCGGGCTGGGGGCGTCGCCGCACAGCTGACAGCATGCTGGGTCCCGGATGCAGCAATCGGGGGGCCGCATGGCAGCCCCGAACCTCTGCGGAAGGCACTGACGATGATCGATTATTTACTCGGCCAATTGGACGGGGCATCAGGTTTGCATGTAATGTTGGCACTACGTGCCGACGACGTGATAGGAGCCCAAACAGCGGGCAAAATCGCGCTGATCCTCGGTTTTGAAGGGAGTGATGCACTGAAAGGTGACCTCGGTCTGTTACGCGCATTCCACCGCTTGGGAGTGCGCCATCTCGGGCTGGTCCACGAAGGCCGAAACGCCGTTGGGACAGCGACGCAGGTCTGGGAAGGGGCGCACATGCGACTTTACAATTCCCAAATCGATCCTCCCGGCGGGTTGACCGACGCAGGCAAAGCTTTCATACAGGAAATGAACCAGCTGGGCATGTTGGTAGATGTCACTCATATGGAAGAGAAGACGTTCTGGGACACTTTGGAGGTGGCAGAAAGTCCCGTGGTTGCCACTCACGGAAACGCCCGCTACCTGCAGGACACGGTTCGCAACCTCACCGACGACCAGATTCGCGCCATTGCACAGACGGGCGGGCTCATCTGCCCCAGCCCTACCCCGCTGGGCCCGGGGTCTGATGAACCAAGTTTAGAGTTGCTGCTGGACAACATGGACCACATGGTGGAGCTGGTCGGCCCCGAACACGTCGGTTTCGGCTCCGACTTCCTCGGCCAAATCAAAAACCGGCCCGATGGTCTGGAGGATGTCAGCAAGTGCGGCAACATCGAGGAAGGACTAAGGCATCGGCATCATGACGAAAAGACCGTAGAGAAACTCTCGGGGCTCAACTTTATGCGCGTTTTTGCCCAGGTAGCTGGATGAGGGCTGTTGGCGGTTGTGAAGGACCGCGCAAGACTGTATGAAACTGCACCTCGAGAAACTCTCCGCCCATATCGCCGCCGAGGTCATAGATGTCGATTTGCGGACGCCAGTGGACGACGAGACCGCCATGTCGTTGCGGGCTGCGCTCTACGAACACGCCGTGCTTCTTTTCCGCAATCAAGAGATCACCGACGAGCAGCAGGTCGCCTTCAGCGAGAACTTCGGTCCCTTGGAGATGACCTCGCCCACCGACCCCATTGGCGACGGTGGGCCGGTCGGCGTGATAACCAATCTGGACGAGAACGGCGAGCTCATTCCCTCGCAGGATCCGCGCGCGCTCTACCTGGTTGGCAACAGCCTTTGGCATTCGGATGGCTCGTTCAAAAAAATCCCGTTGCGCGCTTCACTGTTGGCGGCCAAGGTAGTGTCACCCGAGGGGGGCAACACTGAGTTTGCCAGTCTGCAAGCACCTTATGAGGCGTTACCTGCAGAAAAGCGCGAGCTGCTGGAAAACCTGGTAGCTGCCCATAGCCTTGCACATTCGCGCGACCAGATCGCTCAAGACCTAGTGAGTGACAAGTGGCAAGCGGAGATTCCGCCAACACCCCAAAAAATGGTTCGCATAATACCAGAGACAGGAAAGAAGGTTTTGCTGGTCGGCTCCTACACCACCCATGTCGTTGGGTGGCCGCTGGAAAAAGGCAAAGTGTTGCTCAAGGAGCTTTACGATTGGTGCACCAAGCCCCAGTTCGTTTACAGCCACCATTGGCACGCCAACGACTTGATTGTTTACGACAACCGACTTTGTCTGCATCGAGCACGACCGTGGGAGATGGATCGTTACAAACGCGTCCTCCACCGCACCACTATCGCCGGCGACGGCCCGACGCTGTCGTAGCGCCAAGTAACGCAAGGTTGATGGTAACGTATCCTCGTTATAAGGTAGCCGCAGCGCATCTGGCACCCGTCTACCTCGACCTCCAGGCGACCGTCGACAAGACCTGCGCGGCGATTCACGAAGCCGCCGCCAACGGCGCCGAACTGGTGGTGTTTCCCGAAACCCACCTGCCCGGCTTTCCGGTATGGTGCAGCCTTCGGGCACCGATCCACAACCACGAGTTCTTCCGCACGCTAGCGGCAAATGCGCCCCAGGTGGATGGACCAGAGATCGCAGCTATTGCCGATGCGACCCGGCAAAGTGAGGTATTTGTATCCCTGGGCTTCAACGAGCGCTCACCGATAAGCGACGGTTGTCTATGGAATGCCAACCTCCTCATCGGCGATCGTGGAGAGATCCTTTGCCACCATCGCAAGATCGTGCCGACCTTTTACGAGAAACTGGTGTGGGCGGCCGGAGACGGCGCCGGACTGCAGGTCTGTGACACCCGGTTGGGCAAGTTGGGCATGCTGATCTGCGGCGAAAACACCAACCCTCTTGCCCGCTTCACTATGTTGGCTCAAGGGGAACAGGTTCACTGCTCCAGTTATCCCCCTGTTTGGCCAGCGCACGATCCCAACTCCTCTGAAGGGTACGATCTAGAACGGGCGATTCTGTTGCGTGCCAGCGCTCACTCATTTGAAGGAAAAGTGTACAACGTGGTAACATCGGGTTACCTGGATCGCGCCACCAAAAACCGTCTAACCGACTGCGGTCCCGAAGCGGAGCAGATCCTGGAAGGCAGCCCGCCGGGCATTTCGGTCGTTATCGGCCCGGACGGGAACCCGATCAGCGAGATCAAGAAAGATGAGGAGGGTTTGCTGTACGCCGACATCGACCTCTCTCGTTGTGTTGAGCCAAAACAGATCCACGATGTCGTCGGTGGTTACAACCGGTTCGACATCTTCGAGCTGAAAGTGAACCGAGCAGCGAATCGCCCGATCTCGTTCGAGCCACGCACAAACGCATCTTGCGACTCGGGAAACAATGAAGCTGGTGTCGAATCTTAATCCGTTCATTCGAGATGATTTGAGCCATCCGCAGCAGGAACTGACCGACACGTCGGTACGTTGTTTCCTGAGGTGTTCGCGTCTCAACATTTGGAAAAAACATGTCGATTCGACCCATTAAACAGGTGCTGCAGTCGGAACCGGTGATCGAGGGTGCGGGGGTTCATCTGCGCCGAGCCTTTGGTTCCGGTAAGACTGACGACTTCGATCCGTTTCTGCTGTTCGACGATTTCCGCAACGAAGACCCCGCTGACTATGTCGCCGGCTTTCCGTGGCATCCGCACCGCGGCATAGAAACCATCACCTACGTGCTAGCCGGCACCGTCGATCACGGGGACAGTCTGGGTAACAGCGGGACCTTGGAAGCCGGCGACGTGCAGTGGATGACTGCTGGCAGCGGTATCCTGCACCAAGAGATGCCAAAAGGTAATATCGATGGTCGCATGCACGGTTTTCAGTTGTGGGCGAACCTTCCTTCTGACGTCAAGATGACGGCACCGCGATACCAGGATGTGGAGACAGCAGAAATCCCGGTGATCACCGACGACGACGGCACTTCGGTGCGGGTGGTGTGCGGCGAGTTTTGGGGCCACAAGGGACCCGTTGATGGGGTTGTCGCCGACCCGTGTTACCTGGACGTGAGCGTGCCGCCTAGCCGCCGACGGATCCTCAAGATAGAAACCTCGCGTCACGCGTTCGCATACGTCTTCGAGGGGGCAGGGTCATTTCACGATGCTTCGGAACCGCGCGCCGTGCTAACCGAAGAGGTAGATGCCGAAAGGGGACCCACGTTGATGGAAAGCGGCAATAGGTCTCTGGTTTTGTTCGATGCTGGTGATGAGATCACGGTACAAGCCGGCGATACCGGCATTCGATTCTTATTGGTCTCCGGCCAACCACTGGAGGAGCCAGTCGCCTGGCGCGGCCCGATCGTCATGAATACCGAGGAAGAGCTGAGACAGGCGTACAATGAGCTGCGCGACGGTACCTTCATCAAGAGTCAAACGTGAGCGGACTGGGTGTACTCGGCCGTACTAAAAGCAATCAAGCCATGAGGTAGACCGTGGGAGACGCGTTAGATAACCTGGAAACACCTGCAGTAGTACTCGACCAGCGACAGCTAGAGACCAATCTGGTGCAGATGCAGGCCCTCGCCGATCGTTTTGGTGTGGCCTTGCGCCCCCACGCCAAGACCCACAAATCGCTCGATATTGGCCGGCGGCAAGTCGCCCTAGGGGCAGTTGGTCTGACCGTAGCGACCGTGGATGAAGCGGTGGTGTTTTTGAATGGTGGCTTCGATTCCATCACCATCTCTCGCCCCATCGTTTCGGCTTCTGCCTACCGACGCTTATTCTCGTGCCCGGAGGCCAGCGGTGCCGACCTGCGCGTGGCGGCAGACTCAGAGCTTGGTGTCGTTGCGGCCTCGAAGAGTGCCGCGGAAGCGGGAAAAACCTTGGGTGTGTTCGTCAAGGTCGACGTCGGCTTGCATCGCTGCGGGGTCGATCCAGCAAGTCCCGCCCCGGTTGAGCTGGCGCAACACATCAGGGAATGTCCTGCGCTTGAGTTTCGCGGCATTCTGTCCCATGCCGGCCAAGTTTACGCCGAAGAATCGAGCGAACGAGCGTGTGCGATTGCCGAGAGTGAGCGTCAGCTCATGCTCAAGGTCCGCGACACCATCGCTGGCGAGGGAATACCCGTAGACGAGTTGTCGGTGGGTTCGACGCCGACCGTTCTAGCTGCAGCCACCATGGATGGCATCACTGAAATTAGGCCGGGGAACTACGCCTTTTTTGATCAGCTACCGATCAGAGTGGGCATCGCATCCGAAGCTCAGGTTGCGCTTACCGTGTTGGCGACCATCATCAGTAAGAATAAGGAATATTTCGTCACCGACGCCGGTTCGAAGACCCTTACTTCCGATACCGGCGGCCACGGCCTAGCCAGCGCTACCGGTTTCGGCATCGCCTATCCGCTCGATGCTTATCTGGATCCTGGCCGTTGCTTGACCGTAGCCGGGTTGTCGGAGGAGCACGGCAAGCTGGCGCGCACCGATTTCGATCTGCCGGTGGGCTCCATGGTACGCATAATCCCGAACCACTCCTGTCCTGTCGCCAATCTCGGAGGACAGTACGTGGTCTCTAACGGCAACGACCTTCTGACGTGGCCGGTGGACGCCGCCGGCTGTTCGCGGTAATTCCTCGTTTAACGTGGGCGAATGACAATCTCACGAACCAGCAACATCTCAGTTTGCAGATGTTGGTATCCATCAAAGATGGCAAGCAGTTGATCGACTACAGTGTCATTGAAACCCTCTTCCTGGATGCCGGCAACACGCTCATATCGATCGATTTCGAGCGCATCGCACAGGAACTGAAACAACGCGGCGTAACCTGTTCGGCTGACACCATTTGTCGGGCCGAAGCGGCCGCACGCCCCCAAGTCTCTCTGGCTCTAGCTGAGAGCAGAACCACCGAAGGGCTCGATTCCTTCGGCCGCTTGCTGTTGGGTATCTTCTCGTGTCTGGAGGAGATTAATGGCGCTGGTCACGCCCGGGAGCTCGCCGCCGATCTGGGGCCGGTACTGCTGACGCCGGGGCGATCAGATCTGCTTTGGTGCGCGGTGATGCCGGGTGTGCCGCAGGCGTTATCTAGCTTCAAGGAAAGCGGGCTTGACCTAGTGCTGGTTAGCAACTCGGACGGTACCGTGGAACAGAACCTGAAGGCCAATGGTCTCGCAACTTACTTTTCACACATCGTCGATTCAGCCATTGTTGGAGTCGAAAAGCCGGATCCGGGCATTTTTGACCACGCTCTGTCACTCTCCGGCGCCCACAAAGAAACGACCGTCCACGTTGGCGATATGTACTTTGCCGACATCGCGGGAGCACAAGCTGCTGGACTTAAAGCTATTCTCCTAGATCCGTTTAGCGATTGGCAAAACGTCGACTGTGCCAAAACACCCAACTTGCAGGCTCTGGCGAAGAAGATCGAAGACGCGCAGTTTCGAATCAGATCGTGATCTTTGCTGGCTCCCGAAAAACCGCATCGTCGATCGTGTTATCCTCATTGAAAAACTGATACTTCGCGCTTGTTGGTGTGCTTGATTCCAAGACGGATATTCGTAGATTTCGCAGTTTACGATCCGGTGTTTGGACAAACGCTGTAGCCTGCAAGGATAAGACAAACGATGGCGATCGAACACGAAGGGCTTCTTGAAGAGTTTGAATTTGTAGAGCAACCGGAAGAAAACGCACGCATTCGCAGCCTGTTCGAGCCGGCAGATCCGCGTTTTCACGAAATGGCGTACCACCTCATTATTGGTGAGCAGGATGAGGTCGATCGTTTGACCAAGGAAGCCTTGGATGACGGCATTGATGCCAACACAGTATTGGATGACGGGCTGATATCCGGCATGACGATCGTCGGCGTGAAGTTTCGGGACAACATCATCTTCGTGCCTGAGGTGTTGGTGGCAGCGCGCGCAATGAAAGCCGGCATGGCCCATCTCGATCCGATTCTTTCCGCTTCCGGTATCGAACCCATCGGGAAAGTAATCATGGGTACGGTGATGGGAGATCTGCACGACATCGGCAAGAATCTCTGCATCATGATGTTGTCTGGGGCCGGTTTCGAGGTACACGACCTAGGGGTGGATACGAAACCGGAGGAGTTTGTTGAGGCCGTCCGTGAGCACGACGCCCAGGTCGTCGGTATGTCAGCACTGCTCACTACTACCATGATGAACATCGAGAAGACCATCCAGCTGTTCGAGAAAGAGGGGCTCAAAGGCAAGGTGAAAACCATGGCCGGTGGTGCTGCGGTATCTCAGGAACTCGCCGTGGAAATGAAAGCCGACGCCTATGGTAAAGATGCCATGGCGTGTGTCGAATCCGCCAAGGAGCTCGTCGGTGTAACCGCCTAAAACAACCCGCCTCTGAGCCGCGTGGTGCCTGTTGTTTCGATCGACGAATCTACGCGTCGCGCGTAACGTTTACAGAACCATCACCACAGACCCTCGGTGTCACTGAAAAGAGATAGTCTGCGTGCGGTTGGTCCCTGGACTCCCATCGGGTATACTTCGCGGCACGCGTTGAGTTCGCCGCCGCGATAGATTAGCGATTCTCTTTCGCGATCGATATAGCAGGTCCGTTTTGCCCCATTTTCTCCAGCAGATTCTCTGGATTTCGTTTGTTCACCACCATCAATACACAGAGAGGGTTGAAACCCTGACACGTCCATTCTTGGCGCCAGCAGCAACAACAAAACCACCAACATACCAACATTAATCTTGATAGCAATTGCGAGCCGCCTTGTGGAACTGACAGTGTTGGCTAGTGCGGGAGTCCGTATATTCCGCTTCCGCCGGGGGCGGTTCTGGCAACCCGTGTGCTGAACCGGGACAAATGGTGGAGCTTACGTCAACTAAACGAGAGAGAAGTTTCATGAAAAAAGCACGATGTGCCGTCCTGGGAGCGGGTTGGTGGTCCACGGCCGCTCATATTCCTTCGCTGCACGACAACCCCAAAGCGGAACTTGTCGCCGTCCAGAAACGCGACCGGTCCAAGGCACAGAAAGTTGCCGATGACTTCCAAGTTCCGCACGCTTGCGCCACGGTCGATGAGGTGCTTGAGCTTGACCTTGATGCCGTCGTCGTGGGCTCGACGCCCAACCAGCATTTTCCCCAAGCCAAAGCGGCAATCGAGCGCGGTTTGCACGTATTGATCGAGAAGCCGATGACCATAACCGCCGCCGAGGCTGCAGAGTTGGTTGATCTGGCAAATCACAAGGGAGTTGAATGCCTGGTGGGATGTACTTGGCACTACACCAGCCACGCAGCGGCAGCGCTCGATTTGGTGAACAGGGGAGAACTTGGCGACCTCAAGATGGTCAACCTGTTGATGATGGACCATCTGTTGGGGCTGTACAAGAAACAAACCTGGAGGGAATTTTCCGAAGATTGTCCCGATCCCGAGGTGGAGCTCCAACCGTACATGGCACCAAATCAAGATTCGTATGGTGACCCAGCTGTAGCGGGCGGCGGTCAGATCTATGCGCAGGTCTCCCACGCCGTGGGCTATTTGGCGTTTTTGACCAAGGACGAACCGGTGGAAGTGCAGGCGTTCTTCGACAACGGAGGCACCGACGTCGATGTGTACGATACGATCAATGTTAGAATGTCCAAAGGCACCATTGTATCCGTGGGGGCCACGGGGAATATCGGTGGCGCAACGCGGCGGATGGTGGTGAATGCCTACGGAACGAAAGGAGTGCTGGAACTAGAGCTGTTCTACGGGAAAATGAGTTTCTGGTCGTTTGAAAAAGGGGAGCAAAAGTTTGCAGATCTCCCTGAAGAGGAGCTTTACCCCAAGGAAGCGCCGGCACAGAACCTAGTGGATGTCGCCCTCGGGGATGCACCTAATCTGTCCCCGGGCACTATCGGCCTGACTGCCATGCGTATCATCGATGCTGCATGTCGGTCGGCGCGGGACGGCGGAGTTGTAATCCGCCCCTGATTGGTTCCCAGCAATTAGGGGCGCGATCGTTGTGATGCCGCAAGCATTTCGATGACTCGGTCTTCGTTCCGGCTCATCGGGTGCTCCAGTGCTTTGCGTGTCAACTCTTTCAGGCGTTCGGTCGCTTTCTCGTGACCGTGGGTCCATTCTTTCACAAACGCACCACCCATGATATCGTGCACCAAGTTTTGGCGTGCCCGTACCCTGACCTCGTCGTTGAATATGGTTTTGGACCGTGTCAGCGAACCGTACTGACTGGTTGTCGAGTGATAGGTAGCCTGTTTGAAAAAACCATATTCCGCGCATAGCCTGAAAATCTCGGCGTTTTCGGTGGAAGCGTAGAGCACCATGATCACCTCCTCGGGATCGTGACCGGCTTCTACTGCAACTTCGTAACACAGCGTGATCCAAGCATCCAGACCCGCCCAAACCACCTGCTCTGTAAACAAATTGAGATGCGCCTCACCGAGCATGGAGGTTTCGTAGATGCCGGCCCGCGTCAAACCCATGCCGCGGCACAATGCCAAGGTAATGTCACGTGCGTCACCGATGGCATCCTGATGGACGGCAAACTGACCGATAACGCCGCTGCCTGCTTCGAAACGGCGTCTCACCACGTTGCCGGGCATGATGGGAGCGATCATCACGACGTTGGTCCCTTGGGGCGGATCAATGACTTCGTACCCAACATTATAGCCACTGCCCCAGCACAACGTGTTTCCCGATTCGATCCCGGGTACAATCTGCTCTTCCCAGATTAGCGGTTGGCATTCGTCCGTGGTGAGGACCAGAACGATGTCACCGGCCGCTGCAGCTTGCGGGATCGGCACCGGGCTCCACCCTTCTCGCTTCGCCAAGTCGCGATATTCGTCTTCCCGGTTGCCCACCACCACGTCGATGCCACTGTCGCGCAGGTTTAGCGCTTGTGCTCGTCCCTGGTTGCCGTATCCCAACACCGCCACCGTTTTGCCTTGGATCGGATCGAGAGATGTGTCTGCTTCCTTCAGTATGTTCATAGTCGATGCTCCAGTTGTTCGCTGCCATCAATGATGCTGGCAATGTACGGGGCCGCTCGACTAAAAGGAAGCTGTTGCCATTACCCCTGTTGTTGGACTTCGGTTGAGGGGGAATTCGCTTTTGCTTGATTAACTCGACCGGGCTCTACGCTTTGCAAGAAATAGGATGTAGATAGCTCTGATAAGGATTCTTGCGCAGCTTATTATACCAACAAGAGATCAGCTCAACAGCCGCGGTGGCGTTGCCTAGGCCCACCATGCTTTTGCGCACCGCCACATCTTTGCAAGCGATGATCGCGAGCTGATCTGCGCGAAGTTGCAGAAACAAACAGGAGTGAACAACCGATGATCACGGGATTCATACACTTCAGCTTCACCGTCTCGGACCTTGAGCAAGCTGAGTCGTTTTTTGCGGAAATGTTGCAGATGAAGAAGGTCGGGGGGGGGATCTATGACTTCGAGTATATTAGGAACGTGATTGGGTACCCCGATGCGGTCCTGAAGCTTGCCTTCTTCGCCCCGCAGCAGAACGAAACAGGCGGTCCTCTCGTGGAGTTGATCGAATATGTCCGTCCCCAAGGAGTTCCTACCGACACCGAAACCAATCGGCCCGGTAACGCCCATCTCTGTCTGGAAGTCGACGAGATCTATGTCGAGTACGATCGCCTGAAAGCACGCGGCGTGCAGTTCAAATCGGTGCCGCAGGAGGTGATGTTCGGCCTCAACAAAGGGGCCAAGGCGGTCTATTTCGACGGGCCCGACAACATCAAGCTGGAACTGTATCAGCGTGCACTAACACCTAACACGTGAACGACGCTTTCGCAGTGGCCTGTTTAGGTCGCCGTCCAAACACCCTTGTTACTTGAGCTTTCGACCGCTGCATGCACAAACCGTAACCCGTCAACGCCCGTCTCAGCGTTGGGATGGTCGAACGGTGTCGGCACCTCTTCGCCGCGTCGACCGCGGATCTGGAACTCCATGGTTTGGTGCAAGTTGCCCAGGGCTTCGAAGAAATCCTCGTGGTGACCGGCCGGTACTCGTAAATACGGCTGCACCGATTCGGGGAAGAAGCCGAAGTTAGCACCAAGCCAGTAGGTTTCGTCGAACTCACCACGGCGCAACAACAATGCTTCGGCGCGCTCTTGGTGCCATTCCAACGAACCTTCGGTGCCGAAAATGCGGAAGCCATTGTCGTTCTTGTAACCGATGGCGATCTGAGTTGCGTTGATAATGGCGGTCCCCCCGTTTTCTAGTTCGCCGATCACGTTGAAGTCGTCGTCCAAGACGCGTCCCTCGCCGAAGATGTTTAACCGTGCAGAGACCTTGCTAACCCCTAATCCGGTAGTCCAAGTAGCGGCGACGTGCGCATGGGTTCCAATGTCGCCGCCGCAGTTGGAAATTCCGGTCCGTGCCGGATCGGTGCGCCACCGAGCCTGCTGCAAACCCTCCTTCTCAAGCAGCGTTGCAAGCCAACCTTGGTAATACCAGGCCTCCACTTTGCGGATCTCGCCGATTTTACCTTCGCGTACAAACTCCTTCGCGGTCATCATCATCGGATGACCGGTATAGGTGTGGGCAAGAACGAACGGGAGGTCGCGTTGTTTGGCGAGAACCGCTAGATCTTCGGCCTCTTCGACCGTCATTGTGATAGGTTTTTCACACAACACGGGGACATCGGCCTCCAGAAGCGCTTTTGCCGGGGCGTAGTGCGCATTATTGGGAGTGACAATAGTGACGTAGTCTAGGTCGAGTCTCGATCGGGCTTCGATCAAAGCTTCGTAGTCTGGGAATCCTTCGATTCCGTATTCCTCTGCCGCTGCCATCGCCTCGTCTGGATTGCTGCGCAACGCCCCAGCGACCAACTCACGGCTGTTGTCCAATGCGATAGCCCGCTTATGGACATGCCCGAAAAAGTTGCCAGGGCCGCCGCCACCAATGAATCCCACCCTCAGTTTCGACATCGCTTACCTCCTACGTCTTGATTCTCGTTCATGACACTCACGAACAAAACCGTTTTTGCTGCTACCGGCAACTGGCCGTCGTTGACTCTGAAGTGGCGAATCTGCTAACTATGGCCTCGCCTTTCCGATCGGAGCACTTTCGAGGATGACGACTGAAATCCGGTTTTGAAACTTCCTTCCAATGTCTCTCGCGCAACGAGCACAACCACCATCGCAACGGGCACTGTTGGTCCAAGTTTTACCCTTGGCTATCAGCGGCATCTTCTTTCCGTTGGGAGCACCGATGATCAGCGCAGCCCTGGCCCGCACGCAGGAACCGGAGCTCTCGTTGGCAGCCTATTCTGTGGCCTTCAGCATTGCGGCCCTGATCTCGTCGGCCATGTGGGGAATACGCCAGATCTCCAATACCTTCGGCGGCGACCGGGAGATGCTGCGCCGCGTCCGCCGCCTAGCATTAAGCATGTCGACGATGGCTGTCGGTATCATTCTGCTGACCTGCATCCCCCCCATCACTGGAATCCTGCTCGACCAGGTCATGGGCATCCCAGCCGAAATCGGCAAGCTGGTCACGCCAGCGCTTCTAGTCATGGCGCTCAATCCATACCTGAGCGTCGGTCGCGGCTTTTATCAGGGTGTCTTGGTGCGATATGGCAGAGCCGGACCCATCGGGGTGGGGGCGGTAGGCTACCTGCTTGGCGTTGCGGTGGTAATGGTTCCGGGTGTTTTATGGACTTCGCTCCAGGGAGCGCTTCTGGCAGCCCTGGCAATGATGGTGGGGCAATTGGTTTATTTTGTCGCTTGTTGGTGGCCGGCAAGAGCTATCATTCGCAACGAGGTCGATGCGTCCGATCCCCATATCACCCCGGAAAAACGCAGCGCTAGCTATGTCTTCTTATTCTATCTGCCCTTGGCTCTCTCTATCATCTTCACCACCATCAGCGAGCCGATACTGCAGTCAGGTATGGCGCGCGCCCCAATGTCGTCGGTTTCGCTGGCAGCCTACCCCGTATGTATAGGCATCATGTGGCTTGGCGTTACCCCACTTTACAACGCCCAACAACTGGTCATCGCTCAGGTACGCGATCGACCATCCTATCTTGCGGTGCGACGTTTCATTTTCACCATGGTCGCGGTGGGCACAGTCCTCATGGCCTGTGTCGCGATACCCGCTGTATCGCATTACATTCTTGGAACGGTCGTCGGGCTCACCGGGGAAGTAAAGGAACTGGCCGTAAGCAACTTCGTGCTACTACCTGTCGTACCGCTGGTATTGGGCTCGAGGAGTTTGTTCCACGGGACCCTAGTCGCACGCCATCACTCGGCACCAATCCGGTCGGCTGCTCTTCTGCAGCTGGCAGTGTTGATCGCAATGGTCGCGGCGGGCGTCTGGTATGGCGGGTTTAGCGGGTTGTTCTTGGCTATTTGCGCGAAAATCGTTGCAGCCGGTGCGGAGGTTTTATTCCTAGCATGGCATACCTCGCGCCTTTCGTGGTCTTCAGACTGATCACGTCTCATGAATTGTTGTCACCTGACCTTTGTTCCGTAAATGTCACACGTTATCGGTTTGCCCGACTATATCGTTAGGAAGAGCAAAGAGAGGATATCGGCGACCATGCGCAACGCGGGTTGGGAATGGCTCCATCGACGCGTCACTGTCAACCTCACCCCTACGAATCTGGGGAAAGAAAGATCCGCCCTCGATCCCACTATTGCAGTCGGCATCTTAGCCACTTCGGGCCAGATCAGCGTTTTTTGTGGGAGGCACTTTATCATAGGAAGGTGATCTCCCGCTTCTCCGAACCCATGCTCGACCGTATGGACCTTCAGATGCAAGTGCCGGCAGTCGGGGTACGGTTTCTGTCAGCCCAGCAGCAAGCCAAACCTTGAGCATGCATGCGCGCCGTGCCCGGATTTCCTCGGACCATTCCAGTTTGGAAAGCAATGTCAACACGCTAACGCGCGCATTGGAGACCCGATGTGCAGAGGCCCGACTCAGCCGAAGAGCTCTTGAATCGCTCGACAGGTGGGGTGGGATTCCTGCTCTCGTTTCTCTCGCGTTCTGAAGGTGGCGGATCTGTAAGACGAGGACGGAATAGAGGAATTCGCATGGCCAAAGCCATTCACTAACGCTCTTTTTCTCGCCACCTGGCACCTTGAGGCAGATGGATTTCCTAAATAGATGATAATTCAATACTTGAGGGTTGTATGATAGAGTCTCGGGTGGAATTTTTTTCCTTGCTATGGGGCTCTATTCCGAATAGGTTGTGCTGCAGCAATACCCCCAAGAGGAGAGGTCTCGCCCCAAGTGCCACTCCGTATAAACACAAATCTGTCTGCCCTAAACCTAGGCAGGCAGCTGAGTCAAAACGTCAAGGCCGTCGACAACTCCCTCGAACGGCTGTCCAGTGGTCTACGCATCAACCGAGCCGCGGACGATGCCGCCGGTCTGTCCATCCGAGAAGGTTTACGGGCAGAATTATCCGGCTTGAACGTCAGCATTTCGAATGCCAGCCAGGCCTCCAACTTAGTGCAAACCGCTGAGAGTTCGTTAGCAGAAGTCAATACCGTCTTGCTTCGCATGCGGGAGTTAGCCGTGCAATCTTCGTCCAGCTCCTTGACGGACTCCGATCGCAGCTCAGTGCAGGCCGAATTTTCCGAGCTCACCTCAGAGATCGACAGAATTGCCAGCGCCACGGTTTTCAACTCTCAGACCTTGTTGACCGGTTTTGGCAACTCGGTAGATCCGACCTCAAGCGCTGTTTCCACCAGTAACCTCACCGGCGTCAACAAGATCACGTTGTCCGGTGCGCCAGCAGGCACCTTCACGTTTACCGACACGATCGGAGACAGCGAGTTGACTCTTTCTAATGGCACGCTTTCACAGACCTTAGACCTGGGCACCATTCTTGACGAGGGTTCTGTTGCCACAGGCACCCAAGTCATTGCCAATTTCGACCGTTTGGGTATCCAAGTGACCCTTGCGGGCCCACAGGTGCCAGAGGCGACGGGTGACTTCGCCGATGGCGACCTGAATAGCGCCGAGATTGTCGTTCTGGAAGGTAGCGGAGGAAGCTTCCAGATCGGCTCCACCGACAATGCGGCCAACCGTCTCGAGCTTTCCATACCGGATCTCAGGGCTACCGGCAGCGAGCTCAATCTCAGCGGTGCGAACGTTTCCAGCCGGGCCACATCGCAGTCGGCAATAACCTCGGTGGACATTGCCATCACGCGCGTAGCGCAGGAGCGGGGTAACCTTGGGGCTACCCAGAACCGCCTGCATTTCGCCGTTTCGTTCACCGAGAAAGCGATCGAAAAAGTTTCGGCAGCGGAGTCCTCTATCAGCGATGCCGATGTCGCCGCTGAGATTACCAAGCTCACCCGGTCTCAACTGCTTGTGCAGGTTGGAACAGCCATACTGGCCCAGGCTAACGTGCAGCCACAAACCGCCTTATTGCTGTTATCCGGCCAAGGCATCATTCCCTCCGATAGAGTTTTTCCTCTTACGCCTGACCCCTAGCCGTAGCGTGCAATCATCGTCGCCTGTTGTTTTGCGCTGGCGACGCTGTCTACACTCGGGCAGCCGTTCCAGCTTGCTTGACGTTAGACCAGCCCCTATTATCCGCCGAGGTATTTTTCTGGAGATTATTCATGCCCACTGTTAGTCCCGCCGCACTGGAAGATTTCTGCAGCCAGATTTTTGTCGGCATCGGTCTCGAGCCTGCCGAAGCCTCAACCGTGTCGCACTCACTGGTGCTTTCAAACCTGATGGGTCATGACTCTCATGGCGTCGTGCGCGTGAGCACCTATCTCGAGTATGTGCGCGCCAAGAAGGTGTTCACTGGCAAGAGTATCCGCGTCGTGCGCGAAGCTGATGCCTCAGCAGTGGCCGACGGTCAGTGGGGTTTCGGACAAACGGTCTGCCACCAAGCGATGTCGCTGGCCATGGAAAAAGCCAAAGCACGTTCCGTGGGGGTGGTGGAACTGTTCAACAGCAGTCACATCGGTCGTCTTGGCGAATACGTGGAAGCGGCGGTGGAGAAACAGATGATCGCCGTGATGCTCTGTAACAATCATGGCGGCGGCGAGACCCTCTCGCCCTTCGGTGGAGTTGATGCTCGCATGTCTCCCAACCCAATCGCCGTGGGCATCCCGTCCGGAACCGAGGTTCCGATCATCGTCGACATGACCACCAGTGTGGTGGCCGAAGGCAAAATCCGCGTCAAACTCAACCGCGGTGAAACCTTGCCAGAAGGATGGGCATTGGATGCAACCGGCCAAGCCACGGCCGATCCGAAGTGTTTCTATGGCCCACCGATGGGTGCGATCCTTCCGTTCGGTGGCAACGCCGCTCACAAGGGCTACGCCCTAGCCGTGGTCGTCGATATCTTGGCAGGGGCACTTGGGGGTGGAGGTATGAGCCGCGGCACTAAACGCACCGGTGGCAACGGGCTTTTCATCATGGCCATCGACGTCGAGGCATTCACCGGCCACCAACATTTCGAAGAAGAGGTGCGGAGTTTCGTCGAATACCTCAAGAGCTCTCGATTGATGCCCGGATTCAACGAAATCCTAATGCCGGGCGAAGTGGAACACCGCACGCGGCAACAACGCCAGCAAGATGGGATTGAGCTGGATGACGAGACCTGGCGACAGCTTGGCGAAGCAGCTCAGTCGGTTGACGTTGCCCCCTTAGTGCTCGATTAGCTCCTTAAATTTGGCCAGCCCTTCCTCGATCTCGGTCACGTCGATTCCCGAATAAGCCAGGCGGATGTAACGCTCTGATTCTCCGGGGAAGGGTCGGCCGAAGTGCATGCGGGTACAGAAGGAGACACCCGTCTCCTGTAACGCTTGGATGCGAAAGGCATCGTAGTCGTCCCCGACCGTTCGTTTCATCGCTTCGGTTACATTGGGATAGAGATAGAAGGTCGCTTCGGGGCAATAACAGCGGATACCATCAATCTTGTTGAGCATCTCCACGGCTTTATCGCGCCGTTCGCGCAGGGTGTTGATGATGTGCTGGCAAGTTGACTGATCACCCGTCAATGCTTCGATCGCCCCGTACTGCACAAAGTGATTGGAGCAAGACTCGTCGTTGATGTTCATCTTGATAACGACCTCGATCAGCTCTTTTGGTCCGATTGATCCTCCCAACCGCCAACCGGTCATAGCGAACTTCTTGGAGAAGGTATAGAGTATCATGGTGCGCTCGATCATCCCCGGCAGGGATACGATGGAGCGCGACTCCCCTGAGTAGCGTATATCGAAGTACGCCTCGTCGGAGAGCACGAAGAGGTCGTTTTGTGTGGCTACATCGGCCAGGCGCTGCATCTCGTCAGCGCTGGCTTCGGCGCTCGATGGATTGTGCAGATCATTGAGGATCAAGACCCGCGTCTTCGGCGTGATCAACTCTTCGATCTGATCAATGAGGATCTCGAAAGTGGTCTTCCCTTCGCGGTACCCGTATGGCACCGCTTTCCCGCCATGGAACTCAATCTGCGATTCGTAGATGGGAAACCCGGGGTTGGGATAAAGCACTTCGTCGCCGGGGTTCATCAGGGCCAACAGGAATTTGCCGATGCTGGGCTTGCCGCCAGGTTGAACAGCTACGTTTTCCATGGTGTAACTGGTACCGCGAGTGGCGTTGATGTGCTCCGCCAAGGCCTCGCGCAACGGCGCAATCCCGCCGTTGGGGCAGTATCCGGTCTTGGCGTCCAGCATGGCCCTGTGGGTGGCCTCGATAATGTTGTCGGCAGTACGAATGTTAATGTCACCTAGATGGAAGGGATAGACCTTATTCCCCTTTGCGCTGTGCGCTGTAGCTTCGGCGGAGACGAGGAACGCCGTCTCCGTACCAAGACGGTCAATCCTTTCTGCGAGCTTCATTTGTGTGGCTCTCCGATAATGGGGGGTAGTGCGTATTTCTGCAGAGGCCCCGAGGCGGGACCCGGTTACCACGTCGTGGGCTACGAGGGCATAGTGATATATTCTGCGTCACCACTTTTCAAGACGGTATCAGCAACAATGCGGTAATGGGATCCCATGATTGCTAGCTCGAAGGCTTTGACCAGGTGTGGGCCAGGGAATTGAAAGAGGTTGCGACGGGCGTCGAGGTACTGGATAGCCGCCTGAAACACGGATTGGGCATGCTCCAGCACGATATCGCCATGGCGCAGGGACTCACCGACACCATTCACGAACCGTCGAATCTCGTCAAGTTTCTTGTCGGTATCGTAGCGCACCAGCGACTCTTGGGCGTACTCCAGCATTTTCGAGAACTGCCGAGCACTGTTGGCGTCCAGCTCGATGCGATCCTTGGCAGTCACGGACAATTCGTTCCAGAACTCGTGAAGGTGTTTAGCTTCGCGGCGAGATTGACGAGCGAACTTGCGGTCGAATTGAAAGGCATCCTTGATGAAACGAAAATAATCGGAGTCGGGAGCACCGTCGCGACCGCGCAATCCCTGACTGAAGAACGAGCGCACTGCACCCATTTTTTCCTTGAATCCCATGTGCCGCTCGATGAAAATGTGCCATTGGAGCCGTTCCAGGACCGTGCGTGCCCGACGATACACCTCCTGACGTCCGAACAACGAGCTGAGTATGTGGCTGAACCCATCGTGCAGGTGCTCGACGCTCATGATAGGCTTGTACTGCAGCTGATCGTCCACATTGTTCCCCGCCTCACCATCCTCTACCAAGCGGCCCTGCTTTTTTAGGTCGACATACAGCGGGGTGTGTGGCAAAGGAGTTAGTTTTCCGGTCATAGAGGAGAAAATTCCGTTACCTCTAACGAAGTCGACGATCATGTCCGCCGTCTGTCGCGTATCGGTGTCGGCTCCGTAGATGAAACCAGCGTAAACTTCGATCCCGTGCTGTTGTAGTTTGCTCACGGTGTCTTTCGGATCGGTCTTCACGTTCTGGATCTTGTTCATCGCCTTCAAGGCGTCTTGATCCGGACTCTCGATGCCAAGAAAAACGGCGGTGAAACCCGCTTGTTTCATTAGCGGTATGAGATACTCCAAGGACTCTTTGCCGAGGTCGACACTAGCTTGAGTGAACAGGTGGAACGGATAATTGTTGCGGCGCTGAAAATCGATCATGCCGTCGAGGATGTGCTCCATCTCCTTGGCGTCGGAGACGAAGTTATCGTCAACGGTAAACACACCGCCTCTGTAGCCGGTATCGTAGATCGCCTGCAGTTCGGTCTGCACTGCGTTTCGATCTTTGGCGCGGGCGAAACCGCCGTTGAACTGCACAATGTCGCAGAAGTTGCAGCGAAATCTGCAGCCGGCGGTGCTCTGCAGCATGAGCGCGCGGTAGTGATCGGGGTTTACCAAGTCCCAACGAGGCACCGGGATGTTTTCTAGCGGCTTGAAGATCTCTTTGTCCTGAAGATACTTGCGCGAGCCATCGGGTTCGTTCTTGACACGCTCGGGAATAAACAGAAACGGTTGCTCCGTACTGTGCCTCGGGTTGTTTTCAAGCGCCTCGCAGATGCCTTCTATCCACAGGTGTGATTCTCCCCAAACCAAGTAATCGAGGCCATCAAAAAGGATGCGGTCCCGGTCGGTCTTGGGTTCCAAAATCGTGTCGCGGTAGGTGGAGGCCATAGGACCGCCGAGGACCCATGGGGTATCGGTTCCCCGAGCGGGTCCGTCTAGAAGTTCGACGAGTGAGTCCCGCTGAATGCTCATAGCGCTTACAAACACCGCATCAGCTGCCTGGATTCGCCGACACATATCCCCAGCGTTGGGGATACGCACATTGAGGTCGCAAAGCTCGAAATCCCAGTCCTCTTGGGGCATTTGTGCGGCGAAAGTGATCAATCCAAACGGGGGGAAGGCGGTTTTGCGGCCGATGTAGTTTATTACGTGTTTGAAGCTCCAGAAGGAGTCGGCCGGAAACGCAGGCGCAACGAGCAAACCTTTTTTCTTTGCCATATGTCTCAAAGTTCCTGTTGGAGGGGCTTGTCGATCCCCAAAAGCGAAAGGCGTCATATAATATAGGTGCAAATGTGTAAAAACAAGGTACCCGTGTGGATGTTTATTGCTCTTGTCCTATCGGTAGGCACTGGGACGTTAGCGGCCTCAAACCCCGATGGCAAAAACGCTCAATCGCAGTCCAACAGCACCAGAAAAATAGTTTTTTTTGGTGACAGCATCACCGCCGGTCTGGGAGTCCCCCCGAACGAGGCCTTCCCCGCTTTGATACAGGGCCGAATCGTGGCGGCCAAGCTACCTTTCGTCGTGATCAACGCCGGTCTGAGCGGCGAAACCAGTGCCGGAGGTTTGCGGCGTGTGGGTTGGGTGCTCAAACAGCGCGCAGATGTTCTAGTAATCGAGCTAGGTGCCAACGACGGGTTGCGCGGACTGGCTCTGAACGACACCCGGATCAATCTTCAGGGAATAATCGATCGCGCCCGTGCCCTACATCCGCAGATTCAGATCTTTATTGCCGGAATGCAGCTCCCCCCTAATCTCGGCGCTGGTTACACCGCAGCTTTCCGCTCGATCTTCCCAGAACTAGCAATCCAGAATTCGATATCCTTGATTCCATTTCTCCTCGAGGGTGTCGGTGGCGTCTCAGAGATGAACCAAGCGGACGGCATCCACCCCAATTCGGCAGGACACCACCGCCTCGCCGAAAACGTCTGGTCCGTGCTCGGGCCAAAGCTGGTCGGCATGCTCACCCAGGAACGGGATGGCTTCGAGGACTAACCCTCGGCGCGCAGTGCCTCCAGAGGAGGGCAATCCAGCGCTGCTCGGTTCATACCGATGCCGAACAAAGCTGTTAGGGCCATAACCGACCCCAGCGCCACTACCACCGGGGTGATCGCCGGGGCGTAAGCCACCTTGAAGGCAAAGTGAGTCAAACCCAAGTTAGCCACCAGCGCGAGAGCTATGCCCGTAGCTGCCGCGAAGGCTCCCAAGAACAGGTATTCCAGCAGCATGATACGCCAAATCTGCGACCGTGTTGCTCCCAAAATTTTTAGCAACACACACTCCCTCAAACGCTGATAGCGGCTGTTGCTCAAGACGGCAATCAGCACCAGAATCCCTGTAGCTAAGCTGAACGAGGCCACAAATCGAATCACCAAGGATACTTTTTCCAGCAGTAAATTGGCGGTGGTCAATATCAAGTCCAAGTCGATAACCGAAACGTTCGGATAGCGCAGAGCCAACTCTTGCTGGAGGGCACCACCTACTTTGTCCGATTCAGACCGCGTGACCACGACCAAAAATTGCGGCGCTTCTTCAAGAACTCCGGTTGGGAAGACCACCAGGAAATTGGGACTTACGCGTTGCCACTCCACTTGACGGAGGCTACCTACGGTA
>CAYNZV010000044.1:3441-33542 GCA_964401715.1 uncultured Gemmatimonadaceae bacterium | reverse complement strand
CCTTGCGACCGTACTCCCCAGGCGGGGTACTTAATGCGTTAGCTCCGGCACTGAAGGGGTCAATATCCTCCAACACCTAGTACCCATCGTTTACGGTGTGGACTACCAGGGTATCTAATCCTGTTCGCTCCCCACACTTTCGCACCTCAGCGTCAGTGCCAGCCCAGGAATCCGCCTTCGCCACCGGTGTTCTCGAGAATATCTACGCATTTCACCGCTACACTCTCGATTCCGATTCCCTCTGCTGGACTCAAGGTATGCAGTTTCGGCTGCCGTTCTCTGGTTGAGCCAGAGGATTTCACAACCGACTTGCGTACCCGCCTACGTGCTCTTTACGCCCAGTAAATCCGAACAACGCTCGCTCCCTACGTATTACCGCGGCTGCTGGCACGTAGTTAGCCGGAGCTTCCTCTGAAGGTACCGTCAAGCAACGGCCGTTATTAGCGCCCGCGCCTTCTTCCCTCCTGACAGGAGTTTACGCCCCGAAGGGCTTCATCCTCCACGTGGCGTCGCTGCATCCGACTTTCGTCGATTGTGCAAATTTCTAGACTGCTGGCCCCCGTAGGGGACTGGACCTTGTCTCAGTTCCAGTGTGGCCGTTCACCCTCTCAGGCCGGCTACCCATCGTCGCCTTGGTAGGCCATTACCCCACCAACAAGCTAATAGGACGCGGGCCCATCTCCCAGCGGCAGCTTTCAAGAAGAGGCTACCTTTAAAGCCGCCACATAGTGACGGCTAATTATTCGGTATTAGCACCTCGTTAGAAGTGTTATCCCCAACTGAGAGGCAGGTTACCCACGCGTTACTCACCCGTTCGCCACTCTACTCACCTTCCGAAGAAGGCTTTCTCGTTCGACTTGCATGACTAAGACACGCCACAAGCGTTAGTTCTGAGCCAGGATCAAACTCTCCATGTAAGAAGAATTTGTCAAATTAACAATTGATAAACTCAAGAAAAAACAGGGACTTTGTGTACGTTATTTGATTTTCAAAGAACGGGCGCTCAGGACTGGCTTACAGCGAGCGCAATTGAGAAATATAGGCCCTCAAACTACATCTGTCAATGGCGACCTAAGTATTAATAAAAAAACAGCTTAAGTGATCAACGGGAGGGGGCAGAAGTGCGCGCCCACGTCACAAGATGGAAGCAGACTATTCGAAATCCTTCGCCAGCACGTGTCCCATGACTTCGGTGGCACGGAGGCGCACTCCTGAATCGCGGTCTCCCAAAGCAATTTCTAGTATTGGAATTGCCTCTCGGAGTTGCAAGAAGCCGAGTGACTCGATGGCTCGGATTCGGACGGTGGGAACTTTGTCCTCCAGAGCTTTGGCGAGGATACCGACAGTTCTTTTGTCCTTGACGCCGATCTTTCCCAAGTATTCTGCCGCCGCCGCCCGCACTGCGGCACTGTTGTCGTTCAAAGCAGCCTTGCCTAGCACGGGCACCGCCCGACGATTGCCGATCTTCCGTAGCATCAAAGCAGCATTAAGACGTACAGATTCTTCTTTATCCCCGAACGCCTTCTGTATGATCGGAATGCTGTTGATCGTACCGGCATCTTTGAGAGCTTCCACCGAGCGCAACCTCACCTCGGTGCTTCTGTCTTTGAGGGCTTCGGAGAGCACGGTCATTGCCAAACGGCCGCCGATGAAACCCAGCGCTTCAACCACGGCAACTCGCACCCCCAAATTTTTGTCGCTCAATCCTTGCCGCAGGATGGTTACGCTCTGTCTTCCTCCGACGCGCCCTAACCCCTCCGCTGCTTTGATCCGAATCTCGGGGTTCTTATCCGTGAGCATAGTCCGCAACGCGAATATGCCAGGACCTGCTCCTTGCCCTTCACAGTGTGATGAAGCAATTAGGATCGTCAATAGTACGAAGGGTATCTTGAGCATATGCGAAAGAATCGGCCAGAATGAGTATACGTTCAAATAATCAAATGACGAGCGGGTCGAAAAATAGCGCCCATCCCGCATACTCATCAACGGTTCAGACGCCAGATCTCAAGCTTAGGGCCGGGTTGTTTGATAGCCGAAAATCCGGAAACAGGAACGTAATACGCATCTAGCGGATCAAATTTCGGTATGATTTCGCCTTTGGCAATTGGATCAAACAATGCCACACTAGTCGCTTGCAACGGCAAATCGGCAAGTATTGAGGAGTCGGTTTTGGAATAGGCCAGTGGGTAATCTTGTAAGAGGATCCAATCGACCCCTTCGGCGCGCAAACGATTCAGATCAAATTTTTTGTGAGCCGATCTGAGATTATCCGAGTGCCCCGAGCTTACTTCTACCACGTAATAGATAGGCTCAACCTTTGCCGACCCGCTCTTGCGCAAGAATTGTAACCGGCGAGATGGAATATTAGCTGACTGCAGGTCAACAATGCGTTCCTGTAACCAAGTATCACTTCTACGAACCGCCGGGAACCCATACTCGCTGCCAACCATTGCAATTTTGGAATTGCTGGGCACATTGCTTTCAATCCATGTGGCGGCGGCAAGACGAGTATCTAATTTTTGAAGAAGTTGATTGTGCTGCCAAGTCGAGTAGGCCGTTGGGCCTGCCATAAGTGCTGCCAGCAGGCAAATCCATGGCCATCTCAAGCGTTCGCTACATAAGCCAAGAATCCGTGCAGCTCCGACGCAGAAAAAAGGCACCAGCGGTAACATGTAGCGCATAAAAACGGTCTTGCCGCTTCCTGCGATCATGAAATAACTCAATACCCCGCAAATCAAAGCACGATCTTCGACCCGTCCGCGAACCAATTGCCAACCGCAACCGAATAGGGCAGTGGCATAGAGGGGCCAACCCAATGCTACGGGCAGTGTGGTTGCCGCGTGATATACCCATCCGGGCTCGAGTTCAACTCCTACCAAATGACCAGAGGAAAAATGGTGTTTCTCGAAAACTATGTCGCGCCAGGCAGTCTCGAAGTCCAGAAGTAGATACGGGGACGTGGCCACCACTGACAACATCAAGATCAATGCTGCCCATCCGGCTCGTTTCCACTGGCGATGTGAGGATGAACTTGAGAGGAATGCAACCAACAAAATTGGGGCGCCAGCCAAAATCATATTGTATTTGGTTGAGGCTGAAAAACCGATGAACATCGCAGAGATCGCAAGATCCCGAAACAATGCCGTCCTCACGTAGTTGAGGGCAAAAAAGGCCCCGAATACCAAAAGCAACGTTGCTGGCACATCAACGGTCGAGAAATGAGAATCGCGGGTGTGCAAAAACGCTATAGAAAGGAAAAAAGCTGCCAGGATACCAGTCTTGGGTCCGCCCAGTTGACGCCCGATGAGATACGTAGGGATTATGGATAGGGCGCCGAATAGAGCAGTTAATGTTCGGCCCAACAAAAACAGAGGTGACGGATCGTAAAGAAAAAAACGAAGGAATCCGTCGGATCCCGCGAATGCACCTATCACGTTTCCGATCAGGTAGTAGCTGCCGAAAAAAAGCGCTAGGAGATAGAAGTGAAAAGTGGGATAATTGAAAAAATGCGGATTGAGATCGCCGCCCCCTATAGCCAACGCTTTGTAAACAAGGGTCGATTCATCGGGACGGCAGTTGGTATTGGGCAGGCCAAAACCGATACCCCATATCCGAACCGCCAGCCCGAGAAGCACTAGAAGAATCAGTGCCGTTTGTTGCTTGCGGTGGCTCGACATATGAGGACGTCCGCGATAGGACAAAAAAAGAGCGGGCAGTTTACGCTGCCAGCTCTTCGTCAAATTACAGGTGGTCGTTTTGGCTCGCGCGTCTTAGCGTTTCTTCTTGGGAGCGAGTTTGGCTTCCTTGACGCGAAGCTTCAGACGTTTCTCGCGCCGGTGACGGCGACGACGCAATTCCTTTCCCCTCTGTCTTCCTTTGCTTGACGGCATAGCTTCTCTTTGGTGAAAAATTTTCGGTGGCGGAGTTGTAATATATCTCGTTCGTTACGCAAGGTCAACCTGACTCACCGAGAATCATGCGCAACAAAGCCATGCGCAGGTATAGTCCGTTGTGAGCTTGGCGGAAGTAGGCGGCGCGAGGATCTGTGTCGATTGCAGGTGATATCTCGTCGACCCGTGGCAGCGGATGCATGACCACCGCGTCTTGCCTAAGGTGTGTCATGAGTTCTTGGTCCACTATGTATCGACCTCGAGCTCGTTCATATTCATGTGCACGATCTCCAAACCTCTCCCGTTGGATGCGCGTTTGGTAAATCACGTCCACCTTTGTGGCGACCTCATGAAGATCTTCTTTTTCTTCGAAGGGAACTTTGTAGCGGTCAAGGTATTCCTTGATGTCATCCTTCATGCTGACCACCTCGGGAGCAACAAAGAAGATCTTCTCCAAGTCATACTTTGTCAGCAGATAACAGAGTGACCTTACCGTTCGACCGTTGGCTAGATCTCCCACCATGGCAATGGACAGGCCGTCGATTCTCCCTATTTCTCGGTCAATCGTATACATGTCGAGTAGCGCCTGCGTGGGATGTTGCCCAGCTCCGTCGCCAGCATTGATAACGGGAATGTCGGATACCACTGCGGCCCTCTTGCTCGCACCACTCTCGAAGTGTCGTACGACAATGACATCTGAATACCCGGAAACAATCCTCACCGTGTCTTCTAGAGTTTCTCCCTTTGCAGCCGACGAAAACTCCTGAGCGCTTTCGGTAGTAACGACCTGGCCGCCCAAACGGATCATGGCGGATTCGAACGACAACCGCGTTCGCGTGCTCGGTTCATAGAACAAAGTGGCCATTACTCGACGATTTAAGATGTTCGAGCCGTAGTGCTGCACAACCTGTTCCATTTCGCGAGCAACAGCGAAGATTTCCTCCATCAAGGGACGGTCAAATTGTTGGGCTTCAATTACATGTGAAATTTTACGCATTTACCTCCGGAGAGCTCGCGGGAACAAAAAAAACAGCCCCAATAATGGAGCTGTTTAGACGTTACGTCGGCTTCCTAACTTGCATCATTTTTTATAACTTCTCTGTCCAATAATATGCTCCCGCAAAAACCAAGGCAAGCATGATGCACATCACAGTGTTGGTGATTTGAAAATTAGAGATCCGGTGTTTGTCGATTCGTTCTTCTAATACCAAATAGGTATTCTCTCTAAGAAACTCAAGCTACAATTAAACATCAATTTATAGCATTTTGGAGAATAGGGATGTTAGCTAGAATCACAATACTATTTGCAGCTGTAGGGATTGGTATTTGCGTGTTTATCCCGGAGCCCGCTGTGGGCGGCACCAACAAAAATTTTGTAGCGACGGTAACCCCAACCAACGTGCGTGGCCCCGCCCCTGATGCCGAGCTTCCGGTGGCCAGAACGATGTTGATCTGGGCGGCCAATGTGGACAGCGTCAAACAGATCAAAGTTGAGATTGTCTACGATCCCGCCGTCTTCGGCAACTTCACATTCGTCGGAGGGAACCTCGTCCGAGGCGCAGTTGTACTTCCCATCGGTGGAGTGCCGGAACCGGTGATTCGAGAGGACGGCCTCGCCTCTGTTTCCGTTTCTGGCGCGAGATTGGGGGGGACAGGGACGAAGGCAGGTGCAGACCCAAAACAAATGTTCGTTGTCAACTACGAAATCATCGGCAGTGTTCCTGACGATGGGAGCTTCGTTTCGGTCACTAGGGTGCGGGTGGGATTATCTGCTTCAGACGTCGATATCAAGAAATTTTCCCTCGGTCGATTTGGAACGAGGGTCCGTTCGAATTTCGCGAACCAGATCATTGACTTGCAGGTGAAACGTGGCTTTCAGGACGCCGCGATAAAGTGGGAAACGCGGTTCCCGGGCATCAACGACACTGTAAAATACCGACCCGTAGGAGAGCAAGTCTGGCTAACAGCTCATAATCCCGTGTCAGATCAGGCCTCCAAAGAGGTGTTGGCGGCACTGCTAACCCTGTTTTCGAAACACATAGACCCGACCGAAGCCTCGGATAGTGAGATTCAAGACGCCCTAGGTGGGCCGCGCCTTTCCGCCAGTTTCACAAACACTCTGCGCCACGTCAGTGAGGTGCTAAAAACTAGAAGACATCTGGTTTTGCTTTCCAACCTGCAATCCGGCACCACTTACGAATATGCTGCGCGGTCATACGACCTCGAATTCCGCCCCACCCCGTTGGGAACAGGCCGGTTTTCAACCCGCGTTGCTCGTGATCTCAGGCCAAACGTGATCGATGGATTCGACATTCAAGCCAGTACCACCGGCGCCTTCATGCGGTGGTTCACCAATAGATCTTCGGACACACAATACAGTGTCGGTCTCGACGGTGAGGTAGTCGCCAGCGGTAGAGCCGATACCGCCGGAACGCAGGCTCATCTCGTTTTAATAGAGGATGGGACTCTGCAGTCTGGTACAGAATATACGCTTACTATTAGTTCCACCTTAGTAGAAGAAACAACCTTGGGTGATGCGGATAAGACCGCCACGCTCACCAGTACATTTCGTACCAAGCGAGCGCTACTTCCCCTCGTCTTCCTTCGGCCGCCTTTTCGCATCATCGGGTCGGAGTCTGTGGTTGTCACTACCGCGCTGAGCAGAATCGCCAACCTGACGATCCACTATGGGCAAATTGATTCCGAATCAAACCCTACCTACACAGACAGCATCTCTTCAACCGAAGCCTCGAAACTGCAGACTTTGACCCTTTCCCCACTGGATCCCGAAACCGCGTACTCATTCAAAGCGACGGCATATTCGCAGAACGATACTATTACTACGGATCCAAGCGGCAACCGAAGATGGAGCCGTGACCTTAGGTTTACCACCTCCGCCGACGGCGATACCCTGGCACCTGAAGTCACCGAGGGGCCCCAAGTCTTAGCGCGCGACAAGGTCGCCGTCATCCGTTGGGCAACCGATGTAGAATCGTTCGGTACCGTGGTATTTGGAACGATAGGAGGCAGTACCCCCACCTTCAACACCGCTGACGAAAATGAACGCAACGACACGGGTCCAGATGGCCGACCGCGCCTAAGTCATAGGCACGTAGTGACGATTACCGGGCTCGAACGTAACACTTCCTACGGTTACCGCATCCTTTCGACGGGCGCTAACGGACGAACCTCGGAATTCGATCCAAGCAAATCCGCCGTAGTATCGTCCAAGATTGCCAAGATTCAGCAACCGCCCGGCGGGTCTGGCAACTTTATAACCAACAATGAAGCAGATACCCAATTCCCGGTGATTTTGTCAGGCCCTACCGTTTCAGCCAAGACGCATGATTCGGCAGTTATCGAGTGGACAACAGATGAACCCGCAAATAGCGAAATTCAGTTCGGCATCGAAAGCCTAGATGACGAGGAGACCTCGGGCGACAACGAGGTGAGCCACAAACTGACACTGAGTAACTTGTCGCCAGGAACCACCTACAGTTACATGGTGGGATCCACTGACGCAAGCGGCAACGGAGCAACTCAAAGTGCACAGGCGGTATTCACCACAAATCCTGACTTGGATATCGTCGCTCCAGAGATCACGGTAGCGCCAGAGGTGGTCTACAAGAATGACGTCAGTGCGACAATTCAATGGACCACCGATGAAGAGGCAACCGGCGAGGTGAAATTCGGTACCACTCAAGAGCTTGGTTTCGTACGCACAATGTCTAGCACTGACGACCAGCACAGCATCACGTTAACGAATCTCACAGCAGAAACCACCTACTTCTACACGGTCTCGTCCACGGATCTAAGTAGTAATGGCCCAACCAATAGCGCGATTCTGAGCTTCGAAACCGACGCAGAGCAGGATCTGACAGCACCGGTCATTTCGAGCATCGTCGCAACCCCAGCAGATTCCTTGGCGATTGTGACCTGGTCTACGAATGAACTCAGTGACAGCTTCGTGGAGTTCGGCACCGACTTGAACTTGCTGGATGTTAATGTCGGTGATACCAAAGATGTCACTGAGCACGAGATCTCCCTCACCAATCTCATTCCGGGTACAACCTATTTCTACAAGATTGGTTCGGTGGACCGCTCCAGCAATCAGGCGGACACCACTATCACCGCCGGTTTCAAGACCTTGTCGAGCGCCGACACTGAGGCTCCAAAAACCCCAACCAATGTCGCGGGAACGGCCGGCTCGTCGCAGATAATTCTGACTTGGGACGCCAACTCAGAAGCCGATCTTGCCGGTTACAACTTATTCCGCCGTACGGCTGACGACGATTTCGTAGAAATTGCCAGCCGGGTTGTGGCAACTAGCTATACGGATCTTGGCCTAGTTAATGGCACCTCGTACGACTACCAGCTCACCGCCATCGACCGCGCTAGCACCCCGAATCAGAGCAACCCCAGTACAACCTTGACGTTGACACCGACAGCGCAAGGCGCTCCATCTACACCGACGCAGCTGTCGCGAAACGGCGACAACTACCTACGTCCGGTTTTGGTGTTCGACAATGCTATCCCTGTAAACGAAGGTGCAACCGTTACCTACACGCTACAGGTATCAAACCAGTTCGATTTCAGCACCGTAACGGCATCTACTTCTGGATTAGAGGAAGGTAGCGGAGATCAGAGTGCTGGCTTTACGGCATGGATGATCGACCGGGACCTCGAAGAAGGCACTACCTATTACTGGCGTGTCCGTGCGGAGGAAGGGGAACTCATCAGCGAGTTTTCAAATGCAGACGAGTTCACGGCGGAAGCGCCGGTGACGTTACCTGGCGACTTCAATGGCGACAACGCGGTTACCTTCGACGATTTCTTCCTTTTTATCGACCGCTTTGGGGAGACAACTTCGAGTCCTAGCTGGGACGCCCAGTTCGACCTAGATAACTCCGGTAGCATCACCTTTGACGACTTCTTCGTTTTTATTGACAATTTCGGATCTACAGCTCCCAGAAAATCATGGGCATTAAACGCTCACGAAGACACCGAAGCACGGGTGTCACTGTCGGCAGTGGGACAAGGATCCAGCTCCGGTCGTACAGCCGTGGTTCGGGTACGCATTGACAACGCCGAGCAAGTCCACGCCTTTGGCTTGGTGGTAGAGTACAATCCTACCAAGATGGAATTTCTGAAAGCAAGCGAAGGGCCCGGTCATTTCCTCGAAATGAACGGATCGCAAGCGGAACTCTTCACGGTTCTTTATCGCGATCGTGGACTTGTGGTCGTTGGCAATGCCCTAACTTCGGGAACAGCGGTTTCCGGCCATGGAACGTTGGCAGAATTGCACTTCCGTCTGATTGCGCATAGAGGTGCGTTAGTGACCGTGACAGAGACTTACCTGCGAAACGAAGGTAATAGCAGAAAAGTCTCGAACCAGGCTTCTACGACAGTTGTGCCCAGAACATTCGCGCTTGAAGCAAACTTTCCCAATCCCTTCAACCCGTCCACTACGATCGAATACGCCCTTCCGATCAGCGCGCCGGTACGGCTCTATGTGTACGATGTCCTCGGACAGCGGATTCGGACTTTGGTGTCTGGAAGTAGTCAGGTTCCAGGTTATTATCGGATCAATTGGGACGGTCGTGATGACGCCAGAAGAGCTGTGGCCAGCGGACTTTATTTTTACCGGATAGAGGCAGGAAGCTTCTCGCAAGTCCGCAAAATGACGCTGTTAAAATAGGCACACAACGTTAGGGGCTGGAAAAATCGACTTGCGACAACCTATTGAATGGAATCGGACAACGTGTTGGGAAACGTCAACGACCCTTTCCCCGGTTGTCTCGTTCCTCTTCCAGCCACTTCAGCACGTCTTCGGTGAGGTTGTATTTCTCCTCATCCACAAAAACGATAGAGCTGTTGCCGGCTACGTCAAAGATAAAATCGTACCCTTCTTCGCGACCGATTGCTTGCAGCGCTTCGTTGACCTGTTTGTAGATCGGGCCGGACAGTTCTACGTTCTTTCGAACAAGCTCGCCCTCCGGCCCGAACTTCTGGACGTTGAAGCTCTGTAGTTGCTGGATTTTGGCATCGAACTCTTCCTGCAGTTCCTGTCGTCGAGCTTCGCTCATCAGCAACTCTTGTTTCCTGAAATCTTCCTGTAACTTCAACAGTTTTCCCTGTCGATCCCCTGCCTCTCGTTCGTATTCCTGACGGAGTTGGTCTAGCTTGCGCTGCGCCTCGCGAAACTCCGGCAATCTGTCCTTGACGATGTCGGAGTCGATATAACCCAACTTCATTGCTCCATATCCTGCCGCTGGTAGTGCCCAAAGGGCAAGCAACGCCACACAAACTTGAAATCGTCTCATGGTAGCTTTCTCTCGATCATGGAAATGAGATGTAGGCATGCGCCGAAGAGCGCATTGAGGTAGTTGCGTTGTTGGTGGTCACCGCTCGAAACGAGGCTGAATTTTGCGGTGTTTTGGCAAACGTGACGCTTAGAAGAACTGTGGACCGAACTGAAAATGAGTATTCCACCCAGCGGGGTTATTGTCGACCTTTCGCCGGTCAAAACCGTATCCGAAATCAAAGCCGATCATTCCGAGCATGGGAGTCATGATGCGAAAGCCAAAACCAGCGGACCGCCGCAGATCCAGCGGACTCATGCCCTCGATGTCACTCCACGCATTGCCTGCGTCGGCAAAGAGCAGGCCAAACACCTGATTTTGAGCAACAGGGAAACGGTATTCCAGATTCAGGATCATCATGGATCGCCCGCCTAGGGGGATTCCGCCGGAACGGGGACCCAAGGAACGGTCTGGATAGCCGCGGACAACGCCATCCCACCAGTCTATCCCGCCCGGTGTGAACAAGTCGAAGAACGAGAGGTGATCGTCGTCCCAATCGGTGAAGCCGTCAATGATGGACATCTTCGTCTCGATGCTCAGGATAAACTTCCACCAACTTGGCCTGTAGTAGTTGAATCGAATCTCATGACTGTGAAAATCGACTTCACCTCCCGCGAACGAACTCGCAATCTCAGGTCGAAAACTGAAGAGTGTTCCACTGGTTGGAAACTGCGCCAAGTCGCGTGTATCTCGTTGATAGGTAAGTTCGAAACTGCTGGTCCGTCTGGTTTCGTAACGACCGCTTGCGACCATACTTTCACTGATACTGTCGCTGAAATCGTTGTAGCTGTCCGTCTGCAACCTGTATCCGATTGACAAACTCGAATAGGAGAGCCGTTCCAACCGGCGGCCTATACGCACGCTCAAAGACTTCGACTGTCTATCGTAAAGATTGAAGTACTGCTGGTTCAATATAAATGCCCGAACGGAAAGACTTGTTGGGGTATCTAGCAACCACGGCTCGGTGAACCCGATCAAGAACTGCTTCCTTCGAGTACCAAACTCCCAGCTGAAGTCCAGATTCTGACCCATACCGCGGAAATTTGGAATCCGTAGACCAATTTGCCCAACCAGCTTGTCGCGCTGACTGTAGCCAGCTCCCATCGACGCCTGACCTGTCGGTTGCTCCTCGACCTGGAAGTTTAAGTCCACCAATCTATCGGAATCGGTGGAACCAAACTCTGGTTCTATTTGAACATCCTTGAAAAAGTTCAACATGTAGACGCGGCGTTGGCTCTCCTGGACCAGATCTTGTTGGTAGATATCGCCGGGACGTAACTCCAATTCCCTGCGAATTACTTTTTCTCGCGTCTTTGTATTCCCTTTGATGTTGATTCGCCGGATTTTCCAAGGTTCGCCTTCAAAAACCTTGAAAACCACATCCACCGAGTCGCCGCGCAGAGTTTCTTGCGGGATCACCTCGGTATCCAGGTACCCCTTGTCAAGATATGCAGTACGCACTAGGTAGCTCAGCTCAGGCCCACTAAACTTGTAAACGTCACCTTCCTCCATCGGGAGTTTTGCGGCCAAAACCTCGTTGCCGAATAGTACATTTCCGTCCCACGCCAATTCTCCCATTCGGTACTTTTGACCTTCTTCCACTTCGATATCTATAAACAGGTTCTTTCTGGACCCGTCGTAATAGACGCTATCTCTCACGATCTCAGCCTGGTAATACCCCTTGCTCTTGTAGAAGGCCAAGATCTTGTCTTTGTCGTCTCGGTAGGTATCAGCCTTGTACTCACCCTTCCGCCACCACCTTTTCTCCTTGGTTTCTATCTGCTTCTTGACCTTACCTTCGGAGATGGCATCGGCGTTTAAAATGCGTATTCGCTTGATCTTTACCTTTTCACCCTCATCGATGGTGTATTGCAGGTAAACCTTGCCCTCGTCCTCAGCGTCGAACAATTGACCTACGACCTCGGCACGGAGGTATCCCTTGTCTTGGCAGAGGTCGACGATCTTCTGCGTCCCGCGGGCAATATCTTTTGGAGCAATCACCTGGCCGGCAACGAAGGCCAAGCTTTCCTTCATGTCTTTGTCTTTGACATGCTTGTTGCCCTTGAAACGAATCCCTTCAAGAGTGGGGTATTCCTCGACGACAACGATCACCTTGATGCCGCCTGTTACTCGTTCTCCCCAGATCTGGATGTCTTCGAACACGTTCAAACCTTGTAGATCGCGCACAGCAGCTTGAACGTTCTCTTGAGAAAGCTCGACCCCCGCAGCCAAGCCAATAGTCGACCTAATGAGCGACTCGGCGACCTTGTTCAGTTCCCCATGCACCTCAACCTCTACGACCTTTTGTGCACGACTTTGAGTCACGAGAAGCAAGCCCAAAAGGACCGCGCTCAGCAGCTTGTTGGTCATTTTCATGATCTACTTCTTGTAGTCCGGGAGCTTCCATTCAAACAGCCGCTTTACGTGCTGCAAAGCGGCTGTTTAGGCATTACTCTTAAAGATTCGTATTACTTAGACGGAAGAGACTACCCTGCGGTTTCCTTCTTTTTCATTTCGCTCTGCTCACTTCTCTCCCGCTCATCCGTGAAAACGAGCTCATCCCCTTTTTTGGTCACCCGAATGTAGCTGCCTTCACCGAATTTTCCCTGCAATATTTCTTCGGCTAGGGTGTCCTCCAAGAATTTCTGCAAGGTCCGCTTAAGGTGTCTTGCTCCGAACGTCTGGTCGAAACCTTTTTCGGCAAGCAGGCTTTTCGCCCCGGGGGTTATACGGACCTTGATATCCCGCAACGAGAGTCGCTCCTTGAACTTGGCCAACTCGACGTCGATTATCTTGGTAATGTCGTCCCTAGTAAGGGCCCTGAAAATGATCGCATCGTCAACCCTGTTGATGAATTCTGGATTGAAAGCCTTCTTCATTTCGTCGTTGATTTTGGATTGCATCAACTCCTGCATGGCTTCGCCGTCCGCTTTCTGAAAACCCAGAACCCCGCCCGTACCGACCTCACGCGTACCGACGTTGGAAGTCATGATCAGCACGGTATTGCGGAAATCTACTTTGCGTCCGGTACTGTCGGTCAATCGCCCTTCATCGAGTATCTGGAGAAGAATGTTGAAAACATCAGGGTGGGCTTTCTCGATTTCGTCAAGAAGCACCACCGAGTACGGACGGCGTCTCACCTTTTCGGTTAGTTGGCCGCCTTCGTCAAATCCAACGTAACCAGGAGGAGCGCCAATTAACCTCGATATCGCGAACTTTTCCATGTACTCCGACATGTCGACGGTCACCAGCGCTTCTTCATTGTCGAACAGAAACTCGGCCAATTTCGCTGCCAGATAGGTCTTTCCCACACCAGTAGGTCCCAAAAAAATGAATGATCCGATGGGCCGTTTTGGATCCTGCAATCCAGCCCTGCTGCGGCGAATGGCTTTAGAGATCGATGCGATGGCTTGATCTTGGCTGATCACGACTTTTTTGAGTTCGTTTTCCATGCTCAGTAGTCGCTCGCTTTCGCTTTTCGCCAGCCGCACAATCGGAATCCCCGTCATGCTGGATATCACTTCGGCGATGTCGTCCTCACTTACCTGGACTATCTCATCGCGCACTTCCTCCTCCCAAGCTTGCCGTTTCTGCTGCAGCTTTTCGCCCAGACCGAAGGCCTCGTCGCGGAGGCGAGCAGCTTCTTCGAAGTCTTGTTTCTCTACCGATTCGTTTTTGCGAACGTTGATTTCCTGGATCTGCCCTTCCAGCTTGCCAATCTCTTCCGGCGGACTGAGACGTGCAAGGTGAACCCGTGAGCCTGTTTCGTCGATAACGTCGATCGCCTTATCGGGCAAATATCGATCGCTTATGTAGCGATCGGCCTGACGAACGGAGTATTCAATCACATCATCGCTGAACTCCACATGGTGATGATTTTCGTAGCTACTGCGCAAGCCCTGCACGATCTTAATCGTATCCTCGGTGGAAGGTGGATCCACCATAATGGTTTGGAATCTGCGCTCTAATGCGCCGTCCTTTTCGATATACTTGCGGTACTCGTCGAGGGTCGTGGCCCCGATACATTGCAACTCGCCGCGCGCTAGCGCCGGTTTGAACATATTGGAAGCATCCAAAGTACCCTCAGCACTGCCCGCTCCGACGATCGTATGCAGCTCGTCAATGAAAATAATCACTTCCGCGTTCTGTTGCAGTTCGTTCATCACCGCTTTGATGCGTTCCTCGAACTGCCCACGATACTTGGTGCCCGCAACCACACCACCCATGTCCAGAGTCACCAGCCTTCGATCGAGCAAAATCTGAGGTACTCGCTTTTCGATTATTCTCTGAGCAAGTCCTTCAACGATGGCTGTTTTGCCAACACCCGGATCACCGATCAGTATGGGATTATTTTTCTTTCTTCGGCTCAGAATTTGAGTGACCCGTTCGATCTCTTTCAGTCTGCCTATGACGGGATCGAGCTTGCCTTCTCTGGCCAGCTGGGTCAAGTCGCGACCGAAGTGATCGAGAAACGGCGTCTTGCTCTTCTTACCCTTCTCCTTACGTCCGGTCGTTTTGCCTTCCAACACAGCGAGGGTCTCCTCACTCGCAGCGTTATAGTCGACGCCAAAAGCAGCGAGAATCTGCGCCGCAACACCTTCTTTGTCCTTGAGCAACGCTAGCAGCAGGTGCTCGACATCGACAAACTGGGTTTTCATCTCCTTGGCTTCGTTAGCCGCGACTTCCAAGATCTGTTTTGCGCGGGGAGTGAACGGCACCTCGCCAATCGTCATCGTCCCACCGGAAGTAGCTACGTAATCCTCTACGCTGCTTTTCACGGTCTCGAGATTCAGTCCGAGATTGGTCAGAATCGTGACCGCCTTCCCTTTACCATCCTTTATGATCCCCAGAAGCAGGTGCTCGGTACCGATATAATTGTGTCCCAAGCGCGCCGATTCCTCCCGCGCTAGCTGCATGACGCGCTTCACACCATCGGTAAACATATTATTCATTATTCCAGTCTCCCTAGTCGCTCGGACCACACACAATGGAGCGTCCTAATCACCAATATAGCGCCTTGATTATAAATGCTACTAAACTCAACAAAAATAACACCAAACGTCACTTCCCGCTCGGTTTTGGAAAGTACCAAACGTGGCCATTCCTGTCAAGAATAGACCCCCGTCATCAACCTTGAAATGCGTTCAGCCGCTGGCGAACGAGAGATGCCCGAATCACGTCGCGTTCGTCCGATTTTAACTTCCGGCCGGCTTCGGCTTGCAGATGCGATGGCTGCGTGATGATCATCAGCTGATTCAAGAATGCCGAGGTGATGCCGGACACGATCGACAAGCTATAGCCCAAGCGGACAGCCGAAAGCAGATTCATGAATTCCTGGCTGCTCAACACACGGGAGTTCGAAAGTAGCCCGAATGCCCGCCAGATCTTGTCTTCCACCTGATTGCGAGCTTCTCTATAGAGGGTTTCTTGTGCTTCTCGCTCGTACTCCACAAGCTTTATCGCCAGGCCCGAGAGACCTTCGACGATATCCTCCTCTCTGTGACCCAAGGTACCTTGGTTGGAGATCTGGAACAGATTGCCAACAGCGTTTGTTCCTTCCCCGTAGACACCTCGAGCTGTGAACGACATCTGTGTTAGACCACGCAAAACACGTTCGATATCCTCTGTAAGTACAAGGGCCGGCAAGTGCATCAAAACGGATACTCGAAGGCCTGTTCCCGTGTTCGTCGGACATGCCGTCAAATATCCATACTTTTCCGAATAAGCAAAATCGAGTCCCGCGCCGAGTTGATCATCGAGCGCGTTTATCGAACTCCAAGCCTTCTCCGAACTCATTCCGGGGAGGATTGCCTGCAGTCGCAGATGATCTTCCTCGTTGATCATGACGCTCAGCGATTCGTCGGCGTTGAACAACACACCTCGTTGGCCCTTGCTGTCAGCGAGCGAGGGGCTCACGAGATGACGTTCAACCAGAAGACGGCGATCGCTCGCATCGAGGACATCCATCTTGAAAAAAGCCGCGTCACGCATTGATCCAATTCTGCGTGCGGCTGACAGCACTCTTTCGATGACCTCCTGCTCATCTTGTTCGCTAGCTTTTTGTGCAAATGGCACTGCGTTGATATTCCTCGCCAACCGCGTACGACAGCTTACTACGATGCCGTCAGCGTCGTCCGTGCCACTCAGCCAACTTGCGGGGTTTTGTGAGAGTTCGATAAGGTTCACGTCGAAGACCTTACATTTGATCTAATTGTCGCATAGTCAATTGGATCGTCTCGCGTTAGCCGGATCCTAGTCAATATTGTCGCCCACCTTTTCCTCCTCCATTTGTTTGATCCGGTCGCGAATTTCCGCAGCTCGTTCAAATGCCTCTTCCTCGACCGCTGCTTCCAATTCGGTTTTCAGAGTTTCCAATTCGGCATCCAAATCGATCAAATCTGGTAGAGAAATATTTTGTTTGCCGCAGTGTTGAACAGCTCCGTGCAATCGTTTCAAGAGCCTCTCTACCTGTGGCTCGAAGGCAAAGTAGCAATCGGCGCAACTCAGGCGACCGGTCTTCTTTAAGTCCTCGTAGGTGGCGCCGCAGCTTAGGCACACTTCGGTGGATATCGAATCGTCGCTGTTCATCGCGCTGGCCGTCGACTTCTCACTGGCATGCATGCTTTCGGTGCCGATTTCTTTGATCTTGGACACGCAAGAGGAGCAAAGTCGAGTAGTTCTCTTTTCACTTTCGACAATGTGCGTGAAGAGCACCGTCGCTTCGTGTTTGTTACACTGTTCGCACTTCATCTCGGCAGCCGTCAAAAGGACAGCGATCGATTGTCCAAGATCCCAACGCGGTCGGCGCAGGATGCAAGTGACTGATCGTGTGTCATAATTACGAAGGTTTGGCTCTGCGCCTTCGCTAAATCCCGAATCATACCATGCAGCCTCGAGCTTGCCCTCTCGTCAAGATTTCCGGAGGGTTCGTCGGCGAGAACGATTTCCGGCTTCATCGATAGCGCTCGCGCGACGGCAACCCGTTGGCACTCCCCTCCAGAAAGCTCACCGGGTCTGTGTAACATGCGGTCCTTGAGTCCCACGGAAACCAGAAGATTAGTCGCATAATCCTCAAGCTCGTTGATGTCGAATCCACCGATCATACCAGGCAAAAGTACGTTCTCGATTGCTGTAAACTCGGGCAACAGATGGTGGAACTGAAAAACAAAGCCGATATGTTGATTACGAAAGTCAGCGACCTCCGATTCTTTCAATTCGAGGACATTGCGAGAATCGATTTCAAGTTCTCCGTCAGATGGTTGCTCTAACGTTCCCATGATGTGCAACAAGGTGCTCTTTCCTACACCGGATGCCCCGGTTATGGCGACCACTTCGCCTCGTGCGATTCGCAGGCTTACGTTTTCGAGTACGACAAGCTCCTCATCCCCCGATTTGAAAACTTTGCTGATACCCCGCGCCCACAGCGCCGGATCTGAATGCTGGTCGGTTCCCATTTAAAATATGTAACGAATTGCATCCACGGGCATCAAAGCTGCGGCTTTGCGCGCCGAATATGAGGAAACCAGCCAGCAGATTCCGAGACTAACCAAAGAAACCAAAAGAAAATCCAGACCTATCATGTCCACCGGAAGAGAATTGATGATGTACACGTCTCCAGGAATCGAAATCAGTTGGAAGCGCTGTTGCATGAGACAAAGAGTAAATCCGACCAAACACCCCAATACAGTTCCCACGGAACCGATAAACATCCCCTGATAGACGAAAATCCGCCGAATTCCTTCTCCTGTCGAACCCATGGCCTTTAAGATTCCAATTTCCGGCGTCTTGACCAAAATCGACATGGCCAAGATGGACATGATGTTGAACGCTGCGACCAAGATAATCAGACTCAAGGCGATGAAAATTGCCCATTTCTCCAACTCCATCCAACGGAAGAACTCTGGAAATAGCTGAGTCCAATCTCTGACATTGTACGGATACCCTAAAATTCCTTCGATGTCGGAACGGATTGAACCGACGTAGTCAATGTCTTCAACACGCAGATGGAGCTTGTTTATGCCCTTGCCCATACCTAGAATCTTCTGGGCTTGATCTAGAGCTACCAAGGCATAGCTGTCGTCGTATTGATACATGCCGCTCTCAAAAGTGTCCGTTACTTCGAATGGCCACAAACGAGGAGCGATGCCCCCTACAATGGCTTCCTGGAGACCTTTGTTGAACGTAATCAGCAGAACCACGTCCCCAGGGCCGACTCTGAGACGTCGGCTAAGGTGTTCACCCAATATGATCCCAGGATGTTGGGATTGATCTATAGACTTCAGCAATAACCCGGAATCTTGTTGGTACGTCAGGTGGGTCGGAAGATCGGAGACTTGAGAAAAGCTCTCCGGTTCGATGCCCCACAAAACCACACCGTCAAACCGTTCGAGATTATCCTTAGCAGCAATTCCGACCTTGGCATCGACGATAGGAGCTGCCGCTACGACCCGCGATATATCTTCCAACATTTTTAACGTGTACCCAAAGTCTTCAATCGCATCTCCGTAGTACTTCTGAACGCTTATGTGTGCGTTCATGCCAAGTAACCGGTTCTTAACCTCTCCGGAGAAACCGTTTGCGACGGATAGTATTATGACTAGTGCGGCGACACCCAACACCACCCCACCAACGGCTATATAGGTTATGGTCGAGATGACTCCCGTTTTTTGCTTAGATCGCAGGTAGCGCTTGGCAATAAACAGTTCGTAACGCAATGATCAACTCATCGTGGATTGGATGAGATAAGCCTTTATGAAGTCGCCTATATCGCCGCCCATAACAGCTTGAATGCTTGCCGTTTCGTGTCCAGTTCTGTGGTCCTTTACCAGATTATACGGCTGGAAGACGTAAGAGCGGATTTGGCTCCCAAAGTCGATGCTCTTCTTGGAACTCTCGACTGCATCGAGTTTTTTCTGTTCTTCTTCCTTGAGATGCTTATAGAGACGTGCCGACAGAACCTTCATCGCCGTAGCTTTGTTTTTGAATTGAGATCTTTCATTCTGACACTGCACGGTAATTCCGGTCGGCAGGTGTTTTATACGGACGGCAGATGAAGTCTTGTTCACGTGCTGACCACCCGCTCCGCCCGCTCGGTAAACTTCGATCTGCAGATCTTCTTCTTTTAGATCGACTTCCACGTCACCTTCGATTTCGGGGTACACGAAAACGGATGCGAAAGAAGTATGACGTCGGTTATTTGAGTCAAACGGAGATATTCGTACCAGCCGGTGAACGCCTGCTTCTGCTTTCAAGTATCCGTACGCGTAGTCGCCACGCACTTCTATAGTGACGCTTTTGATACCGGCTTCATCGGCGGCCTGGATATCCATAATCTGGCTCTGGAAGTCGTTGCGTTCCATCCAACGAGTGTACATACGCATGAGCATCTCAGCCCAGTCCGCAGCTTCAGTACCGCCGGCTCCGGAGTTGATGTCAATGATGGCATTCTTGGAATCGTCTTCGTCGTTGAGCATATTGCGGAACTCAAGGTCGGCAATATGCGCAGCTATTACATCGAGTTCTACCTCAATTTCCTTGAGCGTTGTCTCGTCCTTTTCCTCGGCTGCGATCGTCCGCAATTCGATAAGATCGCTTAAGCTACTGTCGAGTTGCTCCCAAGCACCTATTTGGTCCCGTAGCACACGAGCTTGCCGACCCACCATTTCTGCCTTCTGACGATCGCTCCAGAAGTTCGGGTCTGACATCTCCTTTTCGAGCGACTCGAGATCGTTTTTCTTGGTTTTGAGGTCAAAGATACCCTCCCAACCTATCCAACCGTTCCTTACAATCTAGTAGTTCTTCTTCAAACCCGGGCATGTTTACCTCCTTTATCTCCAGTATCGATCGAATAACAGACGAACTGCCTTCCGCTCAAGCGGAATTTCGAATAGGAGCTCGTCGTATAAAGTATCCCCTCGATTCAACCTGAAGCTTGTTGACTTGTTTCGGAAGAGGGGAGAACGGTCCAACGGCCGGTAGCGCACGTTCCTGTCGTCAACAACACGAAAACAATCGGGGATGATCTCGTAACCGATCTTCATCCGAGCTTCCATCTTGAGCTGGACGAGAACAAACTTATTCCCTTCGCTGGGGACCCCGTCAAAAACGTGAAGATATCGAACCCCGCCTTCGGGCACCGACCATACGAGCGGATTTTGAAATCGATCCAACACGTCGGGAAGCTCACCTAGCTTGTCAAGAGATCCTCCCGTGATACGGACCACCATATAGAGTGGTACCAATAAAAGCACCGCAAGTATTACGTAACCGTTAGGCCCACGAAACTCAAACTGAGGCATTTGTTGGCGGCGGACAGGCTAGTCGCGTACGAGCGCTATCTTTCCATGTTGCTGAAATGCGGTAGATTGCAGCACGAACTGATAAACCCCGCTGGCGAGCCGAGGGGGCACGGTCCATCGGAGGGCATGTTCAGGGAAGGTGAATTCTCCAGCTGCAAATGGCCGTGGTAGCACATGGCCAACCATTGTCCCCGTCATGTCGAAAATCCGCAAGGATACCTCGTCCGGTTTTGAAAGCAACAAGGGGAAGTGAACAATGTCGCTTCTGCTCGGGTTTGGGTATGGTGCCTCGAACCCACTTACTTCAGGAACACTCACCCCCGTTGCCGCGAGTGCATTTACCAGACCCCAACCGTACAGAGTATCGGGACCAACCGGGCCCAAATCGGTGGCGGTCGACTTCAATCGCTCGCGTATCGACGGCGGATCCAGCTGCGGATCAATCTGAAGCAGCAAAGCGCAGACACCACTTACAAGCGGGGCTGCGAAGGATGTCCCTCTGTTGCGCACATAGCTTCCGCGGCGCACATCGGCCATGAGAATGGCACCGCCAGGAGCCACCAGATCCGGTTTCACACGTCCGTCGGCGGTTGGCCCCCGTGAGCTAAACGGAAGAATGCGGTTACGGGCATCCACCGCTCCGACAGCAAGTACGCCTTCTGCGTCCGCCGGAGTGGTGATGTAGGTCCACGGCTTGTCCCCTTCGTTGCCAGCCGAAACCACTAAGACCATTCCCATGCGGAAAGCAATTTCCGCGGCTATTGTCGTTCTGGCCGTTTTGCCATCGAGGTCAGAGTACTCGTAACCGGTACCGTCCTCCCAAACGTTATATCCCAACGAGCTGTTGATCACGTCTACCTCGAGACTATCCGCCCATTCGACCCCCGCAATCCACCAATCCTCTTCAATGGGCAATTCGCTGTCGTTATGCTCGGTTTTTGCCAGCAGGAATTCCGCCTCGGGCGCGACGCCAATCATGTGACCGGGATCGAAACCGCCCAGAATAGACAGGACCTGAGCACCGTGGATGTTCTGATCCGACTCGCTTTCGTTGCCGGTGGCCGATTGATCGTCCTGGTCGCTAACCACATCGTCGCCATTCACGAAATCGAACTGATCCGCAATTCGCAATGACGCGAACACCGGGTGATCGATGTAGTGGAACCCATTGTCCAAAATGGCTATGCGCATTCCCTGCCCACGATAGCCTTGATTGTGAAGCTCTATTACGCCAATTTGGGCCAACTGAGCCAACGATAGACCATACTCGTTCTCCTGGGTTTGTTTGGCATGCGACGTTGGTCCGTCCTCCAACGGCATAGGAACACGACGTGTCTTTAGCACTCGATCCACTCGGCGTACGAACGGCAGGCGTTCGAGTTGCAATTTTGTTTTTTCGTTGCCGCTCACGCTAATAGCGTTGAACCAGCGAGAACACACGCGGAGTGTGACGCCGGTAGCGACGACGTCGTTCACGTAGCGAGGATTAAGAGGGAGATTCAAGGTATAGTCTGTATGGTGCCGTACATCCTTCTCCCAGGGTATGGGGCTGCCACCTGGCCCAGGTTTGTCCTTTAGCAGGATCCAGTAGGCAGAATCCGCGGCCAGAGGACTCGAACCAACAAGAAACACAGCGGCAAATGCTATTCCCAATGGAAGGGACATTGTGGAGAATCGAATCAAGGAGTATGTCAGATTGGCTTGAACGCCATCACGGATCCGTGATGGTTCGTCTTTGGTCTATCAGCTCTACGTTTTCGGGTAGTTCAAAGGAAAACAGATCTTCATCCAGCTTCTTGTTCGTCTTGTGCTCGCTGAGCACGTAAGTGGTCACATCGTTGTTGGCTTCGGTCTGTTCAATCTTCAGCAGGTACCAGTTTTTCCGGCTAACCCATATCTTCAGATTGCTTATGGACGCATCCTGAAACCGTGGCCGTAGGTTCAACGCATAAGCAGCTTGTCCCCCGTACTTTACCTCTTCAACCTGAAGGGGAACATAATTGGCCGCGTAGTCGATCAAGATTTCCCAGGGTGTTCTCAGCTCACCGGCGTAAGAGCTGGCAATGACCTGTCCGTTTTGTTTCACAAAAGCCCAAATGGTATGTCCATCTGCCAGGACCAGATTTCCGCCGTCAGTCTCCACACGAAACTTGTTCGGCTGTTTGGTAAAGATCCGGCCCTGGCGCGTATGATTTTCATTGACTATTGCCCAATAGAACCGTTTCTCAAATCTGGCTGAAAAGGATTTGTAGCCACCAAATCGTTTCTTGATCTCAGCGAGTATTTCGACACCGCTGCGAGCAGCATGTAAGGGTACGAGTTGGCCACCACCAAGAAGAAGAGCGGAGATTACCGTAGTTTGAATGAAAGTCCGACTTATATATCCGCTCACGGTTTTGCGGCGGTTCCTCCCAAGTCTTCAGCGGTAACGAAGATCTTCCTCGGTTTCGCGCCTTCGGCAGGCCCCACGATACCTGCAGCTTCCAATTCATCCATTAGGCGCGCAGCGCGGGAATAACCAATTTTCATGCGACGTTGGAGAAACGAGGTAGAAGCTTGTTCGAATTCCAAGGTGAGTTTTACGGCATCATCAAACAACTCATCGCGATCGTCTGCCACCGGGCTGTTAATATCCGCATGCTCAGAGAAGACTGCAACATCTTCAGTTTGGTATTCGGACTCACTCAAAGATTGTACCAGGCGTTCGATCTCGTCCCCAGAAATGTAAGCTCCGTGCACTCTGATCGGCTCTCCTTGACCACCAGGCAGAAAGAGCATGTCCCCTCGGCCCAGCAGCCTTTCGGCACCATTGAGATCAAGAATTGTTCGCGAATCAGTTTTGGACGGGACCTGAAATGCGATTCTCGATGGGAAATTCGCTTTGATGACACCGGTGATCACGTTGACAGAAGGCCTTTGTGTGGCCAGAATGATGTGGATCCCGACTGCCCTTGATTTCTGGGCAAGACTCATCACAGAGGTTTCCACATCGGCGGGCGCCGTCAACATCAGGTCGGCAAATTCGTCCACGATCACCACGATGTAGGGAAGAGATTTAATGGGCTCGATGCCTGCCTGGCTATCTACCTGATTCACCTTCTCTAGCTTGCGATTGTAGTCCGCCAGATTGCGGACTCCGAGCTCGGCCAGCTTTCTGTAGCGAACCTCCATCTCAGCGACGGTCCATCGCAACGCTTCTGAAGCACGCTGGGGTTCGGTGATTACGGGCACGAGCAGATGCGGAATACCGTTGTACACCGTTAACTCGACCACTTTCGGGTCCACCATCAACAGGCGAACCTCCTCGGGGCTGGCTTTGAACAGGATGCTGGATATGAGGCTGTTAATACAAACACTCTTGCCTGAACCCGTGGCACCAGCTATGAGCAGATGAGGCATTCTGGTCAGGTCCGCAACAAACGACTCACCCGTGATCGATTTTCCAAGTGCTATTGTTAACTTCGATTTTGCCTTCTTGAACTCTCCTGATTCGAGAATTTCCCGCAGATACACCACCTCGTTGGTCTGATTGGCGATCTCAATACCAACGACCGATTTCCCCGGCACGGGCGCTTGAATTCGTATTCCACGAGCGCTCATTACGCGTGCGAGATCGTCGGTAAGGGTCACGATTCTATTCACTTTAACCCCCGACGCGGGTTCCAACTCATAGCGCGTTACGACAGGCCCTGGAATCACCTCGACGACCTTGCAACTAACCTCAAAATCGCTGAGTGCTTCTTCCAAGATCCTAGCGTTTTCTAGCAATTCCTCGCGACTGAGATCGCCAGGATTGTTGGGGACAGAGTCCATCACCACGCCGACCATCGGAATCTGAAAACGCGTATTCTTGGGACGGCTCGACTCAATAGTTGACGAGGTTTGACCGGGAAGATGTGAGTCTTTGCTCCTCACGGTCACCGGTATTTTTCGCCTTATTTCAGGTGCGATCTGTTCGCCTGCCTGAGGGGATTCTTCTGTTGTGGGATCAGATTCTAGCTCAAATAGGCTGTCGATATTAGTGTGAGTTTTGTCGTTGCCATGACCTGTAATAGGGTTGTCGACCGGCTCGCGTCGACTCGACATCTTCTTCCTCAGCAGGTCGCCGGCGTGTTGCAACCATTTTTTTGGAAGTCTGTACAACTTCAATACGTAACCAATCAGAACTATGAGATATTTGCCGATCCAGTTGACTGCCGTTGCGAGAGCGAGCACAGCCGGTTGCAGTTTCAGATCCGTTGTCAAAACCAAAACTGATAGCGAAAAAGCTACCAACAGGATTGCTGATCCTACCCTGCCCGCATAAGGAATCAGAACGACCTCACTCGAGTAGGTGCCGAGCCATCCACCGAGTTCAAAAGCAGTATAGCTAGAGTAAAGCGGCAATCCGGTCCCAATGCAGAACAGAAAACAAACAGCAACCAACGCGCCCGTTCGCTGCAATGCCACTGCGACCGGTTGACGACGCAGACAGTTCCAACTCCACACCATCGCAAGGACAGGAAGCATATAGGCTCCATAGCCCATCGCAAAAAAGGTCGCATAGGAAAAATAAGCTCCTGATCGCCCAGCCCAGTTGATGGAGTCCCCAGGCGAATTGCTCGAATTAGGATAGTCTTGCGGTGAATGGGACAGCAGGCTAATCGAGATAAACATACCTAGCGCCGCAAGTATGACTCCCGTTGCGGTAGTACCTTTTTTTGCGTCTGTATCTGGACCTACGTCTCTAACCATCGATGAACTCCAACAACGTAGTAATGTAATAGGGGTAGTTCGGGGGAAAGTGCTGCGTCCCAATCTGCGGCCCGGGGATGGACTCAGGGACGGTGTCAAATCCGTTTGGTGCGATGCTCGATACTACAATGGTTTTTTGTTGCTGGACGATGCCGTTGACGTTGGCTCCCACTTACAAGATGTAGTGCCTCGCAAGCACGCTACGGCCGAATGAGTCTTTGTTGTCTCAGTAGAACTCGTTATGGAGGCTATCTCGTCACCTTTCACTATCTTCCACATTCGCGATCCCAGCGCATCATAAACCCAGATGTTTTCAACATCTAGATATTATCCAGCGATCGCGATAAGGGTTGCCAACTCTGTCGTAAACGGATTCGGTTTTCAGTTACTTCCAATATAGGTAGAAGAGCTATCAGCTCACGGGCTGTTGGTCGGACCTGACGTACCGCCGACCGTTACACTTGGACCCCCGGCAAGTGTCTCTAAACTTGAAGACCGCTCCCAGAAAAAACCGATCGACCGTTAGGAGAATAAACGACAAGGTCTATCGTCCGTCCTGCCACGTGCGAGACAATAAACCTTTTCGTCGCCTGCCTTCGACCACCCGGATTTGCCAAAATCCTTGTCTTCAATAGTAACGAAAATAGTATCTTCTGGCACGCTTTCATACGTATGGGATCGTACATTACCTAATTCAATACGACTCGCGGATAAGCCTGAGTATATGTGACAAAGATCACGAGCCCTGCGGTGCGGATCCGTTTGTGGAACTTACAGTTACGAACCCAAAACATTTCCGAGATTCAGATCATGCCAACTCGTTTTCGGGCAACCCACTCGACGGCAAGCATTGTTAAGATCACCACCATCGGCCAAGTCGACCCCCGCAAGACGAAGGACTGACTTTCTTCCTGAATCCGGATTTGCAGATTCAAAGCCTGCATCAAGACCTGCCAATCATCCAACCGAGCATGACGCCCACCACTCATCTCTGACATCCTTTGTAAAGTCAAGGCATCGGCCCTGAGATCACCGTCCTCAATGCTGTAATGCTCCACTGCAAATTCTCCCCGTACCTCTCCTACATTGTTCTCGTTGATCGTCGCCGATGCGGCAAACGTGTGTGTCCCGGGTTCTAATCCTGAGCTCTCCCACATTGCTCGATACTCGCCCTTATCAATTTCCTCGAGCGAAACCTGCGACGATTCCATTGACACCGTCACCTCGGCGTTGTCTTGGGGTCGAGCAAACTCGTCAAACACCCGCACGATGAACGTCAACGGCTCCCCAGCGCGATATACTCGTCGGTCTGTGGCGGCATAAATGCGAGAACTTTGCTCCTTTTGTCCAAGCCATCTCACCGAGTTTTGCCAAAGCTGCCGCATGGTTTTTGTTTGTCCTCCAGTACCCCTAGTGACGAAATTCGCACGCCAGAAGGACGACGACAATGCTGCGATAACCTTCCCTGCCCCGTAGCTACCTACCACCAGAAGGGGAGGATTGTTTTCCAAAGTACTGCACAAGACAGGGACTCCTCGCGTTTCTTGAACTGTTACGTATCCAGATAGAGGAGCAAGATCAGCCCAAGGATTAAGCAGTCCTGAAAGCACGGGATGTCCGTGACCATCGGGGGCTGCGCGAAGGGGGGTTTCCTTGCTGACGTATAGGCTAGGTTTGATGGGGAGCACATGTTGCAGGTCTTCGGGAAACACTCGCCACATCTGGTACGCCCTGCTGCCACCTGTTACTAAGAGACCGTCGCCTTGTCGGACCTGATCCTGTAACGATCTCAACATCCTTTCGGAGATCAGATCGAGCGGAACATCCGACAGGACAATCACATCGAAGGAAGACAACGACGACCAATGGTTTTCGTAGACGGCACTGCCCTTCTTGTAAACCAACGTCGTAACGGTGAGACTGGAGTCTGCTAACAAACTACGCGACAAAAACGCGAATTCATGACTGGGAGCACCGGCCACCAACAGAACATTGATTCGCGATCCCAATATTCGGGCAAATGTCAGTGCTTCGTTATTCGCCGTGTTACTTTCGCCCTCCATTGGTTTAGCCTGAACTCGGTAATAGATCGTTCCCGGATTCGACGGTTTTATCTCCAAGGCGACTAACTGCGTTTGTCCGGCCTGGGCTAAGGTGACCCGTTTTGCAACCAAGGTATCCCCCCCATCAATGACAAAGAGTTCCGCGCTTCTTCCCTCAAAACCGCGATTTTTAACTTCCGTCGTGATCATCAACCGGCCACCTATATAGGCAGTCTCGGCCGCCGTGGCCCGGACGATACGCAAATCCGCCTCGGCTTCTGGACTGCCAACGCTGAGTGTATGAACCGGGATTCCCATCTCCTTGGCAAGACCGACTGGATCTTCTCCGAGGTTGTGTGCACCATCCGATATGACCAATATCGACCCAGCTTCTCTGCGAACAGCGAGTCGCTGGGCCGCGTTTCGGATTCCTTCAGCCAGGTTCGTAGCATTTCCGAACACGTAAAGGGTCTCAACTCCAACCTGTTGCACGGTATCTGCAACGTAGTCGAGAGTCACACTGGCATTGTCGAGATATTGCTGGAATTGCGCATCTTGGAGAAGGGCGGAAACCTTCTCGATCCTTGTGCTTCCAGATTCGACCACCGCCATGCTCCGGCTTCGATCCACTAACACCGAAAGCGTAGGTTTTACAAACTTCTGGTTCAGCACCGACACAGTTGGCTCTGCCAAAGTGAGTAGTGCAAGGCTGATCACTGTTACCCGTAAGCACGTGAGAAAATAGCGAAAGGAAGGAATTGGGTTTGGTCGAGTTAGCGCGTATGTGTATATGACCAAGAAAGCTGCGAAGGGAATGAATACTATCCATAGCGGCCCTCCGGCAAACCCCAAGCTGATGTCTCGAAGATTTCCTATATCACGCTCACAGTTTCATGCGTGGATCGGCGTCGAGGTCATAACTCGATTCCCGTCCGTTCATAAGGTGAAACCGCCCAACGGCAGCAATCATGGCGGCGTTGTCAGTGCAAAATATCGGAGACGGATGAGTCAGTGAACCTCCTCGGCGGGCAACTTCCATCTGTAGCTTAGTGCGCAAGGTGGAATTTGCCGCGACACCGCCAACTACTGTTACCGAGTGCATTCGAAGAGATTCCATAGCTTTGATAGTTTTTGCCACAAGCGCATCAACAATCGCCATTTCGAAGCTTGCCGCAATGTCTGGCAGCTGCTCGGTGAGTGTACTCCGAGGCAGGTCACGGATGTGGTTTCGTAGCGCCGTTTTCAAACCGCTGAAGCTAAAATCAAAGGTATCTTCCTTGATCAAGCCACGCGGTAATGGTATCGCCTCGGAATCGCCGTCTTTAGCGACTTCTGAAATTACCCGGCCGCCATGTATCGAACCCGATGATGGTAGCAAGCCGAGCATCTTGGCCGCTTTGTCGAACGCTTCACCTGCAGCATCATCGCGCGTCCTTCCAAGGACCTGATAGTCGCCTAGGTTTCTGACCAATACTATTTCGGAGTGCCCACCGGAAACCAACAATGTTAGGAAAGGGGCTGTGAAACCTTTGTGTTCCAGCAGTGTGGAAAAAATGTGTCCTTCTAGGTGGTGAACACCGATAAGCTTCTTTCTGCTAGCAATAGCCATGCCTTTTGCTACACTGATGCCAACCAGAAGCGAGCCAACCAACCCGGGTCCAGCGGTGACTGCGATGCCATCGATTTCGCATAGGCTGCATCTGGCATCGGAAAGCGCCGTACGAATGGTCGACAGGATCGTTCGCATGTGAGCCCGAGACGCCAACTCGGGAACTACACCACCGAAAGCTGCGTGCTCTTGTTGCGAGTAAACAATGTGGCTGAGCAGGCTGCCCTCTGTATCCATCACTGCGGATGAGGCCTCGTCGCAGGACGACTCAATACCCAGTACTCTCACTGTATTGAGCAACTATCGCTGGTTAGGATCAACCGACAACGGGAGCGTAATGAACCAATCGGCTGATCGCGGTCTATTAGTTTTTTCAGATGTGCCCAGAAACCGATAGGGGACGTCATCGCTCTATCAACTGGACGGTACTAGGGGATATCTCCCGTATTTCGAAGAACCGACTTGGAGAGGCATAGATAGGCAACTCACTTCCGTGGTAAACGCTGTAATCGACGGACAGCTCGAGGTCTCTTTGTGGATCGAGAGCAGCAATTATGTCGATGCCACCGCGAACTTTTACGCGAACTCGTGAGGGCACCGCAATTACCTCGGTCGTATCGCGGTTGGCTATTCTTACCGGCACATCAACCATCACGTTCTCAGCAATAATTTGAACATCGGCGGAGTAAGTTACCTCCGAGGGGTCCAGTTTGATCCGTGTATTGGCGGGTTGCTCCAAGCTGAGTTGACGTCTTATGTCTTGGGTAGCGTTCTCCACGGTTACAGGTACGGTCTTTATGGTCCCCAGTGTTTCGATCTGTAAACTCGGTCCAGAGGCCGTGACCGTGCGCGGCTCGACACTAGCTTCTCCAACTAACGTGTAGCCCTCCGCGATTCGGACCCCCACTACAGGATCCACTTGGACCTGAAGTTCCGTTAAGATGTCGAGTTCGATGGTGATCTCTTTTGGGTCGATAATCTGCTGGATTTGAATCTTGCTATTCGCCGCCCGGCCTTCTACATCGGAAAGCAATAAGCGCCGAGTTTTCGATGTTCCTGGAAGGCCGATTGGGGAGATTTTGAGAAAAAACGCTTCTTCATCAACCTGAACCAGGTCCTTACCACGGCCAGCAAGTAGTACACGGCATCGATCCGGGACGCTATTT
>CAYNZV010000044.1:0-3341 GCA_964401715.1 uncultured Gemmatimonadaceae bacterium | reverse complement strand
CAGGTCCTTACCACGGCCAGCAAGTAGTACACGGCATCGATCCGGGACGCTATTTGCTACTACCAGCGGACCCTCATCAGATTGACTAATGACCTCGCCCAACCGAATGGGAATTTCGTATTCGCGGTGGTATTCATTCTCTGTGATTGCATGCAACCAGATAAGAACAGCCAACGCAAGAGCAGCAAGCCGAATTCCCCATTCCCCCGATCTTTCGTTGTTCATCCGGTTTCTTCAACAAAAATGGCTCCTTTGCAGGAGCCGTTTCGGTGCCACATTTCGTGTCCAATCGGGAAGGTGGAAAGCCTCTATCCTACTTGTACGACTCCTTGATTTCCCGTCCGATCCCAAGCTCGCCGTTGTCTATACGCATATGGAACCCACAATCGAGGTTGGTGCAAACCCACGCTTTGAAATGAATTGCGGCGCCATCTCTGCCGTAGTCTGAAAGTGGGACTAAGACACCCTTATTGCATGCCAAGCAAGTCGGGAAATTGCCTACATCCATCTTAACCTCCGCCCCGTTTACGAAGAACACCTTAATTTAAGTTACGTCATCCGCAATATCGCAAGTGGAGTCAATTTAGCGAGCGGGACTTTCACTGTCAACTCGATTCTGAGTTTCTTGAGAACCACCTGCCCGCGACAGTAATTGACGGTGATAACGATGAATAAGTGCTTCTTGTTCCAACGTCTCGACCGATCCGGGTCTCATAACGCGAACACGATTCAACGCCTCCGTCCCCGACACTCCCATGTGTACGAAATAACACGCAATAGCAGTACCGGTTCTTCCCAGTCCCGCACCGCAGTGGACGACCACCGGGTACTTTTCACTGCGACAGTAATCCACGAAGTTGACGAAACGTTCAACCAAGTCCAATTCCGGCGCGCACATGTCTGGCACTGGCAAATGTACGTAGTCGATACCTCGTTCGTTCAACGCCGTACCTCCCAACGGAAACGAGGTCAAAGATACGATCGCTTTGATTCCTTCCGCGATTAACCACTCCAGGTCTTTCTCTAAGGCGATTTCGTTTTTTTGGTTCCCAATCTGCCCCGATCCGGCAAGTACCCCATCTACGACCCAGCTGAAGTTGTCAATAGCCATCAAGGATTTTCAGCCGTTTTTTTGGGCCCTTCGACCCAATACTGCCCGTTGGGACCCACCTCTTTTTTCCAAATAGGGACAATTTCTTTGAGACGATCGATGGCGTATTTGCAGGCCGCGAAAGACTCTTCGCGGTGCGCGCTGGAGACCGCGATACATACACTGATCTCGCCGACATCTACCCTGCCGATGCGATGCAGGATCGACAATTTGTCGATACTCCACCGGTCATTCGCTTCCCTCGCAATCTCCGTCATTTTCGTTTCCGCCATTTGGGTGTAGGCCTCGTAAATCAGGTGGTCCGTTGGTTTCCCGTTGGACTCATTTCTAGCCACCCCACTGAAGATCGTCACTGCTCCATCCGCATCCGTAGTGACGGAGTCGAAAAGTTTCATAGGGTCGATCGGTCCTGCTACAATCCTGATCACGTCAGCCACCCGAAACAGGGGGTATCAAAGCGACCACATCACCTGGTTGCAATTGGCAACTGTCATCGGCGTATTCCATGTTCACGGCGATTGCAGCGCCGCTCATCGCGTCCGACAACTCAGGCCTCAATCTCACCATTAGTCGCCGGAGTTCGCGAACAGAGCAACCCTTACACACCGATACGTTGTCTTCCCCTAAGCCGAATTTTTCTTTCAGCTGTGCGAAATACAGTACCTTGATTCTCACAACTTGCAGTTACAAAAAAAGAAGGGCCGTTGACGAGTCAACGGCCCCACAATCGGTTCTATGCACCAATTATCTACTTTAGAAGAACCATCTTTTTCATAGCGGTGAATTTCTCTGTATCTATTCGATACAGGTAGAGACCGCTCGCTACCGCTACTCCATTGTTGTCCCGACCGTCCCAAAGGCGTTCGTAACGTCCTGCCGGGTAGCTTTCTCCCCGCACTAGCTCCTTTACCAATTGCCCACCTACATCGTAGATCTTCAGACTGACAATGGTCTGGCTGTCGAGGTCAAACGAAATTGTCGTTTCGGGATTGAAAGGATTCGGGAAATTCTGCCGAAGATCGCTTGCTACCGGCAGCGCCTGTTCCATTACTAAGGTCGTGCCAAGAGCTACTTCTATGACATCGGAGCGAGCCGTGCTCCCGTCCAAGTCGATCTGCCGCAGATAATAGAACACGACGTCAACCTTGGGCAAATCGATATCGTTGAACGTATACGTGCGATATTGATCCGTCGTACCTTCTCCGGCCACCAATTCGCCGACCGGTCCGAATGTGGCGTTGTTGGTGCTCCGATACACCTGCCAGCCTAAGTTGTTGGATTGCGATGCTACGCCCCAATGCAACACTACTTGGTTGTTTACGGTGAGGTCCCCTGCGAAAGAGGCCAATTCCGCCGGAACTGGCACATCCCAGGTCGCACTGAACTCGACGGCCAACTCTCGCGCTGTTCCTTCCGAGTTATCCGCGGTCGTGCTGGCTTCTACCGTGATACTCGTGGTGCCCGCTCCACGGTCTGCATCTGCAGATATAACGACGCTGCCAACACCGTTGGCGTTGGTGTTGCTGTCGGCGGTGCCGTCGCTACCGGCCCTAATCTGGCTACCGTCAGCCAATTCTACCGTTTCCGACCCGTTGTTGCTGATGGTCCAAGTGACCGTCTGCCCTGCAGCTGCCTTTCCGGTGGCGTCCGTGGCGGAGACAGAAAAGGTTACTGCGTCTCCGTAATCAAGGCTAGCGTCCTGATCAGATGAAGCTACCAATGTCGGCTCGATGACTGGCGGTACGGGCGGATTGACGGTTATAGAAATGTTCAAGTTATCTGCCGTCAGCACGTCTTTTTCATTAGCGGTTTTACCCAACGTAACTTCTGACACCGTCAAGGTAAACTCGTCATCAGTGGCAGAGACTAATGTCAATGCGCCGAGCGATATGTCGTCGCCACTGACACCCGAGCCCCCCATCGCGCCAAAGGCTACCCTGACCTTGTCACCGTCTTTCCCATCAGGGAAATCTGGACCCGTGTATTGAGCCCCGATGTAACCCCCGACTGGTGGTACGATTAGGGTCGAGAATCCGTCCACGATCGACGGGTATACTGAAAAATCTGCCGCGCCTTTTGGGGAAACTTGAACCGTAAAAGACATCTGCTTCACATCAACCAACCCCGAAGCCGATAACGCCACGGCTATTGTTTCTCCAGGCCCCGCGTTGACTTCGTTTGCACTGGTAAGAGTGCCCACGGCATCTGCGTTTTCGCCGCCAAAAGCAGT
>CAYNZV010000043.1:21671-34366 GCA_964401715.1 uncultured Gemmatimonadaceae bacterium | reverse complement strand
CATCCGCATGTTGCCGATAGTCTGCGCACACTCTTGCATCAATGGGTGTTCTTTTCCCAGCCCCGACCCACGCCTAAAGAGACGGCCCAGAGGAACTCGGTTCGCACTGGCGATAGATTTTCTGGCGCACCGAGAATCATTTTCCCGGTGCAGGGCGACAGCTTACAGTACCGAGGGGAGGATTACACCATCCAATTAGGCTGGACCGGCGATCCACAGTCAACCTACAATATCGAATACGTGATTGGTAAAGAGGCCTATCACCTTCAGGGTGTGATGGAACAGTCTGGGTCTAAGCCCAGTTTCGGCCCGTATCAGGAGATGTTCTGGAATTCCCTGGCACTCTACAATCCATTCAAGTTCCGGGTGTTCAAAAAAGACCGTCCCGACGCCAAGAGCGAATGGGTGACATTTCATCTTGTTTCCACCGAGGCGGCTTCAACGCCAGTCTCGCTATGGTTTTCTGGGATGGCCCTGGCAAGTGCCGCTCCCAGTGTAATGGAGAGACTCGTCTCTGTTTCCGCGGATCTTGTTATCGGTCTGTGTAAGGGATTGCGGGACCTCCTCCTGTGGATGGGGTCCGCAACCGTAACCAACATCGCCGCGTACGCGTTAATGCTGGCTATCGCTGCAGCTATTCTGGCACCGACTTTTGAAAGGTTGGGAAAAGCCAAAACCAGAGCATGGCTGTTGGCGGTGCTTTACGTGGCGTTCGTGTACGCCACGATCCCACTGTTGCCTAGGGTGTGGGAGGTCTTGAACGGTTACACCGGGGGAACAGTCAGGCACCTCGGTATTGTGGCGGTGATGGTAGCTGTTCTGTGCGCCATCGGTTTTTCTTGGCGACCGCTACGCCGCAACCCGTGGTCATCAGCAACGGTGCTCCTGTTGGTGCTTTCGGCATATGGCTATCTGCTGGACCGGTTCGCGGTCTATCCTGCTGAACGCCTACATCTTGTGGAGTACGGCTTTGTCAGTTTTTTGCTCTTTCGCGCCCTCGCTCTGCACATGGAAGGCACCAAAGCATATGTGGCCAGTTTTCTTCTTACCGTCGTCATCGGTTTCGGGGACGAAGTCATCCAATGGGTGCTGCCGAACCGTTACTTCGAGCTGAAGGATGTCCAGCTGAACGCGGTGTCGGGAGGGCTTGGTCTGCTTTTGGTGCGTTTTGTAATGCGCCCCAACGTTGCTGTTGCCGGCGACGCGGAGACCGAAAAACATCAATCTGACGAGGCCGTTCATTGACAGCGGAACGCCTTCGATCAGTAGCCGTTGGGCTTGGGATTCTGGCCATTCTTGTGGCCACGACTCTGCCATACTCAACCCATCTAACAGACTACATGATTTTCAAAACCGGTGCTGTCTACGTCTGTGGCGGGATCATGATCAGCTTGCTCATTCTGACGTGGGTGTTGGAGCGTCGCATTCGGATTCATTCGAACCCGGTGTATCTTCCGATGATCATTTTTTCGTCGCTCTCCCTACTGGCGCTTCTCTTCGCTCAGAATCGCGCTTTGTCACTTGAATACCTGGCTTTCCAAGTGTGTCTTTTCATCATCTTCATGGTCACTGCACAGGTTGCAGCTGGGACGGAAGAGATTGTGCGTACGCTCCGAACCGTTTGCATTTTTGGTCAGGTGGTGGCCCTTCTCGGGCTGCTCCAGTATTTCGGTGTCCACCTCATACCGCTGCCGGAGCAGTACGGTGATCACCCGGTTTCCACGCTTGGAAACCCCAATTTTGTCGCTCACTATCTATGTATGGTAATCCCCGTCGCCGCTGCTCTCTTTTTACATACGGATTCACGATGGGAAAGAGCCTGGATAGGTACAGTACTGCTTACATCGGGCGTCCACCTCCTAATAACCCGTAGCCGGGCGGGATGGTTAGTGGCGTTGGTGGCGCTGGCATTAGTAGCTATCGCGGCGCGCCGTCAAGTGCGCATTTTCTCCGTACTGGGCAGGGCTATTCTATTGGCCGTGTTGTTGATCTCGGCAGCTTGGATTCTGGCAGGGGAAATCCGTCTTGGCTCTGGCGAGCGGCTCACCGAAAGATTCGAGTATATTGCTACCGATTCTTGGCAGCGGGCGCAATCCGCCGTAGATCTCCAAGATTTCTCCATTGCGATGCGCCGGATCATATGGATGGACACGGTCAACCTGATTCGGTCTTCACCGTTTCTGGGAACCGGACCGGGAAACTTTGAACTCCACCTGCCCGCACACCGTTCGTTGACTCGTCACCGGGAATGGGAGGTGCTGATGGGAACCTACCCCCAAGTGGCTTATCGTGCCCACAACGAATACTTGGAACTGGCCGCTGAGACAGGAATCGCCGGTTTGGTGACGTTCCTCTGGATGACCGGAGTATTGATTTGGTCCGGGTTCGGGGTCGCGAAACGGCTTGCTCCGCAGGCGAGGCTTCCCGCTATCGGTTGCTTGGCGGCGATTTTGGGAATGCTGCTTCACAGCATATTCAGTTTCAATTTCCAGGATCCGACCGCCGCCGCACATTTTTTCCTGTTGAGTGGATTGGTTATTGCGGTTGGCCGCAATCCCGACAACGAAAAGGTTGTGCGGCTTGAGGTCCGCTACGCGCGTCCCGCGCTGGTTGCTGTCGCGGTGCTTGCAGCGTTCGGAGGTGTTTACCAGGCGTATTCCTACCTTGCTGGCGATTTTTTTTATTTGCAAGGAGTGAAAATGTACCTCCAGCATGGCCATGCGAATCGCGCCAAGATGAAATTCGAGCGTGCCATCGAATGGCGGGAACATGATTTCAGGTATCACCGTATGCTGGGTCAAATGGAATTGGTCAAAGGGCGCTTGCTCAGCGCCGAAACCGCCGTTAGTCGGAGTCTGGCACTTCATCCCAACAATGCGCCCGCTTTGAAGCTGTTTGGGGAAACCCTGCTCAAGAAGGGCGACCTCGGGAGTGCTGAAGAGTCGATGAAGCGTCTTACCCAACTGCGGCCTTTAGATGTCGAAGGGTATCGATTGTTGGCCTTGGCTCGCCGCAGCAACGGCAGGCATGACCAGGCGGTTGAAGCTTGGAGACAGGCGCTAGCCTTTCGGCCGGAAGATCCGTCGCTTATTGGTAGTATGGGGTTTGAGTACGCCCAGGCTGGGGATCTGGATAAGGCAAAAGCGGTTTTGTTGCGGGCGGCAAGCTTGAAGCCCCAGGACGGAGTGGTACAGGGAAATCTGGGTGGCGTTTATTTGGGCTTGGGCCAATATTCGGATGCGAGGGATGCGTTGGACCGAGCGCTGCAGTTGGCGCCGGACAACGCACCTCAATGGTACGCAAACTTGGCACAGGCCGAATTAGCCGATCGCAACTTCGAGGCGGCTATGAAGGCCATTGCCTTCGCGTTGGCATTGGAACCCGGAAATCAAAAATTGATAGAAATGGCGCGAGCAATTCGCGCAAAGAGGGCTGCACATGAGTGACGACCGAGGAAAACCAAAGGCTCTTTCCGTCGTCATTCCAGTTTTCGAGGAAGAGGGAAGCTTGGCGGAGCTCTGTTCCGAACTCGATGACGCTCTGCGCGAACTAGGCCTCGATAGCGAAGTGATCTTCGTCGACGACGGCAGCCGTGACGCTTCGTATTCGGTCATTGAGGAACAGTGCAAACGGTATTCTTTTGTCCGTGCCATTCGTTTTCGACGCAACAATCGTAAAGCGGCTGCGCTGGCGGCTGGATTCAGGGAGGCTGTGGGCGAACTCATAGTGACTATGGATGCTGATCTCCAGGATGATCCTAAAGAGATTCCTAATCTTTTGAGCAAATTGGAGGAAGGTTACGACTTGGTTTCGGGTTGGAAGAAGAACCGCCTCGATCCGCCAACCAAAACTTTGCCGTCCAAGCTGTTCAACCTGGTTACGTCCATGGTGGCGGGTTTGAGGTTACACGACTTCAATTGTGGGCTCAAGCTGTATCGACGCGAGGTGGCCGAGGATTCGTTGCCCTATCTGTATGGAGAACTCTACCGCTATCTCCCGGTAATAGCACACTGGGCCGGCTACCGAGTCGGGGAAATTCCGGTTCAGCACCGCAAACGCAAATTCGGTAAGTCCAAATTCGGCTCCCGCCGTTTGTTGAATGGTTTTCTCGACTTGGTTTCCATTACCTTTGTGGTGCGTTTCATGACAACGCCGATGCACCTGTTTGGCAGCCTAGGGTTACTGTCGACGGTCGGTGGTGCCGCCATATGCTCCTACATAGCTCTTCTCCACTTCGAGCATGGCAATATCCAGAGCCGCCACCCACTTCTGATACTCGGTGTACTACTTATCATCGTTGGCATCCAGTTCTTCTCAACCGGACTGCTTGGCGATATGCTCGCCCGGGTCCACCAGGGAAAGAGTGGTGGACCTCGAATCAGCCGTTAGCCTATGCTGTTTCTAGGCCATGAGTCTAAAGCCAGGGCGCTCAGTCATTCCCAGGGCACCCTGACGATGTAATCTCGGCTGGCAAATTTTTCCCGAAGTCCAATCCCTTCCTGTCTATTCTTCCGTCTCGTCGCCTAACTCAGGTCATGCGTCCTCCATCCATGTTTTTGTAACTTACACCGGGCCTATCGGTTACAGGGACGAAGCTGGGAAAATGGCATGGTTATTGCTCGGCTGCTAGCCAGTTTAGTGTGCATTACTGTACGAGAAGCTTGCGGAGGCGAAGATGTTTCTGGACAAAGTCCTGTTCAACAAGACAAAAGCGCCGGTGCTCAATGCGGCGCTCGATGTATCTCAGCTGCGGCAAAGGGTGATCGCCAACAACATCGCCAACGTGTCGACCAAGGGGTATCGCGTTCAACGGCTGCGATTCCAGGAGTATCTTGACTCCTTTGTTCGAAAACCCCTGGTAGAGGGGCAAACCTCTGATTCACGCCACATCGCCATACCTAGACCGATGAACAGTCCGGAGGTGTTCGAGCCGGAAACCGAACTGAATGATGCCGGCCTAAACAATGTCGACGTCGATAAGGAGATGGCCACGCTCGCTGAGAATCATCTGTTCTTCAACGTCGGTGCGCGTCTGCTGGCAGGCACTTTCGATGGTCTGAAGAAGAGTATCGTTGGACGCCCAGGTTAAGCAAAGCAAATAGAACGAGGACGACCCATGCAGATTTTCGATACGCTCGATATTAGCTCTTCCGGTCTGAGCGCACAGCGGCGCAAGATGACCGCCATCGCGTCCAATATCGCCAACGTAGATACCACCCGTACCGATGAGGGAGGTCCCTACAAGCGGCGTCGCGTGGTCATGCTGGAAGCACCAAAGCTCAGCAAGTTCTCCACCATGCTTGAGATGACGCGCAGCCGGCTGCGGAAAACCGACGACAGTCACTTGTTAGAGGGTGACCCGCGGCCGGGTGAGATTTTCACGGGCTCCGGGGTGCTTTCGCAAGAAGTGCGCGAGGAGCCAATCAAACCGCGCATGGTTTATGATCCCAATCATCCGGACGCACGCGAAGACGGTTACGTGATGTACCCGGATATCAATGCCATCACGGAGATGGTCGATATGATCGCCGCATCTAGGGCCTACGAAGCCAACATCACAGTCATGAACGCCGCCAAGGATATGGTCAACCGTTCGCTGGACATATAGGCAATCCGTAGGAGAACACCGTGAACATTAACGGCATCAGATCAGGGCTTGAAGAGGTCAGCACCGCCGGTGCTATGCGATCGCTCGAGGTAGATCTTACCGTAAGCGACCGCGGCGTGGAACGGCGACCGTCCGTCCAAGTTGCCAAGGCTCCGGCCCAGGTTACCTCGTCGCCGACGCTGCAGGCCGTGCTCACCGCTGAAGAGACATTCTCGTTGGCGCAGCAATTTGGCTCTAATAAAAGCAACTCCGCCAGCCAGCCAGAAGAAGCTCGCAACACCTATGATCTATCTGGAAAGAGGGCTGGGCAGGTGGATTTTGCTACTCACGGTCGTCTGATTGACTTTAGAGGATAAGATCATGACGCCGCTGCCGAAACTACTCGTAGCCGGATTATTGCTGCTAACATTTCGCATAAGCTGGGGAAAAGATATTTCCGCAACGGCTATTCTGGTGCGCAGTTTTGAACCTAACGCTGCCGGCAACATCCTAGCTCGCAGCACCAAAACCCGGAGCAAGATCAGCAAGATCCTTCCAACGCCAGTTGTCGCGACTGGTCTCAATCACACTATTCTCCAGCGCGTGGATCGCTTTCAACACTTGGTCGACGGCTACAGCGAGATACACGAGCTCGATCCCGATCTCGTGCGCGCAGTCATTTATGTCGAATCCGGCGGAAATCATCGCGCCGTGTCGCCAAAGGGAGCCAGCGGATTGATGCAGTTGATGCCCCATTCGTTTGTTGATCTGGATACGGAGGCGAGATTCGATCCAGAGCAGAACATCTCCTCTGGCACTCAGTACCTACGTGCCATGATCGATCGTTTCAAGTCGGTCGAACTGGCATTGTGGGCATACAACGCCGGGCCAACGTCGGTAGATCGCGACATTATGCCATTGGAGACGCAGAAATACGTGCCGCGAGTGCTTCGGATCCGACGTGTTCTGGAATCCGGCAAGGGACAGAATAGCCATGGCAGTTGAGCTTATCAGGGATTTCACTGGTCGTGGGGAAACCTCGTCGCGATCGGTGCAGATACGACCAGAGAACAAAGTATCGGATGTTGAGGCAGCGGGCATAGCAAAACCCAGCTTTGGCGACTTGGTGAAGGACTTCGCCGCGGACGTCAACAACATGCAGTTCCAAGCAGGTCATGCCATCGACATGCTGGTGACAGGTGAAGCGGCCGACGTACACCAGGTAATGGTAGCGGTAGAACAGGCGGGTGTGGCGTTGGATCTCATGCTCGAGATTCGCAATCGAGTTCTGGAGGGATACCAGGAACTCATCAGGATGCAGGTATAGGTTTTAGAGGGAACTAAGGGAACTATATGAATCTTCCTGAAGGTGTAACGAGCGTAACCGAACGACCGTTGGCGATGTGGAATAACGCCAACCCGGTGCAACGCTACGGGGTTGGCGGTGGTGTGGCTGTATTGGTCATCGCCATCGTGGTCGGAATCTTTTCCATGTCCAGCAAAGAGGATGACTGGGATGGAGCCATCTTGTACGCCAACCTGGAATTCAAAGAGGCGGCTGAAATCAGCAACCGTCTTGCCGAATTGGGGGTCCGTCACAAACTGACGACCGATGCGAGTGCCATTCTGGTGCCCGAAGATGAGGTTCGCGACCTCCGCCTGCAGCTGGCCGGCGAAGGCTTTCCTCAGACCGGCCGCATGGGATTCCAGATATTCGACGAAGCCCAGCTGGCCATGACTGACTTTCTACAGAAGATCAATTTCCAACGTGCCTTGCAAGAGGAGCTGGAATCGACCCTCAATGAAATCGATGGAGTCAGCGACGTCAGAGTCCACCTAGTCATACCTGAACCCAGTTTGTTCGTGGAAGAACAGAATCCAGTAACGGCCTCCGTGACGCTGAGCTTGGGCGGTGAGACCCGTCTCAAAACCAAACAGATCAACGCCATCGGCTATCTCGTAGCTGCCAGCGTGGAAGGACTCGATATCGACAACGTGGTTATTGTCGACAACGAGGGCAATCTTCTTTCCGACGAACGCGATCCACTCACGCAAGTTGCTAACAAGCAGTTTCAACTGAAGCAACAGGTAGAGCGGGCGTTAGAGAAGAAGGTGCAGACGCTTATGGATCAGGTGATTGGCAAAGATCGCTCACGGGTCCGCATAAACGTCGTACTCAATTTCAGCCAGCGGAACACGCAGCAAACCCTCGTCGAACCGGGGTTGCAGCAGGTGATCATCAGCGAAGAGACCAACGAGAAAAATTCTGCCGAACAGGGTTCTGAGGAGCAAGCGGTCCGCAACTACGAAGTCAACCGAACGTTGCAGAATGAAATCGGGTCCGTCGGTACCATCGACCGTATTTCGATGGCGTTGACGGTAGACAAGACCAAAGTTGTTCTCGATCCAGAATCTCGGGAATACATCGAGGAGCCGCGGCAACTAGAAGAAATCGATCAGTTGGCAGCACTGGCCAAAGAAGCAATTGGCTTCGATGAACCACGTGGAGACCAGATGACAGTCTTCGCAATGGAGTTTGACAAAACCCAGGAAATCAGGGCCAAAGAGGAAGCGGAGGCGGAGCAGACCAAGGACTTCTGGACGGGAATTGCTATCAACGTCGCCAAGATCCTGGGTATCATCGCCGCCCTGGTCACTCTACGTTTCATCATCCAAGCCATCGGTCGCGGTGTCGGTGTAGAGGAGGAAGTGGAGATGATGGGGGTCGTCGATGAAGATGCGGATGAAGAAGAATTCGAGCGACCCGAAACTCCGCACGAATTGTTGTTGAGCCGGATCCAAGGGATGGTGCGGGACCGTCCAGAAGATGCAGCCAAGCTCGTTCGTACGATGCTCATGGAGGAAAGCGGAGGCTAATGCAATGGTGAGACAAATGCCGTCTGGATTTATATATATTTGCCGGCAACATGACTCACCTAAAGCTAGGCGATAAGGATATGTCAAAGATCATTCGAAGTGGGCGTTTGTCGGGCACCGCCGTGACGTTGGATTTCGGCGAGTTCGAATTGTTCGCAGAGGAAAAGGAAGTTGCCGATGAAGGTGGAATCGATCTCTTTGCCATGGTAAATGAGCGGGTGGATGCAGCGCGCAAGGAAGTTGCTAAGGAATGGGAAGACCGTCTGTGCCAGGAAATAGAGAGCTTACAGGAGGGAGCCAAAAGGACATTGGAAGAAACGGAGAAAAACTGGCGTCAACAACTAGACGAGGCTCGAAAGCAGCGTTACGACGAGGGTTACCAGGACGGTATAAAGTCGAAGGAAGACGAAGTTTTCGAAGCAGTGGCGCGACTGGATACGTTGCATGGTGCGCTGGAAGCTGAACGCGTGCAAGTAATCTCGGACTCGGAGAATTCGGTGCTTGATCTGACTTGCGCCTTGGCGCATCGCATCACCGGGTTACAAGCGGAGGTGGATCGTCGAGTTTTGGTTACCGTGATCAAGGATGCGTTGGGCCATCTTGGGGATCACAGCAATCTGCTGATCAAGGTCAACCCGGAAGACCTGAAGCTGGCGCGACGGTTTGCGCAGCGTTGGGTCGAGAAGGTGGCTACAGAAGCTGTATTGAAGGTGCAAGCGAGCGAACATGTGTCCCGTGGAGGATGCATGATCGAAGGTACGGAAGAAAACTTGGATGCGCGCTTAGAGAGCCAGGTTGGGGTTCTACGGGCGGCGGTCCATGCAGCGTTGTCGAAAGAGGAACCCGGCGAGGATGAACACAGCTGAACTGCGGCAAACCATAGGGAGGGTTGATCCGCATACGCGCTACGGCAAGGTGAGGCAGATAGTTGGCCTAATCGTCGAAGCTGTGGGCCCGGAAGATGTCGCCCTTGGCGAGCTCTGTTATCTGGGCGATCCGTCACGGGGAGGAATCCGCGCTGAGGTCGTGGGGTTCAATAGCGGTCGCGTGTTGCTGACGCCGTTGGGCGAAATCGAAGGCATCAGGCCGGGAACTGCGGTTTTTCCGACCCGTTCGCCGTTACAGATCGTCGTTGGCAGGGAGCTGAAAGGGCGCATTCTGAACGGACTCGGTCAACCTCTGGATGGGCGCGGGCAGATACACGCACGCGGGCGCCGCAACGTTCACAATCCTTCGCCGGATCCGTTGAGTCGACGGCGTCTGACCGAAGCTATTGGCACCGGAGTGCGTTCGATTGATGGCCTCATGACTCTCGGGAAAGGTCAGCGCATGGGGATTTTCGCCGGCAGCGGTGTCGGCAAGAGCACGTTGCTGGGAATGGTAGCGCGGTGCTCGGAGGCGGATGTGAATGTGATAGCCTTGGTGGGAGAGCGTGGTAAAGAGGTGATCGAGTTCATCGAAGACAGCCTTGGCGAAGAGGGTCTCAGCAAATCGGTGGTCGTTGTTGCTACCTCTGACCAGCCGGCATTGATTCGTCTGAAAGCTGCCTTGGTGGCGACCACTATCGCTGAGTATTTCCGCGATGACGGTCGGGACGTAATGCTTATGATGGACTCTTTGACGCGCATGGCGATGGCTCAGCGAGAGATAGGACTCGCTGCTGGCGAACCGCCGACAACGAAGGGGTATACGCCATCCGTATTCGCCATGTTGCCGCGGTTGCTGGAACGGGTAGGCACAACCCAAACGGGAAGTATAACGGGGCTTTATACAGTACTTGTCGAAGGCGATGATCTGGACGATCCCATTGCCGATGCCAGCCGGGCCTTGCTCGATGGCCACATCGTATTGTCGCGAAGGTTGGCTTCTCGAGGGCATTACCCTCCCGTGGACATCGGTGACAGCATTAGTCGTGCAATGCGGGATGTGGCAACAGAGGAGCACTTGCAAAAGGCAGTAGAGGTAAAATCGATCGTGGCGGCTTATCAAGAGGCGGAGGATCTAGTTAGCATCGGGGCGTACGCGAGGGGGAGTAATCCCCAGATCGACCGGGCATTGGAGTTCATCGAACCGATCAACGACTACCTGCGCCAAGGTCTCGATGAGGGCTCGCACATGAGCCGCCACGTGCAGCGGTTGCTGGGACTACTGGAACCGGCTGGCCAACAAGAGGAAGCGGCTTGATCGCGCCATGAGGCAGTTTGTGTATCGCTTCCATCGTGTCCTCGAAATTAAGGAGCGTATGGAAGACGTCCGCAAAGCGGCGCTTGGCGAAGTGGTGTCGGTACTCAACCGGGAGGAGGCGACCCTTCGAGACCTGCAAGCGACCCGCCAGAAATATGTCCGGTCGGGGATCGTTCAGGCCGAGACGCCGGTGAATGCCAGCCTGCTTGACCTGCAGTCGGCATATTTGCAACGACTGAAACGGGAATGTGCAGAGAAGTATGAAGAGATCGAGCAGGTGGAGAAGGTTGTTGAAGAGAAGCGCAAAAATCTTATGGAGGCGACCAAGGAACGGCGCGTGTTTGAACTCCTCAAGGAGCAGCGAGAAGAGGTGTACAAGCGTGAACAGAAGCGGCAGGAACGGAGACTGCTGGATGATGTTGGCACACAGCTTTATCTGCGGAGACGGAACGAACGCAAGTAGCTGATTTCATTTGGAGAATGTGTAGATGTTAGAGATTTTTGGGGCGCCAAAAGTGTCCGGAATTCAGGGGTTCGAGGAGGTTGCCGGCCAGACCGCCGGACCCGCATATTTCGACTTCGATGAGGTTTTCCGCCGCGAGCAAGAACAACGAAAGCATCGTCCTGAACGCGACGATGCTCCCAAGTCGGAGTCTACCCGCGAAATTGTTGAGAGTCGAGTCGAAGACCCAGAAACGTCAGAGAACACGGCCTCGACGGCTGACAGTGTAGAAACAGGTAAAACGTCGTCGGTTGCGGTTTATGCCTCGACTTTGCCCGTGGAAGAGGAAGTATCAGAAGAGTTTTCTACGGAGCTCTTCGCAAGCGGCAGATCGAAAGAAAACCAAGGTGAGGCTGCCCGTTTCAATTTCGGCACTCAAACAGAAATGATGGCCCAAAAGCTCGAGCCTGGCGGTGTGGAGCCGGGACTCCAGCCGACGCAGTCAAATCCGCTAGAGCTGCTGGACTTCAACGAGCTGATGGATCCCGATCTGGTGGTAGAGAAAGCCCCGACCCAGATCGTAACGCGCTTGAGCCAGATGGTGGCTACCAGCGCGCCTCATCTTGAAGAATTGGCTGAAATTGTCGTGCCACAGGTGACCCGCGGTTTCGCGACCATAGTTCGCAATGGTTCGGCGGAAATGAGGTTGCAGCTGCAGCCGCCAGACCTGGGCGAAATAGAACTGCGGGTCCGTACGACCGAGTCGGTCGTACGCGGTCATGTGGTGGTTCAGCACGGGGAGCTCAAGCATCTGCTTGAAGCTCAGCTGGATAAACTCAGGGATGCACTGGCGGAGCAGGGATTGGCGATGGAGGGATTCGACGTCAGTGTCGGCCGCGAAGGGCAGTTTGCCCGCAACGAAGAAGGAAGCGAAGCGCGTGGCGGCCAGCTAGCACGGCAAGAGGATGGAGTTACCACAGAGACGATCGAGTTGAACCGGCCTTCGCCGGTTCTGGCGCAAGGTGCCGGCAATGGTGACTTAGACTTCATCGCTTGACTGGGACGATCTCAAACCTTCTGACGAGGTGGTGAAATGGACATTAGCAGCATCGTAAACAGTAAAACGTTGAAGCAGCCGGAAGGGGGACGCAACCAATTGGGAAAAGATGACTTTCTCAAGTTGCTAACCGTCCAACTGCGCTATCAGGATCCGTTGAATCCGATGGAAAACACCGAATTCATCGCGCAGATGGCGCAGTTCAGTTCGTTGGAGCAGCTGCAAAATATGAATGCGGGCTTGGCGCAAAACCTAGGCGCCGAAACGCAGCTTCATGCAGCATTCAAGAACAATCTGGTGACTTCGTTGGTCGGCAAGACGGTTGAAATTTCAACGGCGGAAATCGAATTCGATGGCAGTGATTCCAAGCCTCTGGCCTACCGCGTGGCTGCAGACGCAAGTAAAGCGAGCTTGCGGATTCTGGACGCGCGCGGTTTGCTGGTTCGCGAATTGGATCTGGACGTCTCCAACACTTACGGAACCGTGGAGTGGGATGGGAAAAGCACTAAAGGTGGCGAGGTCCCTGCTGGTGCCTACCGTGCATTTGT
>CAYNZV010000043.1:0-21571 GCA_964401715.1 uncultured Gemmatimonadaceae bacterium | reverse complement strand
ATGATAGACTCGATATTTACAGGCATCACCGGTGTGCGCTCTCATCAGGCACGCATCAATGTGATCGGCAACAACGTGGCCAATATCAACACGACCGCTTTCAAAGCGGGCCGTGTCAACTTCGCCGATGTCATGAGCAGGACTCTGAGTGAAGCGGGTCCCGCAAGTGGTCAGGTCGCGGCGACCAATCCTTTGCAGTCGGGTTTGGGGGTCAAGGTTAGCAGCATCGACTCCATTCTGACTCAGGGCACCCTGCAGAATACCGGAGTGGAAACAGACTTGGCGATCGAAGGTGACGGTATGTTCATACTCGGAACGGGGCAGGACCGCTTCTACACCCGGGACGGAACTTTCAGTTTTGATGCTACTGGTCGTCTGTACGATCCCGGTACGGGATTGGTGGTACAGGGAAACGTTGCCAACGCAGACGGCAGCTTCAATGCGCAGATCGAAGACTTGATCGTCCCGCTGGATCGACAGTCGGAGGCCAAAGCATCCACCAAAGTGAATCTATCAGGTAATATAGATGCTAGCGCCACTGGCAAGGGAGATCATGTATGGAGCAGCAAAACCCAATTTGGCTTGCCGGCACGGTTAGTTACTGGTCCTAATCCCGCTTTTCCACTTGATCTAAGCAATCTTCAGAGTGCCGGTCTCAAGGTGAGCGTCGAAGAAAACGGGAATCTCAGCGAGAGCACGCTGAATATCCCTACCAAAGTGTTTGCCGATCGCGAAGAGATGATAGCCGAGTTGAACGGTTTGATCAATGCTAACGGTGTGCTCAAAAACAAGGTCTTTTTCAAAGACAACGATCTTGGCGAGGTGATTCTGCGAACGGTGAAGGGTGGCTCCAATGTGACGGTCTCAGTGGATAATGCTGATCCCAATAACAATGTTGCCGGTCTCCTCGGGTTCGCTGCCAACACCCAGGAGGACGGCCAAAAAAGTGAGGATTCTACTCTCATCAACGATCTTGCTAACGTGGGAAAGGGGATGCAAGATGGAGATATTATCCGTTTTAAGGGATTTAAACCCAACGGAGAGCGTTTTGACGGCCGCTTCACTTTTAACAAGGACACCAGCGCCACTTTGGGAGACTTGTTCACCAGTGTCGCGAACGCTTACGGCGGTGTAACAGCAGGGGTCGATGAGAATACAGGTTTAATGGTCCTCACGGACCAAACTACGGGTGATAGTGTAGCCGGTGTACAAATTACTTACGCGTTATTAGTTGACCCGTACTTACTTGAAGATGCCCCTGGTATCTTTGGAGATGACCCACCTGCCGAATTCAGCACTAATACGCAGGTATTCGACGAAAAGGGCGAATCGCATTCGCTAACTGTGACCTTTACCCGCAGCGTGATCGACAACGAATGGAGCTGGGTGGCCATGTTGGACGGTTTGACCCCGGATGCCGGTAATAACGGACGTGCCGTATTCAACGAAGATGGAACTCTGCGTACCTTCGAGTCATCTGACGGGGAACCTTTGAGATTTGAACCGGATAGAGGCTCGGGGGAGCTAACAATCGAACTCGCGGCTGAAAGTGACGACGGGCTGCAAGGTATGACCCAATTTGCATCACCATCTTCGGTTTCTGTCTATCGGGTGGATGGTCGCCCCGCCGGAAACCTGCTTTCGCTCAATATCGAAACTAATGGCAATATCACTGGTTTGTTTAGTAACGGATCAGCGGAAAAGTTAGGCCGAGTGATGTTGGCAACTTTCGGCAACCCCGGCGGGTTGCGCCGCGATGGAGAGAATCTCTTTGCTGAAAGTGAAGCTTCCGGCGAAGCGGTAACCGGTGCTGCGGAAAGCACAGTACAGGGCAGTGTGCATTCCCGATCGATCGAGTTGTCCAATGTCGACTTGGCCGAGGAGTTCACCAACATGATCCTTTCCCAGAGAGGTTTCCAGGCCAGCGCCCGCAGTATAACTACCTCAGACGAACTGCTGACCGAGCTAGTGAATTTGAAACGGTAGGACGTTATATTTGAGTAGCTCTTGAGGGTGGTGGGTCCAAACTTTGGGCGAATCGCCTGACGGCATAGATAAATTTCAGTAGATAATGATATTTAAGCCGATATCAATAACGGAGCTGTGCTGTTTGAAACCCGTAGGGATATGATTAAACTGACACGGCTCAACAACAGCGAGTTTGTCATCAACGCTGATATGATCGAATTCGTGGATTCGGTACCGGATACCATCTTGACGATGGTTTCGGGAAAGAAGATCACGGTGACCGAGCCGGTCGAGATTGTAATCGAGCGGGTCATCGAATATCGGCGCAAGATCAACCAGACGCATTACAGCAGAGCGCAGAGTTAGGTGCATTATGGATATTGCCACAATCATAGGCATCGTCGCCGCCTTCACCCTGATCGCCGTTGCCATGGGCGACGTGACGGCTTTTATCGATATACCTTCGCTGATCATCGTTGTAGGCGGAACGATTGCCTCTACTCTTATAGCTAATCCATTGCCGGAGGTCATCAACTTGGTTGGTGTCTATATGAACGCCATCATGACCAAAGTTCCGGCGCCCAACGAACTGATCGAAAAGATCGTTGGGTTTGCCGAAACCGCCCGCCGCGAGGGTATCCTCGCATTGGAGCAGGCGGTGGACGATGCAGACGACGCGTTTCTCACCGGGGGTATCAAGCTCGCCGTGGACGGTACCGAGCCGGATCTGATAATGGATATCCTCGAGACCGAGCTTCAGTTCATCGAAGAACGCCACAAGGCCGGACAAGAGATTGTGGCGCGCATGTCCGACACCGCTCCGGCGTTCGGCATGATCGGTACTCTGGTGGGTTTGGTGATCATGCTCAAGAACATGGACGATCCAGCAGCGATCGGTCCCGGGATGGCGCTTGCCCTGTTGACCACCATGTACGGTGCCATCATGGCGAACATTCTTTTTGGTCCTATTGCCGCCAAGTTGGGCACCTATTCGAAGAAAGAGGTCCTCGCCAAGCGCATGATCATAGAGGGCATCATGGCCATTCAGTCGGGTGACAATCCGCGCATCGTGGAACACAAGCTTTCCGTGTTCATGGCGCCGAAGATGCGGCCTTCCGGCGAGGAAGGTGCTGGAGGCGACGAGTAAGCCTGATAGACCCGAGAGCCGCTCATGGCAAAGCAGAAAAAATGCCCAGATTGCAAGGAGATGCCCGCATGGATTACCACGTTCAGCGATCTCATGTCGCTACTGCTGACTTTTTTCGTGTTGTTGTTGTCGTTTTCGACGACGTCAAAGCATGATTTCGAGAAGGCGATAGGCGCTTTGCAGGGGGCTTTGGGGGTGTTAAAGGGTGAACCGATTCTTAGCTCGCCGATCAAGATGCACGTACCCGTTGTAAAAGGCGACATTACTGAAGCGCGCCCGACACTGAAGGATGCAGTTGCGGAGATCGAGCAAGAGATCGAAGCACAGGAACAGCAGGAAAACGTTGAGGTCATGAAAGGTCCAGAGGGCGTGATCATTCGCATTCGCGACCAGGCACTGTTCAATACCGGAAAGGCCGACATCAAACCGGGAATCATGCCGCTGCTGAACACCATCGGTGCCGTTATAAGTCGGATGCCCAACGCAGTTGAGATCGAAGGCCACACCGACAACGTGCCGATTTCAAATGATGAGTTCAGCAACAACCACTGGCTGTCCAGTGCTAGGGCCCTAAAGGTTCTGGATGTGTTCTCTGACGAGGTGGGGATCGAGCCTCAACGTTTGTCGGCGGTCGGTTACGGCGAGTTCAAACCGTTGGTCGAGAACGACTCAGAAGGCCATAAGTCACAAAATCGTCGAGTGGAAATCAAGATCCGCTTCGATGAAGGGGAAGGGGATGTGACCAAGGAAGAGGTCGAGAAGTTCCTGATGGAAGCAGATCTGGGCATTCAGGGCGACGAGTGATTCAACAAGAAGGAAGGCGTTGGCATGGCTGAGGAAGCTGAAGAAGAAGAAGAAGGCGGAGGTGGTGACGGTGGAGGCGGCAGTCCGCTGAAAAAATACGGTCCGCTTGCGGCGATTGTGCTAATCGCCCAAGTGGTGCTTGCGTGGGTTGTCATTCAGGTAACCCTGAAGGACAACCCGCCGGAAGAGGAGCCGGAGGAACTCTTCGAGCAGGAGATGGTTGGTCAGAGTTTGGAAGTCGAGAACGGCGAGGAAACGCTCCCGTTTTACTTTCAGTCCGACGATCTGAAGGATATCCCGGCGAATCCGGCTGGCACCAACGCCGAACGTTTCGTAGTAGTCAGTGTCATCCTCGGCCTCAAGGCCACCGACACCGAGAGCGGCGATGATATCACGGCAGGCTTGGGGGAGAACGAACTGGTAACAGCAAAGCTGACTGGCTACACCCAGAGGATCAGAGCGATAGTGGTCAACATTGTTCGTTCGAAAACCATCGATCAGCTCGAAAGTGAATTCATAGACGAGGTTAAGGACGAGATAAAAAGGAAGCTGAACGCCGATCTGCTCTCTAGACTTTTTAAGATCGATGAGAACAACAAGGTTAAGGTAGTAATCGAGGAAGTGGAATTCTCTAGTATCATCATTCAATAGGATATAACGATGGCAGATGATATTCTCTCCCAGGACGAAATAGATGTCTTAGCCTCGGTAACCGAGGGAGATGAAGACGGCGAGGACGCAGCCGGCGATGCAGCTTCTGGAGGATCTGGAGAAGGACGAGGTTTTCATCGAAGGGAGGAAGGTGCATCTCAGCGGATTGTCACTACCTACGACTTCAAACATCCAGCGCGGGTAAACAAAGACCAGCTACGCACCCTGGAAAACCTGCACGACAACTTTGCACGCTTGCTGAGCTCGACTTTTTCGGGGGCCATGAGGGCGGTGGTCGACGTGGACACGGCGTTTGTCGATCAGACCACCTACGCGGAGTTCATTCAGTCGCTCTCCAATCCGTCGTGCTCATACCAGTTTACTTTGGGCCCGACTAATGGTCAGGCGATCATCGATTTCGCCATGCCTGTCACCTTCGCGTTTGTCGACAGAATTTTCGGTGGCAAAGGCTCTTCCCAGGGTGTAGAGGCACGCACGTTGACGCCGATCGAAGTGGGCGTAATTAATCGGATCGTTAAGCGAGTCATCGAAGACCTCGAAGCGACGTGGGAACCCATACTACGGGTCGAGGTTACCGACATCGAATTGGAAACCAATCCGGAATTCATGCAGATCACCGCAGCGAGCGAAATCGTCATTCTGCTGGCGTTCGAAGTCAACTCAACCAACGCCTCGGGTCTAGTGAGCCTTTGTTATCCGTTTTTCACGTTGGAGTCCATCTTACCGCGTTTGGGGCAACAGAGCTACGTGCGCAGCAGTCGCATGAACAAGGACGAATTGGTGCAGTTGAATCGACAGCGTCTGCGGAAGACCCACGTTCCCCTGCGGGCGGAGATGGCGCGAGGTTCAGCTACTTTCAGCGAACTGCAGGAACTCCAGGTTGGAGACGTCATGCGTATGGACACAGAACTCGACGAATTGACCGTGTTGTACGTCAACGACGAGCCGAAGTTCCTTGGTCGTCCCGGTCGGGTTGGCCGCAAGAACGCGGTGCAGATAAGCAGGTATGTGGATCAAGCCAACGAAGAGTTGCACAAGAATCGCAGTCGACCGGTGCACACAGGGTAGTGAAAACACAGCAAGCCCAGCCAGCCTTGCTGCCTCGACAAGGAAATGAGATATGGCCGAAGAAGACGAAGTTCAGGATGATGTTATAGAAGCTCCCGAAGACGCTGGTGATGAAGGTAGCGTAGAAGGTGCCGACGAACTGGACGCCCTCGAGGAAGCGGTAGCTGGCGGAGATGACGATGCAGGCGAAGACGCGGATCTCGATCCAGCTGCGGAAGAGATGCTGGAAATGATGGAGGACGAGGCAGGCGAAGGTGCTGGGCCTAGCTCCCAGGAAAACTTGGAGCAGATGATGGAGTCCGAAATGCGGGGCGGGACTGGAGCGGGTGATGCCGGCGGTGCAGCTGTTTCTCCCAATGTGGCCCGCCTAATGGATGTCAATCTCATGGTCTCCATCGAGCTGGGACGTACGCGAAAAACCTTGGAAGATGTAACTGATATGGGAGAGCAGTCCCTAGTTGAATTGGACAAAGAGGTCGGAGAACTGGTGGACATCCTCGTCAACGGACGCCTCTTTGCACGCGGCGAAGTAGTTACGGTTTCCGAGAAATTCGGGGTTCGAATCGTCGAGCTTGTGACACCAGCAAATCAATTGTAAATAAATTATTTAAAAGAAATGCGTCGCCGCCAGCAGGGAACCACCGCTAACGTGCACCCACGCAGATGAATTTTCCCTGCCCCGGCATTATTTTCCGCTTCTAACAACCCTAAAAACGAGAATTCCTCTGGGTCGGTTCAGGCCCGCCAGCCCTTATAGGTCCGTGGCATATATGTTGCTGAATGAATCCCTAGTTTGTTCAGAGACCACAGAGACAAAAGAGGGAATCACTCGAGATGGTGCGATTTCGCCGGCATCTTCCGTATATGGGTTTGGTGTGTGCAATCTGGTTTTCGCCGGCGTTGGCGAAAACCAACCCAATTGGGTCGGTAACTTCTAATCCAGAGAGCGCCACGGTTTTGCCGGCGGCTCCTGATTCCGTCGTAAACGATCCATATATCACAGTACTAAGCCAAACAGATGACGGCGGAGATTCGTATTGGCGTCTTATGTTCAAGCTTGGCGTTGGATTGACGGTGGTGATCGTGTTGGCCTGGGGAGCGGTTTTCCTGCTGCGCAAGAGTTCGTTTGGTCAACAATTGGGTGGTGGCAGCGGTGTAATTCGGGTGAAGGAACGCGCCTTTGTGGGCCCCAAGAAAGCGATATATCTGGTTGACATTGGCGACTACACACTGGCGGTAGGCGTGACTGAAGCCCAGATATCGTTACTGGGCCAGTGGCAGCCCGGAGAGCTGCAGCTGCCACCGACTTCGGGCGGTGATTCCTCGTTCGGCCGGCAGTTCAAGAACATGCTCGGCCAGCTCCAAAGCCGATCGGCAGGGAGCGACAATGGCGAGTCCTGATCGCAGTTACTTCCCGCATCGATGCCCACGTCTGTTTAGGCTTCTGCCGCTGGCCATACTGTTCATTTTCGCCCACATATCGGAACTGGAAGCGCAGCTCTTGCCCAAGATAAGTCTCCAAGTGGAGGAGGCGGCCTCCGGCGGCGACGCGGCGGTGTCGCTTCAGATCATATTTCTCCTCACCATTCTATCTCTAGCTCCCTCCATCCTGATCATGATGACATCCTTCACGAGGATCCTTGTGGTGTTATCGTTTCTGCGTTCGGCACTGGGCATTCAGCAAATGCCACCGAATCAACTGCTGATCGGGCTTTCGCTATTTCTCTCGCTTTTCGTCATGGCTCCGGTGTGGGAACGGGTCAACGACAATGCCGTTCAACCCCTGATCGCCGAGGAGATTCCGTACAAAGAAGCGTTGGATCGGGGTATGGAACCGATCCGCGACTTCATGATGAAACAAACGCGCCAGAAAGACATGGCATTGTTCATACGTATGGCCAAGATCTCGCAACCGAAAACACGCAGCGAGATTCCCAATTCAGTTCTGATTCCCAGCTTCATCATTAGCGAACTTAGAACCGCCTTTCAGATCGGTTTCATCCTGTTCGTGCCGTTCCTGGTAATCGACTTGGTCGTGGCCAGCATCCTTCTTTCTATGGGTATGATGATGTTGCCACCGATCATGGTCTCATTGCCGTTCAAGATATTGCTGTTCGTACTCGTCGACGGATGGAATCTGATTGTTCAATCGGTCATTAGGAGTTTCAACTGAGAGGGCGGACATGACACCGGAGGTAGCCATAAAAATCGGTCAAGACACCTTGATGACGGTGCTGTACGTCGCTGGGCCCATGCTGATCGTCGCTCTGGTCGTTGGCCTAGGGGTCAGCATTTTTCAGGCGGTGACCCAAGTACACGAAATGACGCTGACCTTCATTCCGAAGATCCTGGCCGTAGCCGTTGTGTTGATGTTCATGTTGCCATGGATGATACGTAAACTGGTCGATTTCACTGTAGCGTTAATGAGCAGCATCCCGACCATTGTCGGATAGGTGAATCCCAAGTGGAATACTGGCTAAACCAATTTCATGTCTTTTTGCTGATCCTTCTTCGCGTCAGTGCTCTGTTGGTCGTGACGCCACTGTTCGGACATCGCAACTACCTTGCGCGGGCGAAGATCGGTTTGGGTTTCGTGATATCAGTGGTGGTTTTTCCGTTGGTCGATGCCGATACGCTGCAGATTCCCGACGGATTTTTTCCCTACGCCATAATGATTGTGCGTGAAATCTTGATGGGCCTCGTGCTCGGTTTTTCTGTCTTGCTCTTTTTCATTGCCGTGCAATTTGCCGGGCAGTTGATCGGTTTTCAAATGGGCTTTGGCATCGTAAGTGTCGTCGATCCGCAATCCAGCGAACAAGTTTCGATCATCGGTCAGTTCATGAGCATCCTGGCGATCTTGATCGTGTTAACGGTTGACGGTCATCTACTCATATTGCGTGGGTTGATTGCCAGCTTCGAGGTTGTTCCCCTTGGAGGCGTCCAGTTTCCAGAAGTCATAATCACCAAATTGATCGATCTCTCCAGCGACATCTTTGTCATCGCCGTGAAGATGTCAGCTCCAGTAATGATCTCTTTGTTGATGATTTCCGTGGCCATGGGAGTGCTGGCACGCACCGTGCCGCAAATGAACGTATTCTTGGTCGGTTTTCCCGTTCAAATTACGGTTGGCATGCTGGTTCTCGTCAGCTCTCTTCCCTTGTTCCTCATTGTCATGAACAAGTCGCTAGATAATCTTGAGCGCAATCTGTTCGCATTGATAGGGTTTTTCTAGGACACGGCCATGGCGGAAGAGTCGTTTCAGGAGAAGACAGAACAGGCCACACCCAAAAGGCGCGAAGAAGCCCGTCGCAAAGGGCAGGTGGCCAGAAGTAACGAACTCAGCTCGCTGGCCATATTGATGGCAGGTTTGTTGGCAATGCTGGGGCTAGGCTCCTACGTCTATAGCAACCTGACAGCCTTCATGATCGATCAGTTTTCCAACGGAGTCGCGGTGCAATTGACCCCGCTGAATCTACCGACCTATCTGTTCACTTGGTCTACCAGCTACGTACGCATCGTGTTTCCCTTCGTTGTCCTGTTGGTAATCGCGGCACTGGCCGTTAACTACGCCCAGGTCGGTGTTATCTTCACCGCAACACCCCTCGAGCCGAAAGCCAACCGCATTAGTCCTTTGCAGGGGCTGAAGCGAATCTTTTCCAGTCGTGGATTGGTGGAACTGGTTAAAGGGCTCTTCAAGGTTGCGGTAGTTACGATCATCACTTATTGGACGATCGCTGATGAATTCAACGACTTTGTGGCTCTGGTGGACATGGGAGTTCCTCAGATCCTGGATTCCAGCGGCAGCGTGCTAATGACGCTTGGGTTTCGAATCTGCACAGTACTTATGATTCTGGCGATTTTTGATTACTTGTTTCAGCGGTTTGACTACGAAAAGAATCTCCGTATGACGCGTCATGAGGTTAGACAAGAATTAAAGCAGCAAGAAGGTGATCCGCAGATTCGCGCCCGCGTTCGATCGCTACAACGCGAACTCTCACAGAAACGCATGATGGAAGATGTGGGGCAAGCGGATGTGGTGGTTACCAACCCGACGCACGTAGCCGTCGCTTTGCGCTATTTGCCAGAGGAATCTGCAGCTCCGGTGGTGGTGGCTAAAGGACAACGGTTGATCGCCGAGAAAATCAAGGACCTGGCGCGCTTGGCGGGGGTGCCGTTGGTTGAGAATAAACCGTTGGCACGAGCTTTGTTCAAGGCAGTGCGCATTGGTGACGAGATCCCAGAGGAGCTTTTCAAGGCGGTGGCGGAGGTGCTCGCTTTCGTCTTTCAACTCCGCCGGAAGGCGTGACAAAGGATAGCTCTAGGAGCCTATAAATTTGAGCGGTTTTTTTCAAAAGTTAATACGGCACACGGATGTTCTGGTTGCCATCGGCGTGGTTGTCATTCTTGGAGTGATGATCGTGCCGTTACCGACCTATGTCATGGACTTCCTGTTAACCGCCAACATCAGCGTCGCACTGCTGGTCCTGATGTTGACCATATATATCATCGTTCCTTTGGAGTTCTCGGTTTTCCCCGGTTTACTGCTTGTCCTGACGCTTGCGCGTTTGTCACTGAACGTCGCTTCCACGCGGCTGATTCTGAGCCAGGCTGACGCTGGACGTCTGATATCCGCCTTTGGGGACGTCGTGGTCAGTGGCAACTACGTTCTAGGTTTTATCATTTTCGTCATAATCATAATAATACAGTTTGTGGTCATCACGAAAGGTGCCGGTCGTGTTGCCGAAGTAGCTGCGCGCTTCACATTGGATGCTATGCCGGGCAAGCAGATGGCAATCGACGCAGATCTGAATGCCGGCCTCATCGACGAATCAGTTGCCCGCAAGCGTCGCGAGGATATTTCCCGCGAAGCTGAGTTCTACGGATCTATGGACGGTGCCAGCAAGTTCGTTCGCGGCGACGCCATCGCTGGCATCCTGATTACCTTGATCAACATCATAGGTGGTCTTGCCATTGGTGTTCTGCAGCGCGGTCTCAGTATTGCCGATGCTGCGCAGACCTATACTCTGCTCACCGTAGGCGATGGCCTCGTCACCCAGATTCCCGCGCTGATCACCTCTACTTCTGCAGGTATCATTATTACCCGCGCTTCATCCGACGCAAACATGGGACGGGATGTCAACCGTCAGCTTACGGCGCGGCCCCAGGCCGGGTTGATAACTGGTGCTATGTTGTTCGGCCTCGGACTGATTCCGGGTATGCCTACCTGGCCTTTCCTGGTAATCGCGACAGTGATTGTCTTGTTGGCGCTGTTGGTGCAACGCAGCAACGCGAAGCGAAAAGCTAGTGAAATCGCCGTCCGTCAAGAAGAAGAGAAGCCCGAGGAACGACCGGAAGACTACCTGCGGGTCGACCTGCTTGAGGTGCAGGTGGGTTATCAGCTGGTGCCGTTGGTCGATGCCAAACAAGGCGGAGACCTCATAGAGCGCATCGTTCAAATCCGCAAGGTAGCGGCGCTGGAGATGGGGTTTATTGCTCCTCAGGTTAGAGTAAGAGACAGTACCGAATTGGGTCCATCGGAGTACCAGATACGGGTGAAGGGTGATATGGTTGCTCGTGGTGAAATGCAACCAAAGAACTTGCTGGCTATCAATCCAGGGTTTGCGGAAGGACCGATCGAAGGCTCGGAAACCATGGATCCAGTTTTTGGGCTGGCAGCTACGTGGATATCGCCGTCGTTGCGGGAGAAGGCGGAACTGCTGGGCTATAACGTGGTGGAGCCGGTGGCTGTATTGGCAACCCATCTTACCGAGGTGTTAAACTCCCACGCTCGGGAATTGCTCGGACGCCAAGAAGTACAGCACCTCATCGACGAGTTCAAAGAATCCCATCCGGCTGTCGTCGAGGAATTGATTCCCGAAATCATGTCCCTCGGAAAGCTGCAGCGAGTACTGCAAAACCTCCTATCCGAGCGAGTACCCATCCGCGACCTACGCACCATTCTTGAAACACTCGCTGATTTTGGAGAGGTCAAGGACGTAGAGGTGCTCACTGAATACGTGCGCACCGCGCTCCGGAGACAGATATGCAACGTCCTGCTGAAGGAGTGCCAGGATGAAGGCATAGCGGTGCTCACTATCGACTCGGTCGTCGAGGAGATACTCAAGGAAGCGGTGCAGGGAACCCCGACCGGCCTAACCGTCGCTCTGGCGCCAGATGTCGCCAGCGAACTCTTTCAGATCATGTCAGGTCTTCTTGACCAGATGGTGGCCAACGGGCAGCAACCGGCGGTGTTGGCGTCACCACAGATAAGGCTCGCCTTTCGCAAATTGACGGCTGCTAATTTCCCAAGCTTGTTCGTCTTGTCATACAATGAGATCGTGCCCGAAGTGGATGTCTCGTCCGTCGGCAACATAACCTTGGAACATGAAGATCAAGAAATACATCGCCCGGAATATGCCGGAAGCCCTACGACAGGTCCGTGAAGACCTGGGTGAGGGAGCGATCATACTCAATACACGGCAACTCCGACGAAACAATCGTTTCAACCTAGACGCTTCTCCCTGCGTGGAGGTTACCGCGGCTTTCGATTCCGTGGCCGAGGAGGAGACGCCAAAGACGACCCACCCGGCGGCGAAGCCGAAGCCGAACATACCCGTGCTCGGTAATCCGATTCGAATAGCCGAGCCGCCTGCGGTCGAATCGGCTTCCTCCACCGAAAGCCTAAATGTTGCCGACGTAATGGAAAATCTGCGTGAGCTTCGCGAAAGCGTAGCCCGGGTAGAACGTCACTCATCAGCTAAGCTGGTGCTTCCCGCAGAGATGGAGCATTTGGCGGCTCGTTTGACGAGCATGGGAATGGTGGAACGAATCGTCAGCGACGTTCTGCAGAAGATTCTGGAGGGGCTCTCTGGCGCAGCATTGCACGACGCTCGGCAGCTTGCGGAAAAGGCAGCCAATGTGCTTTCAGTAAAGGCGCCTCTGTGCAAAGACATTCGCATAGGCAATAAACGCAAGGTAGTGGCCCTGTTTGGCCCTCCGGGTGCCGGGAAGACCACGGCAGCGGCAAAAATCGCTGCAGGTTTCGCTCTCAAGCGGGGGCATCGAATCGTCTGGGTGACCACTGATGATCAGCACGTAGGAGCTCTCGATCAATCCAAGGCGTTCGTTCAGATTATTGGTGTTCCACTGGAGATCGCCCATAGTGAAGCGGAGATGCAAGCGGTGCTGGAGCATCATGCCGACGCGCAGCTGATACTGATCGATCCGCCTGGGTGCGGGGCCGGCCAAACTAATGAATGCGAGCGTCAACGTCGGCTTTTCGAAGCAGCTGGGGTAAACGAGGTTCAGCTGGTCATTGATAGCATGATTGGAACGGATCACATGCTCGATCTGGTCGAGGCGAGCTGCGATTTTCCGGGGCGACGACTTCTCTTCACTAAACTCGATCAAACATCAAGACCGGGAGCAGCCGTTAGCGTAGCGATCCAAAGCGGAATTCCTGGATCCTACTTCATCATGGGCTCGGCGGTACCTGGGGAGATAGAAGCAGGGGATTTCAACAAACTGATCGCCAAGATCGTCGGTGCAACTCCAGATCGACGAAAAAAACGGTAAACCATTAAACGATGAACGAGCAAACCACACGAAGCATCGCCATAACCAGCGGTAAAGGTGGGGTCGGAAAGAGCTGTATAGCTCTGAATATCGCGATCTCGTTGGCGCGGAGAAACAGGAGCACGCTCTTGGTCGACGGAGATCTCGGGTTGGGAAACATCAGCCTTATGATCGGTGCGAGTCCCGAAGTGACTCTCGAAAACGTACTGACTGGAGAATGCAGTGTCGGGGCCGCGCGATTGGAGGGTCCAGAGGGATTGGCGATCCTTCCTGCAGCTTCCGATCGCACACGGGAATACAACGCACCGCTGAATCGCAATTTGAACAAACTCACTGAACTTGAGAGATCGTGCGAAATAGTGATTGTCGATACCGGAGCGGGGATTCCATCCACTACTGTGGACCTGACAAGTGCCGCGGACCAAACCATTCTCATTGTGACCCCGGAGCCGACGGCGATCGCCGACGCCTACGCTACGTTGAAGCTGTTGTTGAGCATCAACCCTGAGCTGCAGGCGAAACTACTGGTCAACATGGTCGATAGCGTTGACGAAGCAGAGGAACTTCACGAGCGTTTTCGAGAGCTTGTAGAGCGGTTTCTGGGAGCGAAGATTGACAATTGGGGTTATATTCCCTTAGACCGACACGTGCGGGTATCGGTGAAGCGCCAAACGCCCTTTGTTCTCGCTTCGCCACCCCCACCTGCTGCCGAGGCACTACAACAGGTCGTCGAAGATCTGTTGTTGGATTCTGGAAATGCCGAAAACCGCAAGCAGGGTCTATTTGAGCGCGCGGTAAGACGCGACAATTTGCCCTGCAAATCCCCATCTCGGAGGAAGTGAAAACGTTTATGAGTCTTGGCAAGACTCCAGCCCAAAGTGCCAGCGAGAAGTATGGCAAACAGCGGAAGGCGGAAGCTCCCAAAGAGTCGCTGGAGGAGTATCTGCCGCTCGTCAAATATATAGCTGGACGTATTGCTATCGGTTTGCCCCGATCCGTGGAGATGGATGATTTGATCAACGCAGGGGTGGTGGGATTGATCGAAGCTTACAAAAATTTCGATGCTGGCAAGGCCGTGAAGTTCGAGACATACGCGTCGTTGCGTGTTCGAGGATCCATCCTCGACGAGCTTCGCGGCATGGACTGGGTTCCACGCTCCACGCGGGCACGTTCGCGGGAAATCGAGAAGACGATTTCCAAGCTTGAAAGCGCACTGGGACGTTCCCCCAACGAGACCGAGTTAGCTGACGGGCTAGGCGTGGAATTGACCGAATATTACCAGATGGTCGATGATGTGAGTTCCGCATCGTTGCTGTCGCTGGACGAATTGACATACGATGACGGTGACGACAAGCCAGTTCCGTTGGTCGGCACCGTTCGTTCACCCGATCAACCTAGTGCGCTATCTAAAATCGAGCGTGAAGAGTTGCGCGATTTGCTCGCTGATTCTCTTGGACAGCTCACACAGCAGGAGCGTTTGGTCGTTGCTCTCTACTACTACGAGGAACTCACCCTTAAAGAGATCGGGCAGGTGCTGGAGTTGTCCGAGTCGCGCGTATCCCAGTTGCACACCAAGGCGGTGCTGAGCCTCAGAGTGAAGTTGCGGAAACGATTCATGGCATAGAGCAGGTTACCGATGGTCAAACCCGTCGATTTTCAGGACAATCTTTCCAAGGCCCCGCTCGCCAGCCGTCTGCAGCACAATCAGAACGAAGCACACGAAAACGCTCAGCGGCTTGCGGCGCAAGCCGCTGAGCGCGAACAAAAGCTCGATCAAAGTCGAACCCAACCTACCAAAGAATCCGACCAAGTTGAACTGCATCCCGATGAAAAAGAGGACCGCCGCGAAAGAAAGAAGCGGGAATCAAGCCGAGCAGAGGACGAGACTCCCGAGGCCGCCGACGATTCGGAATTTTCCGGAATCGACATTGTAGCCTGAAAAATCGCCCGTTGCCAGGCAACTCGCGGCGGGGTCGAAGTAAACCATCTGTCACGGAACTATAGTGGACCAGCAGAAGCAACAGCGTCTAAAAAAAATCACTGAGAGCATTATCGGTCTCCCGACCTTGCCGACTGTCGTTACGCAAATGATAAGCTTGATCGACAACCCAACTACTTCAGCCAATGATGTCGCTAAGCTGATTTCTACCGACCAGGCATTGACTGCCAAGATGTTGAAGCTGGCCAATTCCGCTTTCTACGGGTTCCCTAGAGAGATAGCTACCGTCAATCACGCCGTCGTGGTACTCGGATTCGAAACGGTGAAGAGCTTGGGATTGAGCGTTTCGGTGCTGGAGCGTTTTTCGGGGTCGAGCAGCAACGGCGACTTCGACCGCCAACGGTTCTGGGAGCATTCCATTGGCTGTGCCGCAGCCGCACGTTTGTTGGCATCGAAGGTGCGATATCGCACCAGGGGTAAGGGCGAGGCGTTTGCTGGAGGTATTCTGCACGATATCGGCAAGCTGGTCCTCGGTCAGTTTTTTCCACAAGAGTTCAGCGAGATCTTGGGTCTGGTGACTCGCGACGACGTGTACATCGGTAAGGCGGAAGAGGAAGTATTAGGATTAACCCATGCGGAGGTGGGGGCGTGGTTGGGCGAACGTTGGAATATGCCGAAGCAGCTGGTGGATGCGATCGCGTTTCACCACGCACCCGGAAGACTTTCGCCTCGAGAAGCGGAACTGCCGGCATTGATACACCTGGCGGACTTCCTGTGCCGTCGCGAGAAAATTGGCGACGGTGGTAGCGCTCGTATGCCCAGCCTCGATCCGGCGGCGCTCCGTGCCTTCGGAATTCATGAGGAGCCGAAAGCAGCTATGAAACGCATCTTTGGTTACGGAGAGGAATTGCGGAGTGAGATGGAGAACGCAGGTGCCTTTGCAAGCATTGCAAGCGGCGAACCGGATGAGGACGAGGACAGCGAGGAAGAACGGAAGGTAGGGTAGGAGTAAGTGATGACCAGCACACCCGCGGGACATGCTTCTACTCAGGGAGCGGAAGAACTTCCGGTGGAGCGCATTAGGGAACTACTCGAGCAGTTGAAGTCGACCGGATTTCAAAGCTTGGCTTGGGAGCTGGGCATTCACGTCGACAGTCTTGCCAGCGCGGTCAGCGAAAGCAGCGCCCGCCTCCAGGGACTCGAGGGAGAGATCCTGCAGATGAAGGAGCATCTGACCAGCGAGCACCGGGAGTTCGCACAACTTCGCGAGTCAAGGGATGAGCTTTTGGATCTTCACGAGCTCTCCGAAGCAATCAACTTCTCGTTCAACGTCGAGGACATTCTGGATGTGCTGATGAATTTCTCGAGAAGGTTTGTCGCTTACGAAAGCTGTGGTGTTTTTTCTATCTCCACCGATGAAAGTCTTGCCCTCATGTCGGCGTGCGGGAAAGGAGAAATTTTGAGTGAAAAGGTCGAGTCGCTGTGGGAAGATGGTATCGTCGATTGGGTGCTTCGCGAACGCCGTCCAGTGATCATTGAGGATATGGAAACCCTCGATCAACCAGGTGTCGGCGAACGTACTTTTGTTATGATTCCGTTGATCGTGCGTAGCAAACAGATCGGTATCTATGTTCTCCACTGCGAGAAACCGCGCGATTTATTTACGGCGGGCGAACTGGAACTTCTTGGCGTTTTGGCGAGCCAGGCTGGCGTTGCCATCGAGTACTCCCGACTATACAGCGATTTGGAAAACACCAACGAACAGCTGAAGGATTCCCAAAATCAAATCTTGATGTCGGCCAAGCTCGCAGCCATAGGAGAACTCGCAGGGGGCGTCGCCCACGAGGTGAACAATCCGCTGCAGATAATCCTCAGTCGGGTCCAACTGATGGCTATGAACGGTCAGGGCAATCCGAAGATGCTTGAAGGTTTGTGCTTGATCGAAAGCAATGTGCGGAGAATATCGAAGATCATTCGTGCACTGCTGGATTTCTCCCGCAACAACGCAAAAGACGGAAATTGGGTGAGTTTCGACATTGGTCAAGCGTTGCAGCAGGCGACTGCTCTAGTGAAACACCTGCTCGATGCTCATGCTATCGATGTCGATCTTCGATTGGCGTCAGATCTTCCTCAGTGCTTTGGCCACATGGGCGAGCTGGAACAGGTTTTCATCAATCTGATCATGAACGCGCAGCACGCTATGCGTGGCGGTGGACGGCTGGCGATTTCCACGAGCGGCACAGAAGACCAGGTCGAAGTGCGAATTGCAGATACGGGAATCGGAATACCTGCCGAGCACTTGGATCGCATATTCGAACCATTTTTCACCACCCATGCTGAGGATGGGGGCACCGGTTTGGGTTTGGCTGTCAGCTATCGCATGGTCGAGATGCAGGGAGGTACTCTCACGGTCGAAAGCGTGCCGGGAGAAGGAACGACTTTTTTTATGCGGTTGCCGTGCGGCAAACGGGACCCGGAAGAGCAAGAGAACACGAACATGGGAGGAGACTCTTGAGCAGTGATAGCTGGCGACTAATCCTAATTGATCTTTTGTTCTTGGTGTTGGCCGGAAGCTTGGGTCTTTGGTTCCGTGTTTGGTTTCGAGGAGCTTGCGACGGCTTGGAACGCAGATTGGAAGTGTTGGAATACCAGCAGGATGAGTTGAATAGGCTCTGCGCCAGTCTGCAGTCTACCTGCGCGACTCTTGGAACTACGATGCGTAACGACTCGCGGACAAGTAGGCCCCGATCCAAACGGAGGTCGCCGTTTACTACAGGAGAAGGAACATACCAAAGGGCGCAGGAGATGATTGCCAAAGGGGTTTCTGCGGTGGAAATCGCTCGAAAGCTGGGAATCGGGTTAGCAGAAGTGGAAGTTATCGACCGGATGATGAAACAACATGCAGGCAAGTCGTTATTGTCTGCTGCCGGCGGCGATTCAAGATTCAACAACCTGCGCTAGTTCACGCAAGAAAATCTCGATCTCTTCGGTTGTGCCTACTGTAATCCGCAGACAATCTCGCAGGCGGTCTTGGTCGAAATGTCGTACCAATATGTGGCGGTTTTTCAGCTCCCGTTGAATAGCACCTGCATCCCTTCCGCGCAACCGCGTTAAAACGAAGTTTGCACCAGAGTTCCAAACTTCCAGCCCGAGTTTCCGCAACTCCATGATTAGGTATCCTCGTGTCTCACAGATGCGAGCCGCATTTTCCCTCATGACGTCAACAGAATCGATGGCAGCCCCGGCGGCCACCAGGCTCAGCCGGCCCATGTTGTAGTGATCCTTTACCTTGCTAAGACCGCTTATCAAGTCAGCATCCGCGATCGCCATCCCAATGCGCATGCCGGCCAGCGAAAACGATTTAGACATGGTACGAACGATCACCAAATTGGGATGATCCTGCAGTAGCTGAATCGAGCCATTTTCGGAGAAGTCGACATACGCCTCGTCGACCACGACTATACCCTCGGTGGCCTGCGCGACCGCTTTCAACTCGCTTGCCGTTGCCAGCGTTCCGGAGGGAGAATTGGGATTGGCAACGAAGGTCAGCGCCGCACCGACGCCCAAGCCGACAGGAATTGAGTAGTCATCCGGAAAGGAAATCTCGACGTAATCTGCATTCTGGATTCCAATTAATTTCTTGTAGTAGGAGTATGTCGGAGCCGGACAGTGAACCTGTTGCCCCTCGTTCACGAAACTGCGTACAATTATATTCAATAGTTCATCAGATCCGTTCCCAAGCATGATTTGCGACACGTCCACTCCGAAAAGACGGCTCATCTTATTCCGAACCACCAGCGCATTGGGGTCTGGATAGAGTCTTAGGTCGTCGTCGCACGCAGTTCGAATGCGCTCGATTACCGAGGCCGGTGGAGGGTAAGGATTTTCATTAGTATTGAGCTTTATGTACTCCGTATTTCGCGGCTGCTCGCCCGGCACATACGGTTCCATGGAGGCAATATTAGCCCGAAAATACTTGGTCTTGGAATTGTTCATCGTAAAGCCATCGACATCGTTTCAACGAATGAAGCGCAATATGGGACGGACGGTTAACTCCGTCAAACGATACTCCGCCGTTTGGACTTATTGCTAACAAAGCGCGAGGTCGAAATCATCTTGACCTGGAAAGAAGGGCCATTCTGGCCGGACGAAGAACGAATCCTTATCAAGCTGCGTCGGGTCGCTGAAGGTAACGCCCAGATCGACTTGAGCTGCATACAGCTACAAATACTGCACGGTTGGGCGGAAGATCACGTGGGAGGTCACTACGGCGGCAAAGTGGTGAATCACGAAGAGCTGACGATCCTCAAGAAAATCGAGGCTTCCTTGGAGGCATGAAGTCACGACAACGATACCGTTGACTCCGTCTGGTTGACACGTCTCACGTCAATGACCCCTTTAACCTTAATCACGTGATCGATTGCGCTTTTGAGCTGGTGCGTATCGTTCACGTCGAGCCAAAACTCCGCCACGGCAACATTACCTTCAGTTCGTGTTGCAGAGCTGCGGATATTGGTGCCCGTGTCGCTGACTGACTTGGCAATTTCCGAGAGCAGAAATTTGCGGTCGTTGCTCCGTATCCGGAGCTTTACCGTAAAAGCACATTCGGTTTCTAAATCCCACTCCACATTCAGCAATCGTTCCGGCTGAGAGTCCATGTCGACGACATTCGAACAGTCCAGTCGATGGACCGAAACTCCGTGACCTCGAGTTACTAGGCCGATGATTTGGTCTCCTGGGATCGGTGAGCAGCAATCGGCGAAGGAGATCATCATGTTGTCCATCCCCTGGATGCAAATGCCTCTGCCGTCCCGACTGGGAGGTTTCGAGTGAATGCTCTTCTCGTGAGGAATCAAACGGTTAATCAATCTCGACAATGAGAGATCACCGACACCCAGGGCGGCGTAAAGGTGTTCTTCGTCTTCGTAACCAAGATCGCTGCAAGCGATGAGCAAATCCTGTTTATCGACCTTTGATTTATACCGTTTCAATTCGCGATCAAGCATCTCACGCCCAAGATTGGTGCTATGGTTGAAGCGTTCTTCTTTCAGGAATCTGCGGATACAATGGCGTGCTTTAGAGGTTTTCACCTGTTCCAACCACGCTTGCCGCGGTTTCTGATTGGCGGAAGTGATGATCTCAACGTAGTCGCCGCTTTTCAGTTCTGTTTCCAACGGGGATACGTGACCGTTAATCCGCGTGTTGACGCACTGGAAACCGATATCCGTATGCACGGCAAATGCAAAGTCGATCGAAGTTGCTTTCTTCGGTAGCTGGTGCAGGTCCCCTTGTGGTGTGAAAACGAAAATCTCGTCTTGAAACAAATCGATCTTGAGGTTTTCCATGAACTCGGCGGGATCAGTGGCATCCTGTTGCCAATCCAACACCTGGCGCAACCACTGAATGTGCTGATCCAGTTCGCTTGGACCCTCTTCCCCCATTTTATAGCGCCAATGCGCGGCGATGCCGATCTCCGCAGTATGGTGCATCTCCAACGTGCGGATTTGGATCTCTACTGGCATTCCCCTGGGACCGATTACGGAAGTGTGCAGCGACTGGTACATGTTGCTCTTTGGAGTCGCTATGTAATCCTTGAAGCGGTCGGGAAGGGGACGATAGAGGGTATGCATCAGACCCAGGGTATGGTAACACTCGCGAACGGTGCCGACGAGAATGCGGACTGCCATAAGGTCGTAAATCTCTTCGAACGACTTGTCGCGGCTGACCATCTTGGTATAGATGCTGTAGAACTGCTTTGCCCGCGCCGTGATTTCCGACTCGATCCCATTGCGGAGAAGTTCCACTTCGATCGGTGCCTTGAACTCCTCTAGGTACTCTTCCCGCTCGCCACGTTTCATCGCTACGCTTTCGCGGATGTTCTGATAACTCTCAAAATCAAGGTACTTCAGGCTCAAATCCTCCAGTTCGCCACGGATCCGTGCCAAGCCGAAGCGGTAGGCGAGGGGGGCATAAACCTCGAGGGTTTCATGGGAGATGCGCTGCTGTTGTGTGGATGAGACGTGATTCAGGGTGCGCATGTTGTGGAGGCGGTCGGCGAATTTGATCAGGATTACTCGGATATCCTGAGTAACCGACAACAGCATCTTGCGGTAGGTTTCAGCTTGACGTGCCTCACGGCTTTCGAATCTGAACTGGTCGATCTTGGTAACGCCATCTATCAGTTCGGCGATTTTCTGGCTGAATTTTTTGGCCACCATCGTGTAGGTGACAGGCGTATCTTCGAGAACATCGTGTAACAAGCCAGCGGCGACTGTTGGGGCATCCAGACGCAGTTGTGCCAAGATACGGGCGACTTCGACGCAGTGTTGCAGAAACGGCTGGCCGGATTTGCGGGTTTGGCCGCTGTGGTGTTTGTTGGCGAAGTAATACGCTTGGGA
>CAYNZV010000042.1:3734-34597 GCA_964401715.1 uncultured Gemmatimonadaceae bacterium | reverse complement strand
TTTCTTTTCTCTCTACTATGAGCAATTATTATTGAGACTCCTTTTTTGCCTGCTTGCTAGCAAGCAGGTCGATCTGTCTCAGCTAACCAGTCAGGTGGTGCGACTGCGAGTCGATATCAAATCCGGTAGGCGAACAGCTTTGCTTGGAACATATTCACGCGAATGGCGGCCATTTCGCCGACGCTGGAGATATCGCTGTTGCCCTTCCATGTTACCACCTGGTCCACCTCGTCCCCCACCAGCCGGTCGCACTCAGCGAACGTAAAACCCTCCAACGGTTCTACGTCCGGGCAATCCTTGGCAGGGACCGCCTGTATTAACTCTATGCTAATCCAGCCCCCTGGTGCGCACCGGTAGTTCAAGCGTAATTCCTTTTCCTGGCGGAACACTGTGGCAATGGTGAATCTTCCTTCGTTTTCTGCTTCAACGCCACACAGGCGATGCTCGCGCCAGTGGGCCCATTTGTGTTGCACCGGGCCGATTTCTGGAAACAGCGCTTTCTGGTAATCCGGGGGGACGGTGTGCAAGCCCGACCGTGACATGTAGGGTAAAGCCCAATAACCGTCCGGAAGTACCACCGGCGGACGTCGTGGGTAGAGCTGGCCTTCCTCGCCGCTTCCCCGCTGACCGAGGCTCAGGATGGCTCGGCGTTCAGGCCGCGTCCACACGTGTCCATCCCGACTGAAGGAGATCTGCAAGTCCACGTGATCGGTTACCTGGTGGAAAACCGGAAGGACCACTACGTGAAGGTCTTGCCGGCCCGGATAGGGAAAATAGCAGGTGCCGTAGAATGAAATGTCCAAGGGGTCCTGAGCGTCGGGATGTAGCAGGAGTTTGGGCGCGGGCCAGTGGCGAAAGTCCTTGGTTCGCGCGATACCCACTGCCCGGCGGACCACCTCGGCCTCTGGCACGGCTGTTCCTAGATTGACCTCCTCAGGGGTGCAGCCCTGGGGTTGCAAGAAGCAGTAGTAGGTCTTGTTGTGAGCGTCGTACCCGGGAGACATGCCGCCGTTCACCGAATAATTGGCAAGGGGCTCCGGGATCCTCGTCCAATTCTTGCGGTCGGGTGAGACCCGCCCCAACAACTGTCCCTTGAGGATTACCTTGCGACCGGTGTAGGCGCGACCCTCGAACTGCTCGGCGCGCCAGCATTTGTCCGCTTCGTCGTGTGGAACCTCCTCGCCGGTATCGCGATCGAGCCAGAATCCCTTGGCGTCCATGGCCTTGTAGCGCTCTTCCGGCGAAGCGGTCGGATCCTCGAAACCCTCGAGATTCCATTCTTCCTCCGGTATCGATATCGGCTCGCATCTCTCCAGATCTTCCACCCGAAGCTTCACCCCGATAGGTCCGTCAAACATGTCGTAGCTTCCTTTGCGGGTGACACTGCGGTGGCCTGGAAAGATTTCCATAATGTCCACCATCGCCATCCAGGTTCCGGGATTGAACCGGGGACGTACCCAATCTCCCGGGAAGTAGCTACCGCGCGTATCGATGTCCAGCCATTTATCGGTCATTCCGACCTCCAGGTTTTAGTAGTGCGATCATCTCGTATTACCGACCATCGTTACATACACAGTTTCTGAATCATCTGTTCATAGATGTCGACGGCCTGGTGCAGTTGATCGATTTCAATCCATTCACCTACGGTGTGGGCTTGCGCGATGTCGCCTGGACCCAGAATCACCAGATCGCACAAATCGTTCAGATAGAACGCGTCCGTGCCGTAAGGGACGGTCTGTGGATCACCAACCCCGGTGATCTGACAGGACGTCTGCACGATCTCAGACTTGGGCGAGGCGTAAAAGGATTCAACGAACTTGGACTCCACCTCAAAGCCATACTTGGAGGCGCGTTGGATGACGCGGTTCAACACCTCTTCGCTCCGCGCATTCGGCATGGTCCGGAAGCTGACCGTACAGACGGTCTTGGGTGCGGTCACATTGGGCCGGCATCCGCCGTCATCGATTACGAAATTGAAACCGCATGTGGGCGGGTCGAATTCTGGATCTATGAACGATTCGTCCGATTTCACCTCCTTCGCCAGCTGCACCATGTCCGCTAAAAAGGGTACCATCAGGAAATTGGCAGAGATGCCTTTGTCGGTGCTCGTGTGCGCCGCCTGGCCCTCGGCTACGACCTTGACGAGGCCTGCACCTTTGTGTGCATACACCGGAATTAGCGAGGTTGGTTCGGCAACCACACCGTAATTGGGAAGCGCGCTTCTCAGGAGCTGAGATTCCGCCGCAACCTGTTTGGCACCGTCTCCGCTAATTTCCTCATCTGCACAAGCTACCACATAGACTGCTCGTTTCAGCCGCTCCTCATCCGCCTTCGCGGCGGCAACCACGGTGGCAGCTAACGGTCCCTTCATATCACAGCTTCCCCGCCCCACCACTCGATCATGTTCGATTACTGCCTCGAACGGGTCCCAATCTTCCTCCTGGCCGGGTACTGTGTCCGTGTGGGAAAAAAATGCCAAGCCGTCGGCGCCATCCCCTTTCTTGGCTACCAGGCTGACCTTTTCTTCGCCATTTTCGTCGGCGTAGGAAAGCTGCTCAACCTCGAAACCGCAATCATTGAGTAACCATTGAAGATGGTCGGAGATGGCGACATTGCTCCATCGACTGACCGTCGGGAAATCGATCAATTGTTTAGCAAGTTCGACAGCTTCCGGGACCGTGCGCGTGTCATCCATATCTAATTATCCAGCTTGGCATTGAGTGTCTGTCGCAGGATATAAGGATTATTTCAGCGCCGGGGTCAAGGTAAGGGCCGTCCTGTTTGACTGGAATCCGCTTGACCCGATAAGCACTAACGTGGTTTTTTCTTCTCTCAAACAGAAGGAGTGTAGATAGATGCTCACATTGAAGGACCTGCCCATTATTCCCACTCAGGTCATCGGTAGTCACGGCATGCCTAGCTGGATGTGGTTGGTTCGTGAAGCGGTGGAGGAAGGCAAGATGGGACCCGCCGACATCGATGAGGCTCTTAAAGACGGGGTCCGTTTGGCCATTCAAGACATGGTGGATGCTGGTGTCGACATCATCTCCGATGGCGAGATGCAGCGCGCCGACTTCACCTGGAATTTCCTGGATTACGTCCGCGGTCTCGAAGTGATCGAGTTTCCACGCAAATACGGCTACCCCGGTCCCGACCGACTGGAGTCGTACCGTTGCATCGACAAGCTGGACGTGCCGAAAGGCTACGGAATTGTGGAAGAGTGGAAATACGCCCGCACTCTGACTGCGAAACCACTATTGGCACCGCTGCAGAGTCCAGTGACTCAGGCGTTTCGCATGGATCCCGGTCACGTCTACAAGAGCAAAGCGGAAATTGCCTGGGCACTGGTTCCGTACATCAACAAGGAGCGGCGTGCAGTTGTTGAAGCAGGCGGGGTGTACGTTCAATGCGATGAGCCGGCGGACTGGATCGGCGAGGGCGGGTCCAACGAGATGGTTAATATCTTCAATGCCTGCGTCGAAGGGGTCGAAGCGACAATCGGTTTTCATCTTTGTTTCGGCAATTTCCGCGGTCGTCCAGCCACCTCACACCGCAGCTTCGCCAATTTTGCCTCAGCCTTTGCCAGCATGAACGCGGACGTAATCCACATCGAGTTCGCCAACCGCGGGATGTACGAGATCGAGTTGTGGGAAGAGTTCGGTGGGGACAAAATCCTGTGCGCTGGAGTAATCGATGTTAAGGGGAGGGATCTCGAACCGGTGGACGCAGTGGCTGATCGCATTCGTAAGTGTTTGAAATATTGCGACGCGGACAAACTCTGGGTGGCGCCCGACTGCGGCTTCAGTCAGACGGTGCGTTGGCTGGCGGTGGAAAAAATGAAGGTGATGGTGGAAGCAGCCGAGATCGTTCGCAAGGAGGTCTCATGAATCCGCTCGAGCACAATGAGGTGCTGGGGCGTAAGATCCGTATGGACGAGGTCGAGCGGCTGGGCATACCGACCCAGGACTTGGTGGAAGAGGCGCTGACAGAGGGTTGTTTCGAAGACGCGATCGAGCTGGTCGAGTATTACCATCAGGAAATGCGCACCATGCACGACATTCTCACGACTTGGATAACCGACATCGTGCGTTATATAAGCGTTCATAAGGGGGTGGAGAGTGGTGAAGCCCCCGTTTTAGCGAGCGCGATGTTGAGGACCTGGGGTGAGATTCCGCTTGGGGTGCACCTGCGGGATTCATGTCTGCAGTTGATTCGCGGCATGAAAGGTGTGGACGATGTTGCCGCGATGGAACGAGCTCCCGACGTGCTGGAGCGTATGCGTCTGGAATTCAAGAATCCGCACGAGATCCTCGTGGCTTGGATCCAAGACCTGCTTACCTACATGGCCTCTGAGTTCGGCGAGGAGTCGGTACTGGAATCGATTCTGGAAACTCATCAAAGCATCTGGGGCGATCGGTATGAAAGTTGGGAGCGGCTTACCGCCCATGCCCGATTGGCGCTCACCGTGGAAGGGATGCGCGGTGGGCATTTCAGCGGCGACAGCCGCAAAGGGAACATGACCCTATTGGATCAGGGCGACCGCTACAAAATGATCATGGAGCTGTGCGGGAGCGGCGGTGTATTGCGACGCGGCGATCCGGAGACAGGGAGGCCGCCCCATCCGGTGGGTGAGCATGGCACCAACAAGAAACCGCATCTGTGGACTTGGAAGAAGACGGGAATCCACTGGTACTGCACCCACTGCTGCATCGCCAAGGAATGGCTGCCGGGACAAAAACGGGGCCGTCCCTTCCGCCCGTTGGATCATGTCCTGGATCCGCAAGCTCCCTGTACCTGGTATGTTTACAAGGACGAAGAGAAGACGCGGGCATACCACTACGCCCGCACCGGCCTTACTGCGCCCGACGACGCACCCGACATGGAAGAGAATAGCGACAAAGAGTATCCCAGCGGAACCTGAGATGGGCCTAAGCCTCCCGGGTCTGAGCGACCCCGCTCGGGCGTAGACAGACCGTGTTAACGGTGCTGGATTGGTGGAGCGTGTAGCAGGAACCATGAAAACGGCCATCGACAAGCAGCGATTACAGCTCATGGAGTCGGGTTACGTCATCGTTCGCAACCTGATTCAAGCGGACGAACTCCTGCAACTGCGTGCCAGTGTCGATCGCATGGCTGAACGTGGTCCGGTGTCTTGTTTGGAGAGTCGCTTCGTTATGACCGACTGGGTCGATCGGTCAACCTCTGATGCGGTGGAATTCTGGTTTCAGGAACACACTCTAGGATTCAGCCGGCAGTTGATGGATGTATCCGCCGTGGCCCCGCTGGGAATGTTCGTGCTGTGTGCCTCAGGTACGGGTTGGCATCGCGACATTCACCCGATCGATATGGCCCCTCTCGACGGCTTGCAGGAGGATCTGAGGCTGAACGGTCCTCCCTACCTGCAATGGAACGTCCCGCTCTACGACGATAATTTTCTCCATTTCATTCCGGGAAGTCATCTACGCCGAAACAATGCCGAGGAGCGCAAGATCGAGCGTCGAATGGGAGTCGTGTCGTTGCCCGGCGCTGTTACCGTCGAGTTAAAAGCTGGTGACTCTATCGTTTACCTCAACAATTGCCTCCACAGCTCGAAGCCCAATGGCGAGACCAAGCGGCGCACGCTAATCACCGGATACGAGGCCTTTAGGAACAAAGGCTTTACTCACTACTATGCAGACGCCATGGGCGTCGGTTGCATCGACAAACTTTCGCCTCATGGTGCTGCGCGATGCAAGGAGTTTGCAAAGCTCCATGCGCAAAGAGACGATGAGATCGTCGCGGCCTACAATGCCATAATCAAGAAAGACCGCGAAAGTTTCGTGCACACGTTCGAGGCTCTGCATCCGAGTGTACATGCGCGCATGACCTCCTTGATCGTGCTTTCCAAGATTGCCTACACGATTCGCAAGTACAAAGATTCGGATTCGGACGATTGGCAGAACACCAACGCCGTCAAAGAACTCGGTTCCCGTTTCACCGTCCACGAGTTAAACCAGTTGTGGGACCGATTCGGAACGTTGGACAAGGAACTGAAAGCGGATACGGAACAATACGAGTCTCTGTTTCAGAACCCCGCCATGATGTATCACTTCTACGAGATGCCGGCGAACTTCGAGGTGGAGGACTTTATCAAGAGCTGGGACAATCAGCGCGGTTCACCGTAATCTTTCCGGTTGCTACTGCGTCGCTACGAGAATACCGGCTGCTGAGGGAACAGAGGAGAATTGGGATGAGATTGGGCATCGTCGGTATGCTGCCGGGTGACTTCCGCACGTTCACACCGCACCACATGCAGGCAATCCGGGAACTGGGATTCACCGGGTTTGGCTTCCACCTCAACGGCGACGACGTCTTTGGGATCACGGGGCCGGAGTGTGCTCGATATCGCAAATTTATCTCCGGCCAGAAACTCGATCTGGCGCAGTTCGCCATCTCCTACAACGAGTGTCTCTTCGATCCAGATGCGGCGGTGCGTCACGTGGTGTCGGCCAAGATCGAACGGGCTATCGAGATCGCTGCCCAGCTTGAAGCGCAAGCGTTGCTGCTGCGGCCGGGCAGCCTTAATCCAGAGGGACCGTGGACGCCCCACCGCGACAACCACTTGTCTAAACACGTCGACCCGTTGATCGAAACCCTGCGGCCGTTGGCCAAAAAAGGGGAGACAGAGGGTGTGACCCTGACGATGGAGACCCATGCGGTGTCCATAATGGATCCCCCGGAAAAGTGTCGGGGCATCGTTGAAGCAGTAGGATCGAAACGACTGCGGTTGATTTTGGATGCGGTGAACCATTTCCAATCGCTGCAGCAGGTGTATCACAGCAGCGACTGGGTGAACCACATATTCGATGAGATGGGTCGGGTTGCGCCGCTGGCACACATCAAGGATCTGAAAGTGTCGAACGGTCTCGTTCTTCACATCGACCAAGACGTGCCTGGAGAAGGCGAGCTGGACTTGGCGCTAGTACTCCGGCGCTTTGACGAACTCCATCCAGATAGTTACGGAATGATCGAACATCTAAGGCGTGATCAGATTCCGTCCGCCGTCGCTAATATTCGACGGATCGCCGCTGAGAACAACGTGCGTATATACTGAATCAGAGCAGATTGTTGAATCGATGTCTGCGGGCTTACTTTTTCAGCCTATTGGCAAAAACGGCACAAAACCGGAGAGTTGCACCTATGAGCAGAACCGAGCCGATTGCTGTATTCGACGAGCAGGAATTTGAACGTTTATCAGAAGAGGGCTATCTCAGGCTGGGGAATCTGCTGTCCGGCGATGAGCTGGCGGAGGTACGCCAACGAGCGGACGATATCATGCTCGGCAAGATCACGTATGAGGGAATGACCTTCGAACAAGACAGCGAGACCGGCCGCTACGAAGATCGTGTGCCCAAATCTTCAGGGCACGAAGTCGCGACGCTAGCCTACCGACGAATCGACCGCATGTATGTAGATCCACTCTGCTTGGGAATCATGCGGCGGCACATATTCCGCTGCATAACGCGTCGATTGATCGGCGAACGGGTAGCGACTTACCGGTCTATGCTGTTCAACAAGCCGGCCGAGCGCGGCACCCATTTGCCCTGGCACCGAGACCCTTCGTACAACGGATTCGAAATGATTAATATTTGGATAGCTCTGGACGAAGCCACGGTTGCCAACGGATGCATGCAGTTGGCCATGGGCAGTCACAAAACTCCTGGTGAGGGCTGGCTGGGGAATGAATGGGAGCCGGATGAGGCCATTGATCTGGAGGCAGAACCGGGCGAGGCGATTCTACTTCACAGTCAGGTTGTCCATCGCTCCGGCCTCAACAAGACCACCGAGCCTCGGGTCGCTTTCGCATATGCCTACATCGATGCCGCGGTCGGCGTCGGTTCCGACGGCGCACCACTAACAATGATTTTCGGCGGCGCTGGTTGATCTCTGTGAACAGGTTTCGCTGCGAGGAGTGGTATGAACGAGACACATAGGCCGGCGATCCTGGGCAAACGATATGTCGTCTCTTCCACCCATTACCTGGCCTCCATGGGAGGGCTCCGCATACTGGAGCAGGGGGGAAACGCCGCCGACGCCGGGGTGGCGACAGGGGTCTGCATCAACATGGTGGAGACGCATCTGACGCAGTTCGGTGGGGTGGCGCCGATTATCTACTGTCCAGTTTCGGGAGCGCCGGTGGAAACCATCAGCGGATTGGGACGATGGCCGCAGCTGGCAAGTATCGACTACTTCAAACAGCACACCAATGGCGATCTTCCGCGCGGCATTCTGCGCTCAGTTACGCCGGCCTCGCCGGACGCGTGGATCACCGCCCTAGATCGTTTTGGCACCATGAGCTTCGAGCAGGTAGTGCAACCGGCGCTGGAGCTGGTGGAGATCTATGAACCCCGATATCCCGGCCAGAAGGACATGGTCAGGACGTTCAAGCGCATGATCGACGCGGAGAGAAAGGCCGGGGGTGATCGCCACTCTGGTTTGCAGGCGGCGCGGGACCTGGTTTACAAAGGGGAGATAGCGCAGGAGATCGCCGCGTTCAGCGAAAGCCATGGGGGACTCTTACGGATAGAGGATTTGGAGACGTTTGAGGTGCGAGTCGAGTCACCTGAACACACCTCGTTTATGGGCTACGAGGTCTACACCTGTGGAGCGTGGTGTCAGGGCCCTACTTTGTTGATGGCGTTGAACATTCTGGAGCAGTTCGAACCCCACGACCTGGGGCACAACACAGCCGGCTACCTCCACCTGATATTGGAAACCGTCAAGCACGTTTTTGCTGATCGTCATCAGTACTTTGGCGATCCGGATTTCGTGCAGGTGCCGATGCAAGGTTTGCTTTCGAAGGCTTATGCCAAAGAGCGGATGAAAGCAATCGATTTGCAACAAGCAACGCCTGACATGCCAATCCCGGGGGATCCCTGGCCATTTCATACCGAGCCAAGGACAGGTAATGGATCGATTCTTCGGCCAACGGGGTCTGTGCCATATGCGTCGACCTGGGAGCGTGATACCGCCTACGTCTGTGTGGTGGACGAAGCGGGCAATGCGTTTTCTGCCACGCCCAGTGATCCGATCGATTGGAGCCCGGTAATTCCGGGGCTGGGATTCGCCATTTCGGCAAGGGGAACGCAGACCTGGTTGGATCCGGATCAGGCCAGCGGTCTGGAACCTGGCAAGCGTCCCCGTCTTACACCCAATCCGGCCATGGTGTTGAAAAACGGAAAGCCGGTGATGCCTTTCGGATGCCCCGGAGGCGATGCTCAAGTGCAGGGTATGCTGCAGGTGTTTTTGAATGTGGTCATGTTCGGCATGGATCCGCAGGCCGCTATTGAAGCACCTCGGGTGGTTTCCCACAGCTTTCCAAACTCGTTCTGGCCGCATGCGTCTCGGCCGGGGGAGGCGGTCGTAGAATCCAGAGTTGGAGCGGATGCGCTTAAAGCATTGTCCGAATGCGGGCACAAGCTCAAGGACGATGGCGCCTGGTCCAAAGGAATGAGTCGGGTGTGTGCGATTCTTGTCGACCATGCTAACGGGATTCGCACGGGAGGTGCTGACCCCAGAGGACCATCCTATGCCGTTGGTTGGTGACGCGCCTCGGTGATTTTGATCAGTTCGCGAAAAAAAAGATCGTCGCCCTTCCCTACAGATGACCTAATCGGCGACTGGGCGTGCAGTTCCATTTCAATGCTGAACGCAAGAGGTCCTTGAACCACGGAAGGAGGTCGGGATGGGGGCGTATAAGCGCGCCAAAGAGATTAACGTCGGAGTGATCGGATATGGGGGTCATTTCAGCATGGGCAAACGACATCTGTCCGACATGCAGGCGGCCGGCATGACACCTGTTTGCGTGACGGATGTCGATATCGAGCGCCTGAAAGTCGCAGAGCAGGACTTTCCCGGCATCGGAACCTTCACATCGGTTTCTCGAATGCTCAAGAAGTCTGAGGTCAACCTGGTTGTTATAATAACACCCCACAATACCCACGCGAAATTGGCGCTTCAGTGTCTGCGGTCCGGCCGGCACGTGGTCAGCGAGAAGCCGTTGGCGATCACCACCGCCGAGTGCGACGCGATGATCCGGGAGGCAAAGAAACGTCGGCTGCTGCTGACAGCGTACCACAATCGCCACTGGGACGGCTGTGTCATCGAAGCGCTCAAACATATACGCCGGGAAAAAGCGATCGGCGAGGTGTATCAGGTGAATGGTTTTCTAGGTGGCTATGGCCAGCCGAAAGATTGGTGGCGGTCGAGCAAGTCGATCTCAGGAGGGATAGCATACGATTGGGGTGTGCACTTTCTTGAATACTCGCTACAAATCATCAACGACGAAATGACCGAAGTGACCGGATATGCGAGGAACGGATTCTGGGCACCTAAAACCGCTTGGAAAAAGGACACGAACGAAGACGTTGTGTCCATAGGTGTGCGTTTCAAGGGCGGCAAGTGGCTTAACTTGACGGTGTCGAGCATGGACGCCAATCCCAAGAACGGTTTCCTCGAAATCGCAGGCACGAAAGGGAGTTACCTGTTCGATGGCGGGACCTACGAGTTGATCCAGCAGGTGGGTGAGCGTAAGCTGATTACCAAAGGCCAGAATACTAACAGCCAGTGGCCCAAATTCTACAAGAATGTTGCGGCTCACTTGGTCAAAGGAACCAAACTGGTGATCACACCCGAATGGGCTCGCCGACCGATCCACATCCTCGATCTAGCCAGTCAAAGCGCGAGGAAGGGGATGGCGATTAAGACGAGGTACAAATAGCCGGTATTCGAGCAACTGCATTGGGGCCTCGTAGGTAGCTTGATCCATTATGAACATTGCTCTCATTGGTTATCGTGCAGCTGGCAAGTCCACACTTGGCAAGCTGTTGGCGCAGCGGCTTGGACGGACCTACTTGGACGTAGACTGCGGCATTGAAGAGCGGTCGGGAAAGCCCGTCAAAGTACTCTTCGAAGAGGGCGATCAGGTATATCGGGACGTGGAAAGCGCGGTGGTGGCCGAAATGTGTCAGCGCGACCGCTGTGTGATCGCTTTCGGCGCTGGCTCGCTTATGCGACTGCAGAACCGTGCCTGGGCTTGTACCAACAGTATGGTATTCTACTTGGAGCTATCGGCGCTGGCGCTTTGGGATCGCATATGCGCCGATCCGGCCAGCGCCCAAACGCGTCCCAACCTGTCTTCCGGCGGGCTCCAGGAGGTGAAAGAGATGCTCGATATAAGGGTGCCGCAATATCGGGAATGCGCCGATCATATCCTTGACGCAAGCCGTAAGTCGGAGCAAATCGCCGACGAAGTCTTGGAGATTTTAGAACGGCTAACCAAAGCTTAACGCTACCTCAAAGACTAGAAAGGTAGAGTCATGATCCTGTTGCACAACGGAGTTATCGTGGACGGTTCTGGCCAATCAGCGCAGCACGGCTCGGTCGCCATCGATGGTGGGATCGTTGAGTCGGTCGGTGACATCTCACCCGCGCCCGACATGGAGGTTGTTGATTGCTCCGGACTGGTGATAGCCCCCGGATTCATCGATGTCCACAGCCATGCGGATCTGGAGGTGTTGGAACATCGTCCGGAAAAAATCCTCCAAGGAGTAACTACAGAAGTGGTGGGCAACTGCGGTTTCTCTCTGTTCCCCGATCTTCCCCCGGAGGATCCGGCGCCTAGCTTTCAAATCTTCAACCGACGTGGAAACAAAGCATGGTCTGACGCGGCGACATATTTCGCGGATCTCGAAGCCTCAGAGAGCTACACCAACGTTGCCGCTCTGACCGGTCATGCGACCCTGAGGGCGGGGGTAGCGGGCATGAAAGCGGGAAAGCTCGACGTCAATGAACAGCGCAACATGGAAAAACGACTGGCTGCCTGCCTCGAACAGGGTTCGATCGGTCTTTCGACTGGACTCAACGAAGTACCCAGCAGCTTCGGCGATCTCGAGGAATTGGTTGGCTTGTGCCGTGTGGCCCGCGAATTCAACGGTTTCTATACGAGCCACCTACGCGACTATAAGTTCCACATCCTGGAAGCGGTGGAGGAGGCGCTGGAGATCGGTCGCCAGGCGCAGCTACCCGTGCAGATTTCCCATCTGGTGACGGTGGGTTCGAAAAACTGGGAGAAAATGGATGCCATTCTGGAACTCATCGATGGCGCTCATGCCCAAGGCGTGGACGTGGGTATCGACGCCTATCCGTATCTGGCCGGTTCTGCCAATCTGACTCAGGCCTTGCCGCTCTGGGCTCAGGAAGGGGGAGCCGAGTCGCTTTTGCAACGGCTTCGCGATCCGGAGGCCCGCAAGCGGATTGCAACCGAAACCGAAAACGACATGGCCAATGGTTGGGAGGATATCTTCCTAGCTTCGTTGAGTAATCCGGCACAGCAGGAGCTCGTTGGCAAGACGGTGAAAGAGGTAGCGGACGAGCGTGGCATTGCAGGGGTGGAAGTGGCGCTGGACCTGTTGCTCGAAAATGCGGCAGTGTTGATGGTGGTCTCTTTCAATCAGTCGGAGGCGAACCTGCGCAAGGTCCTTTGTCATCCGTTGACTTCTGTAATCACCGATGGTCTGTTCACGGGAGGTAAACCCCATCCCCGAACCTTCGGGACATATCCAACTTTTCTCGGAGAATACGTGCGCGATAAGGGTTGGATGTCGTTGGAGGCGGCGATTCACAAGGCCACGGCGTTGCCTGCCCAACGCTTTCGCCTGGAGCGCGAAGGATTGCTCGCCGAGGGTTTCCGCGCCAACATCGTGGTATTTTCGGCGGAGGAAATCGGAACTCGCGGCGACTACGCCGATCCCGACAAAAAACCTTCGGGCATCGAGCATGTGCTCGTCAATGGTGCGTGGGCGGTGCGTCGGGGACAACTACAGCACAACCTCCGCGGCCGTGCGCTGAGAAACTGAACATCCTGCCACAACTAAGGCTTGAGACGCATGTTGGAGTTGATGGCAAGCTGATCGAGTTGACCGGACGGCCGACATCCAGCGCATCTCACAGTAAGATTACTGACAACAGGTTCTGTCGTGCTTGACATTAGACGTGCATTGTGCAATATCTCACGCAAATCATGATTGGCTACTCCGAAAGAATTTCTTGGTTGCCGTGGTTTTGGTTAACTCTTTGCCTGTTGCTCTCCGCCCGACATCTGCCTGCGCAGATAGTGGTGATTCCCGAACATCAGACCGTCCGTTATCCAGATTCACCTGTTCCCAAAGGTGAATTTCAGTTACCCGACAAGTCGGGTACGTTTCAACCACTGCGTCTGACCGCAGGCGATGCTACTTGGAAAGACAGTCTGTCAGCTGAGTTCCGATTTCGCATAAATCAACGTGCTACAGTGTGGCTTGCGGTGTATCAGCTTTCCTCGCGAACCGGTCCGCGAGGACCGTATGGGGCTTGGGTGGCCATGGGACCGCCAGAACTATTGGTATACGTTTCCCCGGGCCAGGCATTTCAAGCGGGCTCGCATTTGCTGCGGTGGGACGGTCGAGACTGGCTTGGGCGCGATTGCGATCTAGACATTGGTGATTACGAGTTCGATCTTATCGCGGTGAACAACCTCGACAAACCGGTGCTCGCTGGTCCGGCGGCGCGGTTGGGTTTTGGTCGCACTCTGATCGATACGCGGCACGATCCGCCGGAGATCTGGATTCAGGAGTCTGAGCGGCAGAATGATGATCGTGGTCATCGCGCCGGCGATATGATTCGCGGCACCCTGGGGACCGATTACATCGCCGATCGCGCCGCTTGGGAGCGCTGGTCGTACAACCAAGTGTTGGACTTTGATGGCGCCCGCTCCATTAGCATGCAGCTGGACGACCAGAATACCGAGGTATACTGGACTACCCACAGAGGGTCTCATAATCAGCCAAAACTTGTGCACCTGGATCGCGAACGGGGCGGGCTTTACAAGATGCGCATCGATCGCGCTGCCAAGCGGTGGGTCCGAGACGTTACCTTTGCCGAAAACGGATTCGCCCGCAGTGATAAAAACCGGATGATGGACATCAAACCGTGGCGCGATGCGGTTTACGCCGCGCACCAAGGTAAGGTCATTGGCGATCCGGTGTGTACGGTGGAGGTTCGCAGCAAAGAGACCGGGGAGGTTATTCGCGAAATCGACGTGACCGATTATTTCACCCTAGTAAAGGTGCATAACGGCAGGCCGATGGCGGGCATTCCTTCAGGGCCGATGTACCTGGGCGTCAATGACCATGGCATCTGGATGACCAGCTGGAGCGGCGGTACCCCGATCGTATTTTCCGACCACACTGGCCACGTTAAATGGATCAACCGCTTTGGAGATCGCTTTGGAGACTACCTTTCAGTCGACGAGGCTGCAGATACGGGGCTGCAGGCATCGGGAGGCCACAACCTTCAAATCGAGCCAGACCCCAGTGGGCGAGTGGTGTTCTTCGGTAGCGGAGGTAACGACCGGGCAGCTTATTTCTCCGCACTGGGACGCGACGGCGCAGGCCTTTTCGATGTTCTGTTTGAAGAAAGGCTTGTCCCAGGCCCGGAGTCGGGCAAGCTTACCATCGTCAAAGAAAACGGGCCTTACGACGGCATCTACTGTCCCATGGGCTCTATTCATCTTGTAACCGGGGTAGCTGGATACCCCGAGGGCGAAAAATACGGCCCCGGGATGCTGATGTACATTCCTTACGACTTGGTGTCGGGAAAATTGCATCGCTCGCACACAAGATAGCGCGTCGTTCACGCTGAGTTTTGAGCATAGAAAAATACCGTACTGCCATCATTGCCTGCGGCAAGATCGGCCGTGTGCACGCCCGCGGATGGTTGGGAGTAGCGGGACAACCAACCGAAATAGGGTCGATCGCTGATACCAACGCGGAGGCTCTGAACGAGTTCGGCCAGTTCTTTGGCGTCAGCGGCGATCATCGTTACGCCGACTATCGCGAGATGTTGGACAAGGAGCGACCCGACTTCGTGGATGTCTGCTCCTGGCATCGACAGCATGCAGAAATGGTTGTAGCCGCGGCTGCCAGCCAACCGCGAGCAATTCTGTGCCAGAAGCCGATGGCTGTTGACCTGAGCCAGGCCGAACAGATGTTGCTGGCCTGTAAGCGCAACGCCGTAAAACTTTTAATCTCCTATCAGCGACCCCATCATGCCGTCTGGCTCAAAGCCCGCGACTTGATCCGTGAAGGTGTGATCGGCCAGGTCAGGCGCATCGAGCTCGAGTGTGGTGGCAACATGCTCAACACCAACTCGCACAACATTCGACTGGGTCTTTTTCTGATGGATGATCCGCAGGTGACGTGGGTTATCGGCACCACCGAACGAACGGCCGACACCTACGAGCGCGGTCTACCATCCGAGGATTCGACGCTGGGTATCGCCGGCTGCAGCAACGGAGCCACCTTGCTCATCCAGGGAGGCAGCATAGTAACGGATGGGTTGGGCCAGGGTTGCCGGGTGTTGGGGTCGGAAGGCATCATGGAGCTTTCGACGGACTATAAGCCGGAAAACGAGATACCCAATGACGGGATTATGTACTCCCCGGAAGGTCCATCGGCGCGCTACAACTCCGAGTTCGGTATCGGCCGATATCTCAATGAGTCTACAAAAGGTTGGCAGGAGATCGAAGCACCGTTCCACGATGCCTGGTCGCATCAGTGCCAGGAAGCGATCGACTGGGTGGAAGGGCGGGTCGACAATCCGATCAGCAGTGGCGAGCATGGGCGCGTGGTTCAGGAGGTGATGATGGCGTTGTTCGAGTCGGCGCGCAAACGCCAGCGGATCGAGCTACCGCTCAGAACCAAGCTCAACCCGTTGGCGTACATGGTTGAAAACGGCGATCTGCCAGTAGAATGGCCAGGGCATACAGAAACGCGATCGGGCAGTTTGCGGGGCGAAGCGATGACCTGGTCGGATTCGGAGGATTCGTAGCGTTAGTTCGGTTAATGACCGTCCGTGTTGCTCCCACCGCGCTGCTGCAGCGCAACGCGGGCCTCCTCAGCTGCTTTACACGAACGCACGTGCAGAAACTCGGGATGTGACTCGTACCCTTTCCAGGCGTAAGGATCGCTGCCAGCCACCTGCATCACGCCTCTGAAATCGGACTTCGCCACCGATTCTCCCTCTTTTAATTGCCAGGGCAGCAGGCTCCAACTATTACAGTAGTGGTTCACCAACACTCGTCGATAGATATCACTGCGATTCTTGTAGGAATGGTGTAACAGGTAACCATTGAAAAAGACCAACGTACCGGCCTTGACTTCCACCGGTACTTCGCTGCTGTCGTCAAACCCATAGCTCTCCAGAGCAGAATCAAATTCGTCCGGGTTTTCGTGTTCTTTCTGGGGATACAGGTAGCCTTTCCGATGGGAGCCTGGAAGGATGAAGAGGCACCCGTTCTCTTTGGTGGCATCATCAATGGCGATCCAGGCCCCAACCAGGGAACGGTCTCGAGTCGGGATGTAAACTTCGTCTTGGTGCCATGCTTGTCCCTGAAATCCCGGCGGCTTAACGAAGTACATCGCCTGCATACATTCGACGCTGCCGTCCCATTCGAGTAGGTGAGCGCCAGCTATTTGACTCAGCGCTCCGCAGATCTGCGGATGCCGAACATACTTTTCGATGACGGGGCTTACATGCTGAGGTTGATGGATGCATAGGAGCGACTCCATAACCTGCCGAGCGCTGTAATGTGCAGGCGCCGGCTCGATAGCTCGGCACGGGTAGGCACCGCGGGCGACTGCAACCATCTCTGCAGCAATTTCTTCTTGTTCTTTCGTCGAAACCATGTCCGGGACGACCAGATAACCATTGTCGACATAGAAATCGACCTGGGTTTGGTCCAGCGGCTTGGGCACCTCGACTTCGGGACCCATTTCCATCCGGTTTACGTCCGGTGTTTCCATTGAGTTAGTTCGGTGTGCTTGTTAACACGGCGCGTTTGTGGAGAATCCACGAAACGGCAATGCCGACAGTTAAGTCCACTGACAAGGCGATCGGACTGATCCAGATGAAACTTACAGGATCGTTTCCGTTTGGCAACATGCCGAATATCGGTCCCGAAAAAGCAATCAATGCGGCCGCGGCTAACCCGCAGACCGTGCCGGCAACCACCCCTGCTGGTCGGGCGAAGGGCACGAAGAGGGCGAAGAAGAATAGCGCAAAGATCGGGGTAGTAAACAGGTTCGAGGTCTTGTTGGTCACCGCGGTTATATTTCCGGGAATATGCTCCATCAACGAGCTGGTCACTACCACCACAGTGCCTATGGTAAATGCCAGAAGCTGTGCCCGCCGTGTGTGCTGCCGCTCGTCGGTATATCGGAGTCCCAGTCGATCGAAGAAATCGGCAGTAACGACCGCGGTAATGGAGTTGACGCCGGAATCGAGGCTGGACATGGCGGCAGCGAACATGGCGGCCACCACCAAGCCGGAGATCCCTGGGGGCAGGTGGAAGGCGATGAAGTGAGGAAAGACCTTGTCGGCGTTCTCTTCGATGTTAACACCGGAAGGCAGCACGTTTGTTTGGCTTTGGAAAAACGCAAGCAGTGCCAAGCCAGCCAGCCACAGGGAGCAGCCGATCACTACACCCACCACCTGCTGGGTGAGAAAGGAGCGCCGCGCCGCACGCGCATCCTCGGTCGCCATAAAGCGTTGCACCACTGTCTGGTCGCCGCCGGCCGTGGAAATAGTCCACAACAATCCGGCCAGCATGGAGCCGACAATGGTGACACGTACCGACGGGTCGAAGCTGAATAACGGTTGCTCGTCCCAATGATCCTGCCATTCGGTCGGTATCCACTGGAAGCCGGAAAAGTGGTAGCTGATCATGCCGATTACCGTCAGGGCGCCACCCAGCATCAAACTGGACTGCACCAGATCCGTGATCACCACGGCGCGTAAGCCGCCAAGCGAAGTGTAGGTGATGGCAACCAACCCGGTAATCAAGGTAATCCACGGAATCCAGCTGTTGTCCAAACCGAACATCACCGCCATCGCTTTTGCGGCCAGATGGATCAACAACGCCATCCATACTAAGCGCAGCAGGATGAACAAGCTGGCACCCAATAGTCGAATGCCGAGCCCGAGCCGCTCTTCCAGGAGCTCGTAGGCGCTGGTAACTCGGCTTTGCATGTAACGCGGTATGAAGATGAATCCCACGATCAGAAAGGCGATCGGAAGGGTGAGATAGTTGAGCATCCAGACCGGCCCCTTCCCGATGGCTTCGCCGGGTATGGACAGGTAAGAGATGGTGCTCAAGAGGGTGGCAAAGAGGGAGATGCCGATCAGCGACGGTGACATGCGACCGCTGCCGGTGAAATACTCCCGCACATTGGACTGCCGGCGACTGAAGAAGAAACCCAATCCCAAGGTTGCTATGGCGTAGAGGACTATGATCGTCCAGTCGAGCGTGGTTAATCCGGGAGTATCCATCAAAAACGGGTCTGGTTTGAAGCTGATAGTTCAGCTGTTGCTCACCAGTTCGGTGCGTTTTACGGTACGCCCCTGCTCGCAGGAGATCACCATCATATGGCAAAGCGCCATCACCTCGAGATTGTTGTAGCCGCTGATGCCGGGCTCGATTCCCTTTTCGATGTAGGCATGGAAGTCAGCCAGAACCCCCAATTCGTCAGAAGCTTCGGAAAACGGAACCCGGGTGACGTCGGTGCGGCCGAACTGCTCCACAGGGCGTCGACTGAACTCCAGTATTGCGTTACCTGCTAAGTTCCCGGAGATGATGGCGCCAAGCTTGCCATGCAAACCGAGGTAAAAGTGGCTGCGCGCCGAATCGTGCCCGTGAAAATAGTTCACCGCCACGCCGCTCTCGAAGCGTATGAAAGCGCTGGTGTTATTGGGATGTGGATACTTGGACCAGGGTGCTTCGAACGCATGGGCGGTTATCTCGGCCACCGGCCCGAACCAGTACAGGAAGTTGTCGAAATGATGGCAGGACATGTCCCACACCGACGCAAAAGGATAGTTGAGCGTGCGCGGCTCTGGACGGGAACGGTGTTGGATGTGGTCCAACTGGTACGCCTCCCCGACACTGGCGGGATCGTCGGGTGTGTGCAGGATGCGGTGGAAGGTGCGCTCTACGGCCTTGTAGCGATAATTCTGGGAGACGCAGAAGATGCTATTGTTATCGCGCGCGAAATTGACCGCTTCGCAGGCGGTTTCCCAATTCGGTGCCATGCCTTTTTCCACCAGCACCGGAAGACCGCGCTCCATCGCCTGCTTGGCCATCGGTACGTGATGGATAGTCGGAGTGCAGATGATGACGCAGTCGGCTTTCGACTCATCCAACGCCTGAGTGTAGTCGGAACAACAATCGGCCACGTTTAATCCGGTAAGCTGCCGACCTTCTTCCAAAGCCTGTGGGGACATATCACACAGGGAGATGACTTGGAAACCGTTCTCTGGTTGGCACGTTTCCAGCGGCCAGCGACCGCGACCGCTGACGCCTACACAAAGAGTCTTAAGCGTTTTCATGGATCAGTGACCCCCTGATGTATGAGTAGTTCAAATGTGCTACCGGCAGCGACATCGCTTCCGCTTACCTTGGCTGGTACGTTCGTTAGTTGCTACGGAAGGCCTGAAAGAAATCGTTCCCTTTGTTGTCAACAACGATAAATGCGGGGAAGTCCTTGACGTGAATCTGCCAGATCGCTTCCATGCCGAGCTCGGCGTACTCGAGACAGTCTACCTTCGTAATACAGTCCTGGGCAAGCCGTGCGGCCGGGCCGCCCACCGAGCCGAGATAAAAACCGCCGTGTTTTTTGCAGGCATCGGTAACCTGTTTGGAGCGGTTACCTTTCGCCAGCATCACCATGCTACCGCCGCCGGCCTGAAACTGATCGACGTAACTGTCCATCCGTCCGGCGGTAGTTGGTCCGAAAGAACCAGTTACGTAACCCTCGGGTGTTTTGGCAGGGCCAGCGTAATACACCGGCTGCTGCTTAAAATAGGCGGGCAGTTCTTCGCCGGCATCCAAACGCTCCTTTAACTTGGCATGGGCGATGTCACGCGCGACGATCATCGGTCCGGTCAGGGACAAGCGAGTACTGACAGGATGTTTGCTGAGGTTCGCTCGCACCTCGTCCATGGGTCGGCTTAAGTCGATTTTCACAACCTCGCCTTCCAACTCCTTATCCTCGATTTCTGGGAGATATTTTGCCGGGTCCTGCTCCAGTTCCTCCAAGAAGATGCCCTCCGCAGTGATCTTCGACATGATCTGCCGGTCCGCAGAGCACGATACGGCGATGGCCACAGGTAGCGAGGCCCCGTGGCGGGGTAGGCGCACCACGCGGACGTCATGGCAGAAATACTTGCCTCCAAACTGGGCGCCGATGCCTATGTCGGCGCTCATCTGCATGACCTGCGCTTCCATCTCTAAGTCGCGGAATCCCTGTCCGTATTCGTTGCCTTCCGTCGGCATCGAATCAAGGTACCGGGTGCTTGCCATCTTGGCCATCTTCAAGGTGTACTCCGCTGAGGTGCCGCCGATGACGATCGCCAGATGGTATGGCGGACAGGCAGCGGTGCCGATCATGCGCAGCTTTTCGTCGATGAAATCCCGCAAAGAGCTGGGGTTCAAAAGCGCCCGGGTTTCTTGGAAGAGGAAACTCTTGTTGGCCGAGCCACCTCCTTTGGAGATAAACAACATTTTGTACGTGTTTCCCTGGTCGGCGTAGATCTCAATCTGCGCCGGCAGGTTGGTGCGGGTGTTGACTTCCTCGAACATGGTCAACGGAGCCATCTGGCTATAACGCAGATTGGATTCGGTGTAAGCCTTCTTGATACCGAGCGCTATGGCCGTTTCGTCACTGCCGTCGGTCCAAATCCGGTGCCCCTTCTTGGCGCTGACGATGGCGGTACCGGTGTCTTGGCACATGGGCAGTACGCCACCGGCGGCGATATTGGCGTTCTTAAGCAGTTCCAGCGCCACGAAGCGATCGTTGTCCGACGCTTCTGGGTCATCGAGGATCTTGCGGACCTGTGCGAGGTGGCCCGGGCGCAATAGGTGGGCGCTTTCACTCATCGCCACGTCTGCTACCATCGTCAGCCCGGCGGTGTCGACCTTGAGGATCTTCTCTCCTTCGAAGCTGCTGGTGGAAACGTGGTCGGTCGTGAGCAGCCGGTACGGAGTCTCGTCTGGGCCAAGCTTAATGATTTCGTGGTGGGCCGTCGCTGTCATGTCGTACCTCGATGATTCGTTTTTAAAGTGGTCGTGAGAATAAACCGTTCGGAGTGCGAGGCGGCAAGGGATCCGGCTTCAAAGGTCGGTCATTCAAAACCCGCGGGGTTGGATCGTAGCGCCCGTGCCAAGCACTCTTCACTCATGCTTCATTTTGCCTTATTATCTTACGTTTTCGACACACCTAGGGGAGACGAGATCCATGACACCTGAGCAACGCTATTTGTTCGATCTAACCGGATTCCTGCATCTGGAAAACGTTTTGAGCGCGGAGGAGTTAAAGAACGCGCAAGAAGCGGCCCAGCGGTACATGGAAGCGCCGGAGCAGGATCTGCCGCCCGGTTTTAGTCGTGATGGCAAACGTCACCTACACGGATTCGCATTTGATGAGTGCCTACAAGCGCTAACCATGCACCCGGTAACCTGGCCGATCATCATGGAGTTGACCAATAACAAACCGCGCCTGTTGAGCGGCACCTTACAGGTGGACGAACCGGGAAAACCGAGTGGCGGCCGCCTCCACTGCGCACGGGAGGATTACGGCTGGGAAAGTACCCGCTACGAGATCCGCGACGGCCGCATATACTGCGACGATTTTGTGGTGTTTCCCTATCTTGACGACGTTCGTCCCGGAGACGGGGGACTCCTCCTGTTGCCGGGATCCCACAAGATTAACTTCGATCGCCCCGAGTCACTCTTCAATGAGGGTGAAATATCCAGTGCTGATGAGTTGCCGCCGGGGGTGATCAATGTAAGGCCCCGAGCTGGCGATGTTCTGGTGATGCCCGAGGCGATGACCCACGGTATTTTGCCGTGGACCCCGACGGATCGCATACGGCGCATCCTCGTATTTCGCTACCGTCCACAACACAAGGACACCAAAAGCAGTCTTCCGGAAGCGATCAAAGAGCGATTGTCGCCCGAAGTCTTGGAACTGACCGAAACCGGGTCTTTCAAACATGAAAAGGAAATTGTCAAGGACCGCGCAGCGGCTTGAGATACTCGCATACAGGAGATAACCTGGGGGCTCTTGAACCTAGGTGGGTTCAAGCGTCGATCATCTGACGCATTTTTTTCCGCAAATCGTCGGTATCGAACGGCTTCTGGGATGAAGTCGGCCAGGCCCTTCCCTGTAAACTGGCTAACCTCCTCCTGCTAATTGAAGCCGCTCAAGAGCAACACCTTGAGCGAAGGATTCAGTCTTGTCGTTCCGCGGAAGGGGTGTCCACGCTGTCCATATGCGGTATGGTCAGATCCCAAACGGTGGCCGTGAGACCTTCCTTGTCTACTGCCATCTTCTCCAAAGCCTCCGTGCTGTCTTGGGAGGCAATAACCTTGAAGCCGTGCATCTCCAACGTTTGTCAGTAACCGATCTCACCGTTTCTCCGTCGTCCACTACAGATCGGTTCCCCCCTATTGCACACCCGCGTTACTCGCCGCAACACTCGCCGACGATTCCGAAACACGGTTCCTCGTCCTCGCGCAATTCAAGCTTTGGCTGGAAGCCTAGCTTTTCCGTATAAAAGTCTGTCGACGAAGCATAGTCGGTAACGATGAAACAAGGGTGCTACGGCTATGAGGGTTTTTTACTCTCGTTACAGTTATGACTCTGCTTCCGGCGTGCCAGCCATGCGATCGTCTAACCGAAGTCGATGGGAGATCCGTTCAAGTATGCTTGAGTGCTGTTGATCACCAAAGTGATATCGTTGTAGGCGTCAGCCACCGATGTCCGACACGGAACGCTCTTGGTAATACACTCGTGGAAATGTCGCAACTCCCCAACGAACGGGCTTTGCCACTCAACGGCTGGTTTCCGTTCGATGGTGCGTCCGGAGCCATCGATTTCCCAGATACTCAATTCCGACAGTTGACCGCGCGAGAAGCCAGTAGGATAGGCGAGAATGATCCGCTTGTCGGCGCCGTAAATCTCCAGGGTTTCCTTGAAGTCCCACAGGTTCGGCAGATCGATCCACGAGGCGATACAACGTGAGCCGTTGGGGTATTCCAGAACTGTGGACAGTGCCCGCCCGTCATTCCAGACGTCCGTGCTGATGATGCGTTTTGGGTTGCCAAACAGGATGCGGAGGCCGTAAAGGTCGTGGATCATGCTGCCGGCAAGAGTGAAGAAGGCGCTGACTGCCTCTTTTGGGATGTCTTTTCCCAGGGCCTGTTGCAGTTCTGCGGCGCGCGCTGCACCGGCGATCTCGCCGACGGAGGCAGGAATGTCATCGAAACGTTCGACGTGGAATTGGCTGGTGTGCAGATCGTTGTTGGGATGCAGGTGATTCACTTGGACGAAAGTGGGCTCCCAGCCCCGAGATTCCTCCTCGGTAATCAGAAATGCCGGGTCGTATACCTTCATGTAACCCACTTGTCCCACTTTGCCCGAGCGTGCCACGGCTTCGGCAATTGATTTCGCATTATCTTTCGAAAAACACATGGGTTTCTCGACGAAAGCATGTTTACCGGCATCAAACGACGCTACCGCGATCTCGGTCTTGGGATCGGCATGACAGAGGATAACTGCGTCCACATCTTCCGCCTCCAAGACCTTTCGAAAATCGGTGGTGTGGTTGGGCACGTTGAAACGATCGGCTAGGTACGCGGCAACTTTTGCGGACACATCACACGTCCAGGTCACCTCAAAAAGGTCCTGCAGCTCGTGCAGGTTGGGCATATGCTGTACCTGTGCGATGGCGCCGCTGCCGATCATTCCGATCCGCACCTTATCCATTCGTTACTCCCTGTGTCATTGGACCTGCGTTATCTGCAGGCCCTTAGGTGAATTGCTGTGCGCTGACTAAACGCTATTGCTCATCTTTCTGGCCGAGATCGGACGCTAGATCGTTCCAGCTATCCCCCAATTCGGCCATGTCCTTGTAAACGCGATAGACATCGTCCCAGAGCCTCACGCGAGTCTCCTCCACATCGATGTCGGACGATTCCAGCTCGTCCAAGATCCGGTTGTGAGTTTTGTCTAAATCGGAGGCATGTGCTGCCAGCTTGCGAACGGATTGTCGCTGGCGTTCGATCCGCTGCGAACGCGACAAGGAGGCGTCGAGCTCTACGTCGTACGAATTCGGTTCCGCGAAGTGGGGAGGCATACGTTCGCCGTTCACGTCTAGCATCGTATGGGTCGGAAGTATATGTGGCGTTACCGACAGATACATGATGACGGGCTCGTCGCCAATAACCCGCACCGAGTGGGGTTCATCTACGGCAGCGAAACAGAGCTGACCCGGCTCGACTCTGGCTATTTCTCCATTGATCTCGAACTCGGCTACCCCTTGAAGGATCAGGAAAATTTCATGCCCTAGGTCGTGACTGTGGCGGGCGTGGAACTCCATGCCGCATTCGAGCCGAAGGATGCGAGATCGCATCTCCGCGGTGACGAAAAGATTTCTCACATGGTCCGGATTGCGATAGTCGTATACGGCGATTCCCATCTTCCTCTTCCTTCTTTGGACAGTTGCTTTGAACCTGGATTCTCGACGGCTGTTAGTCGAGCACGGCGGTTGCTTCTATCTCCACCAGCAGGGTCGGTAGGGCCAGTTCGACCCCAACGGTGGAACGCGCCGGTTTACTCTCTCCGAAGAACTCGGCATAGACTTCGTTCATGCCCTTGAAGTTGGCCATGTCGGTCAAGAACACTGTCGTCTTGACGACGTCATCGAGGGTTGCGCCCGCCGCTTCCAGCGCATGTTTCACATTCTCCAGGGTTTGGCGTGTCTGTGTCGCTATGTCACCCTCACCGACCAGATTGCCGTTGACGTCGAACGCGATCTGGCCAGACGTTGTGACGATATTGCCCTTGCGCACGACCGCGTGATACGGGGCTCCCGGGGTTACCAGGGTGTCGGGATTGATGCGCTGAATAGCCATGAGGCCTCCTTTGGTCAGCTGTGGAAACTTAGAACTCGTAGTCAATGTACCAGTCGGTCTCCTGGTTCCAACCCAGCGTGCGTTCCAGGAACGGCTCCCAGGAGAAGGTGACGGTGTTGCCCCAAATAGGGAAAAATGCCGGTGTATAGCTGCAGGTGGCGCTGGTCAGCCCGAGAACTGGATGTCTCTGCATGACGATCAGGTTGTCGGAGGCATCGTGGTTTATGAGCTGGAAGAAACCGTCCTTGCCAGCGAAGTCCTCCTGCACCCAGGGCCATTTTTTGGCACAGATGTATCCGTTCGGAGCGAGCTCGTATCCAGAATTGTCTGGAAAGCTGATCGGTATGTTGAACTTGCACAGCTCGCTGGTCGCTGGCGGTGGATAGAACGGGTGCGGAAACCAGCGAATGGGCACGAACTCCTCGCCCTCGTTCCTGACACAGGTCGCCGTCCGCAGGGTGCGATTCATCAGGGTTACAGTGCGCACCAGCTTCACATCGAAGCCACCAAACTGGTGGCGGGTCTTAAAGACGATTTGCTCTTTGCCGGCGTTCACGTCCCAAGTACACCACTCCTCAACATCATTCTTGCCCAGGTCGCAGATCCCTATGCCGAGTACTAACGCCTTGGTGCTCGTCGAACCGCGCGGTTGCAAAGGGCTCAGGTCGAAACCATCGGGCATGCCCTGACCTTCGCTGGGAATAACCTCGCCGGGATAGGTGGGGCCGGTAATCAAGTTGCCATGGCGTTTATCGACGACGGTGAAGATGTAACCCCCAGTGCAGTACCGAGTGCCCATGTAACTGCGGTCGGCCACCGGGTCCAGAATACTGACTTCAAGGGAGTTGTTTTTGATAACGTACATGGAAGATGGTTCCTGTGATTTTTTGGTTTGTGTCGCCCCGATAGTTTGGAACCATGGCACAACCGAGCTACCTTACGCCGGGAGGTTAGATTATCAAGCTCCAATCTAGGGTAATAAAACGGCGGCTTACAATATGGACTTGGACTACTTTCGGGCAAGAGCAGCCGGATGCGGCTTGATGGTTACCTGCGTGACGCACGGTCCTTGTGTTGAAGACTAGATCGAACGGCACAGTAGCGAACAAAATGAATGCAAGAGCGCAAAATATGATTTGCTGCTGGCCAAAAAAGAAAGCCGTGGATCCATTGCTTGCTGCTCTTGAAGACACAGAATGGGGCGCTGGGATCCCCCAAGTTGGTTGACATTATAGTCAGTCTAATGGTGCTCTCGGATAAGGATTGCATCGCTGCGGTTTTGCAAGGCACTTATGAGAGGAAATGGATCCGTGAGTGGGCCCGCAATCTCGATGAGCAAAGCTTGAACGGTTTCAAGAGCAACAGCGTCGACGATTTCGGGTATGGATGGCAAGATGGGATACGTGAACTCATGTGTTATACGGATCAGGAAGTGCCGACTGCCGTCGGATCCAATTATTCGACTGTGAAGATGTGACTCAACTGGGATTCCACCTACTACCGGGTTCTGACACACTAGGCAAGGAGTTCGGCTTCAACGTTCAGTGATGCCCTCAGGGCGAAGAGTATAGCCAGGCTTTCCGGGATTACTAAAGCCACAACGATGCGCCGGGATACGTCTTTTTCGAATGACAGCAGGGGACACATGAAAGCAGCAATCGCACAGTTCATTTTCGAAACCAATACCTTCGCTCCGACCGCGGCTGAGGTAGATGTCTTCAAGGATGGCGGTGTGTGGTGCGATACCGAACAGGATGTGCGCGCTTGGGCGGCCGGTACCAATTCTCAGATGCAGGGCAGCATCGTGGCGCTGGAGGCTGGGGGTTGGGAAACCACCCCCGGCTTTGTGGCGGTCTGCCGCTCGCCGGCTGGTCGTCTGAGCGAATCATGTTTTGAGGAGGTACGCGACAGCCTGCTTGCTGGTTTGAAGGCGGCAGCTCCGTTCGACGTAGCGATTTTACATCTCCACGGTGCCGCCGCCGCGGTCGGTGAGGATGACACTGAAGGACACATTCTGGAAAGGGTGCGGACCGAACTCGGTTTCGATGGTCTTTTGGTATTGTCGCTGGACCTGCACGCCAATTTCACCCGTCGCATGCTCCAACACGTCGATGCCGTAACGGCCTATCAGACCTTCCCCCACATGGATTTCAGAGAAACCGGCGAACGGGCCGCAAAACTCGCCCTGATGGGTGGCCCGTACAGGCTGGCAGTAGCAAAGATCGCTGCTCTCGTGCCGCCAACCGATAGCACTCACATTGAAGGGCACTTCGCCGACATTCTGATCCGCGCCCGGGTACTGGAACGGCATGCGAACGTGGTCGATGTTTGCATCCTTCCCGTACAGCCGTGGATGGATATCGACGAGATGGGCTCATCAGTGGTTATTACCGCTACGGACACGGGATCTCCCCTTGCGGAGCTAGAAGCGTTGGCCAACGAGTGGTATGCGCAACGCTGCGACTGGGATGCGAGATTGTTGGAATGGCCGGTGATCATCGAAACTCTCAAACGCGGTGAGCATCGCCCACGAGTCCTAGTGGACGCAGCGGACGGAACATCGGGAGGATCACCAGGAACCAGCGCCGAGGCGTTGCGGCAGCTACTGCCTTTCAAAGAAGAACTACCTGGAAAGGTCTTGCTGTGGGTCGTCTGTCCGGCCACTGTCGAGGCTGCGGGAAACGGGACGACCCGATTTGTCACCGGAGATCCACCAGTGGAGTGGGAAGGTGAGGTGAGCTGGACCGGCGAAGGCAACTATCGTGCTCGCGGCAAAGCGTACACGGGTCTCGAGTTTTCTATGGGGCGGGCCGCAGTGATCGAGTCGGGGCAGCTGCAGATGGTTGCCTGCACCTACCCGGCATTGTCCCCTGATCCGGCGTTTTACGAGTGTGTCGGCTTAAAGCCTGACAACGCGCTGGCGGTGCAGACCAAGAGCATGACCGGTTGGATGGCCGGATTCGAAATGGATTGGGAACAGGGATTGCCGTTCAACGGACCGGGCGCCTGTTCGCTCGACTTCGCCATGATGCCGTTCAAGGGTTCGGCTAAGGAGCTATTTCCCATGAATCCTGAGCCTGGACGGCCAGTGGAGATTTGGACGTAAATCTGAAAGAGGCGCAGCCCCGCCAACCGATCTGGCAAGTTCGCACAGCTCCCGTCGTTCAGATGTCTGATAGGTAGGTTTATCTGCCGGCCATTTCGTCTAACAAGGCCAACATCTCCTCCACAATGATGCCGGCGGCGTCGGGACTGAATGGTGTCACCTCTATTTCGTATCCCCCGAGCGGGTAGGCATCTGGGACCGGGATGTATGCCCAGCCGATGTTCGAATATCCCGAAAACAAAGTGTATTCGAAGGGCGACCGTTCTTTTATCTGCAGACCGATCTCGACGAACGGTTCTCCGGGAACAGACGCGAGGGCAATCGTTTCGCCTATCGCAAAGACTTGGGCTTCGAAGGTTCGGTGGGTTTGCCCTTGCAGGTCTCGCGCCAGGTCCGCTCGCATCTTAGCGCGCTTGGCCTGCATGGTTTCGTCGATGATCGCCTCGGCGTCGGCGCTTTTGCTCCGCAGCTGGTCGAGTCGCGCTACATGAGCGGCCAAATCGGCCTCCAGTTCGTCCGGCTCTCGCATTTCTTTTATCGGCAGCTCCATGGATCGAGTCCCGATGCGCAGTTCGCCATCCGCCTCTTCCATCGGCTTCTCTTCGTACACCGCCAGCGGCGCACCTGACTCGAGTGTATCTACGTAGTGCTCTCGTCGCGGCGGCACTTCGAGTTCCCACCATACGCGGCTCGCCTCGTGACCGAGTATGGCGCCGAGCCGTTTGTACTCATCCAGCCCATGGCGAGCGACGCCCCGAATTGGACCGATATCTCCGGCAGCACCTTGAAGAAAAAGACAGGTGGCCCCAGTCGCTTCCTCTACAACCCGTTTTGCCACTCCCGGATAATCCGGCGTGATCAGCTCGCAATCCGGGCCCACCGTGATCGGGTGACAAGCGTAGTTTACTAAAGCGGCCAGCGGTTGGCCGGACAGCTCGTCGATGCGCACCAGCTTGACATCCGGATCGACGGGCCCGTCCCAATTCCGTCCCACGACCATGGCTCCATCGGGTCGGCGAAAGCGACGATTGACGCCGATAGTACAAGCCCCGTTTCCCGCTGCAACTCGTGCGGGGGTCAGGTTCTTGAGGGCCTCCCAGGCAACCCCGGCTATACGATGGGGCAAACTGTGGTCATAGGCTTCGACCATGTCCACACCTTCCGTGAACCAAGAGGACCAACCACTACCGGTGACTGGCCCGGAATGGGTGTGGGTGTAGCTCAAGCGAATTTTCGAAGGCGGCAGTCCAGTAAGCTCGGCTACTTTTTGCCGCACACGCGGTGCTTCGGTCTCCCACAAGTAGATCAAGTCGATATCGACGATGACAACAGTTTCGTCGTCATCACTGAGCGCCAACGCCGTCGCCCACAGTTGCAGATCGATACCTTTAGCGCGTTGGTGCGTCTGGGCGCCCCACCCAGCATGGGCGATTCCTGGAGGGGGGGTAATATCAACACGCGCTACGCCAGCCGAAAATTGTCGTTTCATCATGTGCTCCCTAATCACTCTGACGGCCAGGTATGACTGCCGCCGGCATTTGTAGCCAGGTTGCCTCCGTCGACCGGCAACAAGACACCGGTTACTGCCGAGGCAGCATCCGAACAGAGGAAAACAGCCGGACCGATCAAGTCCTCCGATTCCATGAGGCGACCCAGGGGGATTCCTTTGAGGAACTGTTCTTCGATGGTGTCCCGAAAGCGTGGATTGTTCAGCAGCTGGATTTCCAAGGAAGGGGTCAGCACCTGCGCCGGCAATATGGTGCTTACCCGTATTCCTTGGCCGCCGTACTCCACGGCCAGTTCCTGTGTCAACTGGGATACACCGCCTTTGGCAGTGCTATACGGAAAATTACCGCGACCTAGGCCGGAAACACCGGCGATGGAGCCGATGTTGAGAATACATCCACCGCGATCACCTTCGATCATGCTGCGCAGCGTCTGAAGACAGCAGCGAAAATACCCAGTTAAACTGACGGCAAGGCATTGCTCCCATCCTTCAACGCTGATCTCGTGAGGTCTCACTCGCTCTGGAAGAAGGGCCGGAACGTTGACCAAGATATCGATCTGTCCGAAGTATCCCTCCACCTCGGAAAAAAGGTTCTCTACTTGCCCTGGATCGGCGATGTCCACGTGGATAACTAAGGCACGACGGCCGATGTTGTCGATTTCCTCCCCGGTAGTACGAGCACCGTCGTCGTCGATATCTGAGACCACGATGTCAGCACCATGATGCGCGAATCCGAGTGCCAGAGCATGGCGAATACTTCCGTGGGCAGCGGCACCGGTAACCACGATTATCTTTCCGGTTAAATCGAAGAGTCTTTCATGCATGATACAGTCTTCAAGTTGAGAGCCAAGAGTAAGTTTATGCTACCTCCTTGGCGTTGGGGGGGGTTACGTGTCGGCAAGTCTGCAAGTTGCATCATTGATTCTTCTCCAACATAAGGTATGGCAGGTGCCTATGATCAGTCCTTCTTCATAGGACCGGATTGCCGGCTTTTCACACCGCCTAATCAGGAGCAGTCGTCGCCACTATGCTTCTCCCCCAATAGGACGGATTGAGCACCTGTTCCATTGTTGCAGTGTGAACTATCAGCGATCATGGATCAAACTATTTTTACGTGGATCTTGCCAAAGGCTGGGGACCAATGATAATGATAAAGTGAGCCAGCAACATTACACCCAACGGCTTGTCAGGGTTCTGATGCT
>CAYNZV010000042.1:0-3634 GCA_964401715.1 uncultured Gemmatimonadaceae bacterium | reverse complement strand
TGATGCTGGACATCACTGTTGATCACCTCTTAGAGTTCTGCAAGACATTCAAAAAGACGGGCGATCCGGTGCGGGTGGATCACCGCGATTTGAAGTCATCGCGACCGTCGTTGCCGAAGCTGGACTTACCGGTTTCTTGTGTAGCCCTGTATTTTTTGGAACGCTTGAGACTCGGTGGGCGTCCTGTTACATTAGGTACAACCCAACTTTAGCTTCAAGAGGTTTACACGATGAGCGAATTCCAATCCGTGTCACAGGCGCGTCCCATCGCTTATGCCGATGAAAATACGCGCGCCGTATTTGTCTTCCGCACCTACCTCAACCTGCTTGGCGCGATCTGCAGCTTCGCGATCATCGAGATCTTCCTGTTCCGCTCGGGACTCGCGGAAAACATCGCCATGGCGATGTTTAGCATTTCTTGGCTCTGGATTCTCGGCGGTTTTATGATCGTCGGTTGGTTTTCAACCAGTTTGGCTCATCGCGTCGAATCGCTCGGTGCCCAATACGGCGCCATGTTCCTCTTCATCGCGGCTGAATCGATCATCTTTGTTCCCATGTTGTACATGGCACAGCAATACGCGCCCGGAGTGATTGAGAGCGCCGCTACCGTGACCTTAGTTGGATTTGTTGGCTTGACTCTCGTGGCTTTTATGGTTCGCAAGGACTTCACCTTTCTCGGCGCGGTATTGCGCTGGGGCTTCGTCGTTGCATTGGTGCTGATCGTAGCCAGCGTGCTCTTCGGGTTCCAGATGGGCATGTTATTTTCAGTAGCGATGATTGCGTTGGCTGGCGGTTCCATTCTCTACAACACCTCCAAGATTTTGCATCATTACCCGGAGGATCATCACGTAGCAGCCAGCCTCGAGCTGTTCGCGTCGGTGGCTCTGCTGTTCTGGTACGTACTGAGAATCTTCATGTCACGCCGCTAAGCTTGCTCATTTGATGAAGACCCCATTGGCCTTTTCTGTGTTTCTGGCTACAACCATAGTTACGGCCGTGAGACCCGAGGTCGCCGACGTTAGCACCAGTGTGCCCTTTTCCGAAAACGGCGTAATCGTGAGTATGGAGGAGTTTTTCCACGTTGTTAAGACCAAAGGTGCCGGGAGTAATGAGAGCGGTACAACCAGCCGCGCCCTCGCCACCGCCACCGGTATATATTCTTTTCTGGAGACGCCGGAAAACGATGAGAAATTGGGTGAAGTGAAAGCGGGGGATGTGGTGCAGGTCCATGGCAAGCTGCTAGAACGCGGAGCGTTGCTTCACATCGAGGAACTGAAACGCTCGAGCACGATTTCCTTAGATCTGGATTTGGCCGGGTTGCGAGCCGACCCTGGTTTGAAGATCACCCTGACTGGGACCAACAAATGTCAATGCGGGCTGGATGTAGGCGATTTGCCGCACAGCTGCAAGCTGGGCCACCTGCACCATCTAGAAGGGAAAAATGGCAACTTCTACCACTACCTTCTAGATCCGCAGGGCATCGCCCTCTTTCTGGGACAGGGTTCACACTTCAAAGAAGTAACGGTGGCAGCTAGGTTGTTCCCTGGTAATTACATCAAGGTAGAGACAGCCAAGCTGCCTTAAGAAGCAGACAAAGGGCTGCTAATCAGCGGTTTCCTCGCCCGTCAACATCACATCGATGAGCTCGACATCGGCGCGGGCGAGTTCGATGACCCGTTTGGCCGGCTGACCCGAGTATTCACTGTGGAAGCTAACATGTCCTTCGAAGTTGATCGCTTCAAGGCTGCGCAATACTTCGGACCAATGAACGAATCCCTGGCCCATCGGCACGACCCTGGATTTCCATACTGTTTCGCCACCCATGGTGCGCTTCTCTCGAATCATATCCTTGAACGCAATCGCCGCCAGATAATCCCTAGTGATGTCCAAGGCCATGGTGATCGGCTCGCCGCACAGGCTTAGATGACCTGTGTCCAAATATACACCGACCAGTGACGGTTCGAAGCCCTGCACGAGATCCATGACTGCGCTGCTGTTGAGGCCCATGTTGGGTCCGGAATGGGTGTGCAGCACCGTCTGCACACCATGTTCTTCTGAAAGCTTCTGAAATCCCTCCAGCTGCTTACGTGCCTTGTTCACCTGATCCCAATAATGCTGTTCGCGATTCCAGGCCCAGTACCCCAGCTTGATGTGTTTCACGCCAACCTCGCCACAAACTCCGTAGAAGTCCTCAGAGTACGCCAGATCCGGCGTGGTGAAATCTCCCGGACCAGTCACCATCGGAATGGACAGTCCAGCGTCTGCGAACTGTTGGGCGGCTTCTGGCAAAGCGGTTTGGATGTTTTCCGGGTCTACCGGATAACCGGGGCGCACGCACAGGTCTGCTCCGTCGACCCCCACCGAACCAAGGGCTTCGGCGACACCCGCCAAGTCCAAATCCTCGAGATGTTTGGTGAACATCATGTACTTCATGGTAACGGTTTGTCCAAATGTCGTAGGACAGTTACGGTTAAAAAGTTTATGTACCGGATATAGATCCTTCGGGCGGAAAGATATAATGGGAAACCGATCGATGTCAACGTGGAAGTGGGCTTCCATACTTGCCTTAAACTTCACGGTTGAATTGGCGGCGGGGCAACTCCTAACCCTTTCGGAAGGGTATTATCGCGGCGAGGCCAAAAATGGCCCTCCGCATGGTACCGGCATCCTGTCGTACGCCAATCAACAGGAGTACGAAGGACAGTTCGTAGACGGCTTGCCCCACGGTGCAGGTATCTATCGCTGGCTACCGGAAGGAGAGGAAGCCAGCGGCCGTTTCGATGGCGGGGAAGTGGTGGGGAAGTTCAGTGTCGTATGGGCTGACAACGGCAGCTATGTCGGGTCAATTCGACTGCGTCCCCCTTCCGATGAGGGGTTGTTGCCTCACGGCCGGGGACGTCGCATCTATACCAGCGGTTCCGAGTACGATGGCTTGTGGCGTTTGGGGCAGCGCCACGGTGAAGGCGTCTTGGTGACTACTCAAGGTGAGCGTTACGAAGGTGAGTGGTATGTCGACCTACGCCACGGTCAAGGTACCTACAGCTGGTCCAACGGCAACTCTTACGACGGCGCATGGAACAACGATCAGCCCGATGGTCAGGGCCATTTCACTTGGGCGAACGGTGAGACCTACGTTGGCGAATGGCGTGGCGGACTGAGAAACGGCAGAGGTGCCCTTACTTGGGTCAACGACGACGAATATCGCGGTGAATGGCGCGAGGACGCCCGTCACGGCGAAGGTACTCTCATCTGGCACAATGGTGATCAATACATCGGTTCTTGGCGGGAAAACCAGCGTCATGGCGAGGGCGAGTTCGCTTGGATCAACGGCGACCAGTACGAAGGCGAATGGCGCAACGACAAAGCCAACAGCAAGGGGGTGTTCACTACCGTCGCCGGCGACCGTTACGAAGATGGTTACCGCTCGGGAAAAGAAGCGGTAAAGGAGTGTTTGTGTATGCTAACGGGAATCGATACGAAGGCTCGTTTCGGGATGACAAAATGCACGGCCAAGGCACCTATACTTGGAAGAATGGCGACGTGTACGTCGGCGCTTTCGAGAACGATCGCAGGGAGGGGCGAGGCACCTTTACCCTGACCTCGGGCGACTACTATAACGGCGACTGGACCGAGG
>CAYNZV010000041.1:29177-35566 GCA_964401715.1 uncultured Gemmatimonadaceae bacterium | reverse complement strand
ACAGCGTGGGAAAGCATCGACAGCAAACTATACTTCAATTACAATGCCAAGATCAATAAACTCTGGACATCAAACATGCGGCATTACATTAATCAGGCTAACCAGACCTAGAAAAGGCAAAATGGCGACAGAAGACATGACTGATTTTACAGAGATTGCAGAAAAGCTGGAATCCACGCTACAACTTGCCCAGCCCCCAATTGCCGTTGGATTGACGGATGAGATCCCTGAAGGTGTAGCCGAATTTGAGGGCCATGCTGCAGCCGGTTGTCAGTTCTGGGAAAAAGCGGCGCATGGTCCAATTGCAACTTCCACACCAGATCACGAATTGTGCGCCATAGGGGTACACACCCATCAGATGGCCGATCCCTCCGAAACCTGTAAAAGCGAGCTCGTTGAGGTGCTCGGGGTTCTCGGAGAGCTCGATTATGTACGCGATTCAGACGTCCCCAGGATCCCCGTGATGAGCCGCGTCGTCAAACACGCGGTCTACGCCCCATTGAAACAACTACCCTTTGCACCCGATGCCGTGTTGCTGTTCGCGAACACCGCAGCTGGTTTGATTATCGCCGAAGCGGTTGAGCAGGTCGACGAAGGACCGCCGCCTGCCCTCGGCCGTCCCGCCTGCGCAGCCATCCCTCAAACCATCAACTCCGGGCGCGCCACACTTTCCCTGGGGTGTTGCGGCGCTCGCGCATACATAGACGTGATGCAGGACGACATAGCCATGTGGGTCATACCCGGTGACAAGATTGCCACCTTTACCGAACAACTCGCCAGTTTGGCAAAAGCCAACCAGATCCTCAGTAGATTTCACACCCTGCGCCGCGAAGACGTGGACTCGGGCAACCTTCCCTCCGTCGAGAAAAGTCTCTCCCGATTACAGTAAGCTGTTTGCAGGATGAACTCTCAGAGATACAAGCAGGTCATCTATAAAGATCTCATGATACCCATGCGGGATGGTGTACATCTGGCCACCGATGTGTATCGTCCGGCCGTCGACGGTGAGCCGATTTTCGAACCAGTTCCCACCATTCTCTCGCGAACCCCGTACGACAAGAATAGTGAACGCTACGTCGAGGTAGCCGATTTTTTCGTGCCTCACGGATACGCCGTAGCTTTACAGGACCTTCGCGGTCGCGGTGACTCCGAGGGCACCGGCCAGTACCACCACGTGTGCAACGAACCCGAGGGCCGCGATGGCTACGACACCATCGAGTGGATCGGCACCCAGCCCTGGTCAAATGGAAAGGTAGGCATGGTGGGCAGCTCGTTTGCGGCACTCGTGCAAACCCGTGCCGCATTTGAGCAACCACCTCATCTGGCTGCTATCTGGCCAGATGTCACACCAACGAATAGCTATCACCACCAGGCACGCGAAGGTGGCGCGATGGCGCTGCACATGTTTTGGGCTTTGTACCTGCACGCGCAGGATGCCCAGGAGATCGGCGACAACAAGGAGCTGGCTGAGGAGATTTGGAACGATCTTCGCAACCTCCGCCAGCTGCTGGGTTCCATGCCGTTCCAGCGCGGGCAAACCGCCCTCGCCTATGTACCCAACCTTGAGAACATCCTTTTCGATTACTACTACCGTGGGGAATACGACAAGTTCTGGCAGCAGGAGTTCAACGACTTCGAACGCAACTTTTACCGTCATGCCGATATCCCTGCCATCTTCACGGACGGTTGGTTCGATCCCTACGCTGTCGGCATGACAGCGTACTACACCGCCATGGCACAACAGAACGACACCCCCCAACGCCTCATAATCGGCCCCTGGACCCACGTGGGCATGCGCGGCGAAGGTACATCCATCGGCGACGTTGACTTTGGAGAGGGTTGTATATGGGGGATCGATCAGTACTTCGAAAACCAACGGCATTTCTTCGACCGTTGGCTGAAGGATGAACCGAGTATTGATGACTCCGGGGCACCGGTTGAAATTTTCGTCATGGGTGGCGGAAGTGGCCGAAAAACCCCCGAAGGCAAGCTCGATCACGGCGGTCGCTGGCGCCGGGAAAACGAGTGGCCCATAGCCCGCACCGAGTGGCGGAAACTGCATTTGAGCAGCGACGGCTCTCTTGCCGAAGAGCCTCCAAAACCCGATGGCAAACCCTTGAGCTACAGCTACGATCCGGAATCCCCGGTGCCCACCATAGGCGGTAACTCATGCGGCATGATGGAGCTTACTGCCGACACCGACGATCTCGACTCCATGTGGAAGCGCTACCTTCATCCGGTGACGCGGTTGCGGCATCTGTCGCCCACGGGCCCGCAGCACCAGAAAGAGGAACCTGAAATCTTCGGCTCGCACCCACCCTACTCGTTGCTTGCCGACCGTCCAGACGTATTGGTGTTTCAAACCGATCCCTTGGCAAAAGCAGTAGAAGTCACTGGTTCAGTCCGCGTTGAGCTGTGGATCTCTTCTTCGGCACTCGATACCGATTTTACCGCTAAGCTCGTGGACGTCCATCCCCGCAACAAAGACTATCCGGATGGTTACCACATGAACCTAGTCGATTCCATTCTCCGCGTGCGCTATCGCAACAACTGGGAAAGAGAGGAGCTCATGGAACCAGGCGAGGTATACCCTATTAAGATTGCTCTGCCGCCCACCAGCAATCTCTTCCAGGACGGTCACTGTATCCGCCTCGATATCTCCAGCAGCAATTTCCCCCGCTTGGATCTCAATCCCAATACTGGCGAACCCGTCGGCCGTCACACACATACCGAAATTGCTCGCAACACGGTCTATGTAGATCGCAGTCGCCCTTCGAAACTGGTACTGCCGATCATCTCATCCTGACCGGAGTTTCCATTGCCGTATTACCATCAATAGTGCTTGAAGTTTATTAATTATACTAGATGGGTTTAACAGGGGTAATCTCTGACTCTCAGCTAACTCCCTATGGGTAAAAAGCCGCCCTCTATAAATTTTCTTTAGGAGGCAAAAAATGGGCATGCAGCAGGAAACACTGATGGTGAAACTAATCGTCGTACTAATCGCTCTGTTGGCATGCGCTGAGCCGGCATCAGCGTTTCAGGTCGAGGGAACAGTGCAGAAACTGGACTCGATCATGAAGAATGGAGAGGCAATCGGCGTAGGTGGCGCCAAGGTGGTGTTCATTAACGAACGCAATCCTGAGGAGGTCTTCACGACCACCACCGACCTGTATGGCAACTTCGAACTCGATTTGGACGCAAATACCAATGTTGAGTCCCAAAGCAGCTCGAAACCCACGGTCTTCAAGCTCAACCAGAATTACCCAAACCCGTTCAATCCAGGCACTGTCATTTCCTATGAACTACCAAACGATTCCCCGGTTCAGCTGGAGATTTACAACAGCCTCGGCCAGCGGGTACGCACGATGGTCGATTCCTGGCAAGAAGCCGGCTTCCACGGGATGATCTGGGACGGCACTGACGACGATGGCCACGGATTGGCATCCGGCGTCTATTTCTACCGCCTTCACGCCGGCACTTTCAACGAGTCCCGCAAGATGGTGCTGGTGGACGGCGGCGGCGGCAAAGCTCCCGGAGCGGCGGCGGAGCTGTTGCGTCTCAGAGCCTCCTCCGAAAGCGAACGTATTTCATCCTTCTCGCCCTTCAAAAACCTCGGCAGCGACCGGTTACCTGCAGTTGCCAAGGTAGTGGAAGAGCGCAGCTACAAGATTTCCATTGATGGATACAAGCTGATTCCATTCGAACAAGCGGGTGTGGTCGTGAAGGCCGACACAGCATTGGTCTTCACAGTACCCGAGGACCATCGGGAAGACATCGTTTTTCTGAAGAAAGGCGAAAGACAGCTTTTTATCGACAGCTATGTGATCCAGGAGATGCGTAACCTGCAGCAAACGATGCATCAGCCCGTAAAGAAAGGTGCAGTTATCCGTCCCAACTGGCCGAAAAGGGAAACCTCATTGCAAACCCGCAGCGCCGCATTTTGGGATCCGCTGGCCGGCGTCTTCAAGATGTGGCTCATCGACAATATGTGCCGGATCAGTACCGACGGCTTGCACTGGACGCCTTGGGAGCCGGATGCCAAATCGCCTGGCGACTGTGTGATTTTCGATCCGATTGATCCCGACCCTTCACGTCGCTACAAAGCGTTCGAACCGCGAAAAATAATGTATTCGTCAGATGGGTTGAGCTGGACCCGGGTAGTGCGAACACGAACAATCCGGGTGAACGGCGTTGACCGCACCGTAAGCACCGGGGTGACCATCGAAAGCTCTGACGAGTGGAACTTCTCCCTCGACCCAGACGAACGCCTTTACATTGCCACCGTGAAACAGGGGGGTCCCCACGGCCGCTCGGTCTACCTGGTGTTAAGCCGCAACTACGAGGATTGGTCGGATCATGAGTTGATCTTCTATGCCGACGACCTGGACCAAGAATTGGGTCGGCAGCACATCGCAGACCGTTTTGCCGATGATAGCATCCACTCGCCACGTTATGCGGGCGAGAACAACGATTCAAGTGTCTACAATGTAGACGCATACAACATGGGTCTTTTTCGTTACGAGTCGGTCTACATCGGCACACCGACCCTCTACCACGCCGTTGGAAGGCAGCGCAACTACCCAAACACCGTAGGTTTCCACCTGGTGCAGCTGATGGTGAGTCGCGACCTGCGCAACTGGGAGCGAGTGGGTAACCGCAAACCATTCATCGGACCCGCGCGCGTCGGTTCCGGCGCCTACGATTTGACCCAGCTCATTGGCCCCAGCAACGCCCTGGTGCGCGGCGACGAGCTTTGGTTCTACTACACCGGCATCAAGTACCGCAGCTTCAAGTACGTGGGCACCTTCCCCAGTGGGCAGTATCTGCGGTGGCCGGGTCAAGACACCGACACGGGGGCGATCTGTTTGGCAGTCTTGCGCCGAGATGGCTTCGTCTCCGTCGATGCCGGAAACGCGGAGGGAGTCCTGTTGACCAAACCGCTGCTCTGGCGCGGATCGAGCCTCTGGGTTAACGCCAATGCCGCCGAGGGCGAACTCTTTGTGGAAGTTTTGGACGAAAACGGCGATCCGCTGGATAAGTGGTCGCGCTCTGCGGTCGTTCCCATTACCGAAGACGGGGTACGACAAGTCATCAATTGGAACAGCGACGGCAATCTGGAAAACCTGAAGGGCAAGCTGATTCGCTTGCGCTTCCACCTGAGCAACTCCGAGCTTTACGCCTTCTGGAGTGAGTAGCTAATTGGCACAATCTCGGCAGATCCAGAAGACATCTATAGGGCCGTGAACCGCAAGGCTCCCTCCCCGAGATGAAAACCAATCTATCGTGCTTCGCACTCGCGTTTCTCGTGTTCGCGGTTTTTTCCTGCAGCGACGACGACAATCCGACCAGAGCGATCGATTCGGACGATCAAACAGGGGACCAAGATGATCTCCCGAACACGGTCCAACTACCCGAAAGTTCCCTCCTCCTTTTCAGAGATAAAGAGACCGGTTCAGTGTGGAACCTGCGCGGCGAAGCGATAGCCGGTGAACTGGAAGGCACTCATCTTCGACAGCTCCCTGCCTACAGCGCTTACTGGTTCGCCTGGTCCTCCTTCTGGCCCAACACCTCCATCTGGAATGCCGTCGGAGGCGATGGCAGCTTTTCGGAAGAAGCGTTCGCTGCCATTGCTCAAAGGGAGTATGTTGGCGACGTACCCAAGGATGGGATCCCTCCGTTGGACGATCCGCTGCAAGACCGGGGCGCTGCACAGTTTGTTAGCGCGGAAGAAGCCATTTACGTGCTGGCCGATCATATGGTCCTCGGGATTGACATCAACGGCGACGCACGTGCCTACCCCCTGCGCATTCTTAACTTCCACGAAATCGTCAACCATACCGTCGGCGGAACCAAAGTGAGCGTTACTTATTGCCCCTTAACCGCCTCGGGTATAAACATCGAGGGTGAGAGCATCGAGTTCGGGAATACGGGGGGACTGTACAACAATAACATGGTGATGTACGACCGCGAGACCAAGAGCTTTTGGGGCCAGATGCGACTGGGATCGATTCTGGGTCCACGTGCCGGCCAACGTCTGCAACATCTGCCCATTTTCCAAGGGACGTGGAAAGCCTGGAGGGAACTCCATCCGAAAACCTTGGTGCTATCGACCAATACGGGTTACGTGAGGAACTATACGGGAGACTATTATTTCGATTCCGGTTACACTACCAGCGACGATTATTGGTTCTGGCAGGCCGACACCTATGATACCCGTTTCCACCCGAAGGAGATGACTCTTGGCCTCCTCGGTGAACGTTCCAGCCACGCTTATTTATATTCCCACTTGAAGAATGATCCGGTGGTGAACGACCGCTTTGAGCACACGGACATAGTTCTGGTTTACGACGAAGAAGGCCGGACAGCGCTGGCCTTCAATCGTGAGA
>CAYNZV010000041.1:20414-29077 GCA_964401715.1 uncultured Gemmatimonadaceae bacterium | reverse complement strand
AGATTGAGAGTGATGGTTGTCTGGCCTCAAGCCTGCTTGCCGATATTATTGTATCACCGAGCGCGGCTTCTAAAACGAGAACGAGCAAATGGAGTTGAACCTACGGACACAAAAATGCGGCCTAGATGAGTCAGGGCACACCAATTGGCAGGTGCATGAATGGATGGTGACCACTGATCCCGAGAGCACGGCGTTGTTGCTATGTGACGTTTGGGATATCCATTGGTGTCGCGGAGCGGTCGAGAGGCTCGAAGCGATGATCCCCCGAATGAATGAAGTGGTTTCTGCGGTAAGATCACTTGGCGTTCAGATCATTCATGCGCCTTCGAGCACCATGGACTTTTACCGAGAAACCCCGGCCCGAAAGCGAGTTCAGCAGACACCTGCCGTGGAGCCAACGGAACAGGAACACATCGATCCGCCACTGCCGATCGACGCCTCCGACGACGGCTCCGACACCGGCGAAGCCAAAACGGGGCGGCCGTGGTCAAGGCAACACCCGGGCATCGTTATCGATCAGAATTTGGATCTGATCTCCGATGACGGGAGTGAGGTCTTCTCTTGCTTGACCGGCGGTAAACGCAATCGGATGCTGATTCTGGGGGTGCACACCAACATGTGCGTGCTGCATCGGTCCTTCGGAATCAAACAGATGGTACGTTGGGGAGTCGAACCGGTCCTAATACGAGACCTCACCGACACGATGTACAATCCGGCGATGCCGCCGTACGTGAGTCACGACGAGGGGACTCGGCTCACCATCGAATATATTGAGAAGTTCTGGTGCCCCACGGTGTTGAGCGACGACCTCTGCAAAATGCGGCAGTGAGGACTCATAGCGACATTCGTCGTCACAGCCGTGTCGGGACCTGCTACCTACTCAAACCTGCAACCGCGCCCAGCAGGCACTCTTAACAACATCGTCGCCGGCATAGAAAACCACAAAGACGGTACCATCTGACAGCAACACGCCGCGCGGGTGCCCAAATCGCCACGATTTCATGTCTTGGAATTTCTCCTTCTGTGTGCGTCCCCCACTGGCGCCAGGCTCAATGCCCACCCCACTTGCATACACTACCAGATCCTTCTCGCGATCCCAAGACTTACCAAAATCCTCGCTGATCGAGGCGCAGATTCCAGGAGGATCGAGCTCTCGGTTCGGAAATACTGCCAGCAGTCGCTCACCTCCGAGAGCAATCGGCTGGCAGTGCTGACCACGCAAACCGGTGCCTATTGGCGTCGTCCAGGAGCGGGCATCGGACGTTCCCCAGCTGATGTGATTGTCCAGATCGTTGCCGGTGGCGCGCTCGTGGGTCCAGAAGATGGCGACCCATTGGCCTGTCTCCAGATGGCGCGTCAGTCGAAGATCCCAGTAAAACAGCTCGTTATCCGGGTGTTGGGCGACCTGCCTGTACTCAGGCCAGGTCGCTCCGTTATCAGCGGAGATTCGGTACCAGCAGCCCGGCACTCCCTGGGACACATCGTCGTACTCCTTCCATTTCTCGTATGGCTGTGCCCATTCGCCCGTCGGCAATAGCCAGGTGCCCTGGGTGGCGCAGGATGCTGCTAAATGTGGAGAAGTATCCATAAGCCGCCATTTGTCCCAGGTGCGGCCGCCATCTGTAGACGTGGTGTGGAAGATCCGCATGGGCAGAAATCCCTGGGTCCCAGGGTTGGCCATCGGGAACTCGGGACGCGAACGATCCAACCACAGCCCAGTTGCGGTAATCACTCCAGGTTCGTGCTCCATCGGAGTGAAGGAGAGCACCTCCCCCGGTTCATTCCCCCAGGAGCCTTGATCGCGACTGTGCGAGCGCATCTCCCAAGTTTCTCCCAAATCCGAACTGACGAACAAGCCATGGTGACCACCGAGGGTATCGCGCTCCTTGTCCAACCGGCAGGTGGCCATCAGGGTACCGTCATGCAAGGACGTAATAGTAGTGCGAGCGCAGGACTGTTGGTATTCCGGCGCCGTGTTGCCGTTGTGGATGAATCCAGATCCTATGACGTGCATTGTTTCGACATCTCCTCATAGATTGCATACAAGAACAGCGCGCTAGCCAAAGCCGACGCACCCGATTCAACTCTTCAGGTCTACGACCACAACTTCATGTAACTCAACGCGCGGCACCGTAATCGACGGCACCGAACCACGGACTTCCAATTCGACGCCGGCCAAGGGCAATCGGGCGGTATCAACATCGAAATCGTTGAAACAAATATCCACGTCGTGGACCGGCATTGGCTCTTCGACAAAGAAGTGGGTTGACGCGGCCGCGCCGATGCTGTCGGGAAGGTGCGGCGCCGGATTGTTTATCAGGTGCACCTGCAGTTCCCCGGACTCTCGTATCGCCGCCGTCACCTCTATCGTCTTGGGCGCCCGTACTTCTATGGGGGGCGTCACTCGTTCGACGATCCGAGCGACAAAACGTTTGAGTGCGGGGTATGGATTGCGCTCGAAGCTGCCGCCGACATCGCCGTTTATATAGATCACCTCTCCTTCGCCAGCCGGACGTACCGTGATAACAAGATCACCAGAATCGTATTCCCCGTTGGGATCGTAGTGATCCACCGGGTTTGGAGCTTCGATGCTGCAACGAGTCGCGATCACACCCAACTCCGACCCTGCCCGCGGAGTGACGGACGAAGCGCGTCCCGTAAAACACATGAAGGGCCCGAATTCATCGATCAGGTTTTGATCCTGCAACACGTACACCACAGCGTGGTCCTTGCCCTCGGCCTCCAGCCCCGCATAATCCAAGCCAAAGAGCTCGGCCAAGCCGAAGTTGTCTCGGGGAACCCCGATCTCATCCAGCAAAGACGTTTGGTGGGTGGCAATCAGCGTCCCGCCCTGGTGTACAAAATTTTCCACCGCAGCGCATTGCTTTCCGGAAAGACAGACACTGTTAGAAAGAAATAGGACTTTGTAATTCTTCAGGTAATCCTCAGTCAAATGTTCGTCGAAAACCACATCGGTGAGCAGCTGCGACGGACCCAGCATGGCGTAGGTGGCTCTGACCCGGTCGGCGTAAGCGTTGCGGACGTAATGGTTCTTCTCAGCCCACTTCCGCTTCTCTGCGGTGTCGTACAACTCCGCGTCGCGGTGGCCAAACTGAAACTCGGCGGGCAGGAAGTCGATAGAGCGCTGCGAAAGATGGAGCGCTACGTATTTGACGGTCTCTCCACCCATGAACGGAGTTCTCTGTTTTACCTCGGAAAAGACACGCTTGATGAAGTCTGCACGTAAATTGACTGCGTACTGCATGCCGCAGAAGAAGAATCCGCCACCGTGGGCGATTGCCGTGAGCCCATACAACGCTGGACTGTACGGCTCCGCATGAGGTGGGAAACCCCAACAAGAGCCGGATAGATCCTGGGTGGTAGATCGCCACAGCCCAAACGGGGAGCCGTGGGCCTGGGCCACTTTGGCGCTGAAACCACCACGATGTTCGATGGTGCCCCATCCAGATTCGATGAAGAAATAACCACCCACCTTCTCGAGCCCGAGTGGATTGATTGGCGCCGCCATCCCCCACTTCGCCTGCTCGGCGTAGTAGTTGAAATCCATGATGGTTAGCGGGTGCCTCTTACGTACGTTACTGACAACATGAGCGAGGAACTCTCTCACCTTGTCGTATCGCCAGACCACGAAACGACGGAAGTCCACGGAGTCGAAGTTCACTTTCAGCGGTATCTCTCTGCCCGTTTCGCTATTGTAGATCTCCCTGCAATAATCACAGACACATCCGGTGTAAAGCGGCTGACCCTCATGAGATCCCCAGTTCATGTCGTCGAAGAAGAAGCCATCAAGGTCCAGATGGTCGAGATACTCACAGAGGTATTCCACGATCCAGTCACGATAAGGGGAATTGAAGCAGAACCATCCCAGATTCTCCGGTCCCGGACCAATGCCCTCAGGCCGGTCGTCGTCCAACCATTGCATCAACCATTCGGGATGCATCGGTTTGAGCGGTTTGGTGTAGATCATCGGATAGTAGGCGATCACGAGGATGTCCCGCTGGTGGGCAAGTTCCAAAAACTGCGGTATGAGCTCGTATCTGGCGTGTTCGTATGGGGGAAGCATCTTCGAGGGATGGTAAGGCGTGCCACGGTCGTGCTCGCCACCGATAATCTGGACCTCCAGACCGACCTCCTTCATCAGGTCCAAGTGCTCCTCCATAGTGGGGGTTGGGTAGTGTCGGTCGTTGTTGTCATAGGCCAAACACAACGGATAATATTCCGATCGGCAGATCCGCTGCTCATAAGGTTTCGCGGTCAAACGCTCAACTCGACTCAGAATCTTTGCGGTTGCCATTATCGTCTCCGCCTCCTCTGTTGATATCGTTTTACGGTCGTCGGCAGGATTTTGCCTCCGTCACGATGATCAAAATCGTCAATCCGACTGGCTGCGCAAAGACCCACCCCTACAGAGCTGCAAACCTTCAACCAACGGTCAACGTGTGTCCGAGGCCTGTACCTACCGATGAATCAGGGCAATCGGGTAGTCTTCGCTGTGCAGCTGAACCTGAGGGCCGCTTTCGCTTCACTGCAGTTCACGTACCTTTCTGGCCATGATCGCCATCTCCAATCTCGCCAAAGCCTATGGTGACCGTACCTTGTTTGCAGATGTATCGGTACGTCTTAACCCAGGAGAGCATTACGGCCTCGTCGGTGCCAACGGTTCCGGCAAGACGACCCTCTTAGGCATTCTTGCCGGCGATATCGAGGCGAGTGCCGGCGAGGTGATGCTGCCCAAGCGCAAGCGTCTCGGCGTGCTAAGGCAAGACCAGTTCCTCTACGAGGATCAGCGTATTCTCAACGTCGCCCTGATGGGGGATCAGGAACTCTGGAAGGTCATGGAGGAGAAAGATGCCCTTCTGGCCAAAGCAGAGCAGGAGTTCGATGCCGACCGATTTTCGGCACTGGAGGAAACCATCCAACGATTGGACGGTTATTCCGCAGAATCGCGGGCCGCAGCAATTTTGGAAGGACTTGGGCTACCCGCCATCGTTCACGACAATCCCTTGTCGACGCTTTCGGGTGGGTTCAAGCTGCGGGTATTGCTGGCGCAGGTGCTGGCCAGCGATCCGGATGTTTTGCTTTTAGATGAGCCTACCAACCACCTGGACATCCTCTCCATCCGTTGGCTGGAGATCTTCCTTCGCGACTACGCTGGCATATTGGTGGTAATCTCCCATGACCACCGCTTTCTCGACAACGTTACCACCCATATCCTCGACGTGGATTACGAGACGGTACAACTGTATCGCGGCAACTACACTGCCTTTGTCGATGCCAAGCAGAGTGAACGTGACCGGCGCGAGAAGGAGATTGCCAAGAACGAAAGGCACATGGCGCATCATCAAAAGTTCGTTGACCGCTTTCGTGCCAAAGCCTCGAAAGCACGACAGGCTCAGAGCCGGGTACGCATGATCGAGAAGAAAGCCGAGGACCTCGAGGTTTTGCCTCTTAGCTCCCGCCGCTATCCGATCTTTCGGTTCCAACAGGTCCGCGACAGTGGCCGCGATGTCCTGAAGATCGAAGGAGTGAAGAAAGCTTTCGGCAATAACGAAGTACTCCACGGTGTCGATCTGCTTGTACGTCGGGGTGATCGACTCGCCATCATGGGCCCCAATGGTATCGGCAAATCGACCCTCCTGAAGATTGCAATGGGGGAGCTCGATGCAGATGCCGGAAAAGTGGAATGGGGATACGAAACTCATACCGGCTATTTCGCGCAGGATCACCGGGGACAGTTCGACTCACCCAATACCACCGCGGAAAGCTGGCTGGGACAGTTCTGTCCAGACAAGGGCATTGGTTTCGTACGCTCTCAAATGGGGCGGGTGCTGTTTACCGGCGACGACAGCAAGAAACGGCTGAGCTCACTGTCTGGCGGTGAGGCCGCCCGTCTGGTGTTTAGCAAGCTTTCCGTTACCCTACCGAATGTTATCGTGCTGGACGAACCCACCAACCACCTAGACTTGGAGTCGATTGAAGCCTTGGTGAAAGCTTTGAGACAGTATCCTGGGACGATCATTCTGGTGTCTCACGATCGATGGCTGGTGGGACAGTTGGCAACGCGGGTGGTTGAGATCAAGTCGGATGACATTCTCGATTACCAAGGCACCTATGAAGAGTACGTGCATTTCTGCGGCGACGACCACCTGGACGCCAACCAGGTGATTCTGAAAGCGCGCAAGGAAAAATCGAAGAAGGATCGTCGTGCGAGTGACCGCGCTACGCGTAGCAATGGTAAATCCAAGCAACGAATGGAGCGCGAGCGCAAACAAGCACAGGAACGGCAAAACGAGCTCATGACCCGCATCGAGACGGCGGAATCTCGCATAGCCGAAATCGATGCGATCTTTTGTGATCAAACCTACTACGAGCGTACGCCGTCGGAGGCAGTGCGCGAGTTGGAAGCCGAACGTTCTTACTGCGAGTACGAGCTGAACACACTCATGGAGGAGTGGGAAAAAACCGTGGAGTCAGCGGAAAAAGACCTGGGATAAGCGTAGCGTTGTAATTCCGCGTGGCGAAGGGCAGACGGCGTTCTTGAATTGCACGGCCCGGGTGGCCAGAGACGCAGGTGCGGGGTCCGCACTGGAACATCTGGATTATCCCCAGTCCAGTCGGAGCGCTGTTGATCGGCAAAGAGGAAGAGAATGTTGGAGCGATCAGATATCGCTTGCAGGAACTAACTGCTTCTGCGCCCCGAGCGCGACTCAGAGAGCCAAGGCGCGTTCGACGTCTATGCGGCCGGCCGAAACCGCACTGCGAAAATGCTCCACGGTATCGTGCACGCCGTCCAGCAGCGGACGCCAGCGGATCCCGGGAATGGCGCCAGTGAGAGCGGAATCGTCCACATCGTCCGGATGCGGTAACAGCTGAGGATCGAAACTGATGGACCCCTTCGATTCGGGCACCACTGTCTCTATAGCATCTACCACCTGCTGCATCGGCGCCGCACTCCCTCCAAGGTTGTAAACCGGAGCCCCCTCCAGACGGGTGCGCGCTGCCAGAATCATGGCAGCAGCAACGTCCTCGGCGTGGTGGAACACCAGCTGACTTCCGTAGGTTATGCGATATTTGCGGCCGATCGCTGCCGCCAGCATCGCCTTGGTTGGAGTTGATGTCCATCCCTGGTCACGTCCAGGGCCGTAAACAACACAGGGACGCAGTCCGATACTATACAGCTGTTGCTCGCGCCAATAGATGGCAGCCGTTCCCTCGTTAGCCTGTTTGAAGACAGCGTACAACGAGGGAGGCGTGAGCGGGGCATCGTGGGCCACAGGTCCAGGTGGATAGTTTTCGGGATCTCCATAGACCGCAAACGAGCTGGCATAAACCAGGCCTTGCACTTGCTCGGCGTGACGATGAGCAGTCTCCATCACCGCCGTAGTACCCACTACGTTGACCCTCGCTCCCCCGATAGGATCGGCGCGCACCAACGGCACCTGAAGGGCCGCCAAGTGGATAATGTGGGTAATGCCGTTCTCTACCACGACACGCTCGAAGTAATCGGCGTTCGTGATGTCACCATCGATCTGCTTGACCTGCAATATCGTTTCGTCATCCATGACGAGCCGGAAGCGATGTGGATCGCCGGGCAAGTCGTAGGTCCAAACCGAAACCCCCTCCGACAACAACCGACGCACGGCCCAGGCACCGACGCATCCATAAGCTCCGGTGATTAAAAATTTCTCTTCCGCCATTTATCAGATCACCCGGCGTTTACGCTTGCATTCAAGTGGTAAAAGCTAAAGGGAGGAATAAAGGGTACAACGGCCCACAGAGCCAACGGCTCGGGTTCCTTGACTCATTTAGGCCTGATGGCGTACTTCGTAAAACCTCGAACCCGAATGCTGAAACAATGCCAGATTTCACTCAGCTCCCCCATCTACTCAAGCTCGTCGACGATGAATCGGAGACGGTGCAGAGAGCCGTGGCCAAAGCGCTAGCGGAATTTGGCACCAGCTTGGATGCCGAGCTCGCACGGCTGTCGCCGCCGCCCAATGGACGACTGATACAACGTGCCCACCAACTGGTGGAAAACCATGAGCGCCTACAGAATAACGTGCAGTGTCGTGCCGACCTTGGGCCACAGTTTCACTCTGGACAGCTGGTTCAGCACCAGAGATACGGCTATCGCGGTGTCGTTGTCGATGTGGATCTAACCTGCCAGGCGGACGATGACTGGTATCTAGCCAATCGGACCCAGCCCGATCGCAACCAACCCTGGTACCATGTGCTAGTCCACAATTCCGACCAGGTCACTTACGCTGCCCAGACCAGCCTGGACGATGACAACTCCCTGGAAGAAGTAGCCCATCCATTGGTGCCCCACTTTTTCTCCGATTTCTCCAACGGCAAGTACCTCCGCAACGACACCCCTTGGCCGCACTCGTGAGCAGCACTATCAGCCGCCACAATTATCCTCCACATTTCCGGGAAATCCGAGTACAAATTCTCGAACCTGGGCGCGCACGCACCGGTAGTGACATAGCGCTTCTTTTGCACGCTCTTGTCGTTTTGTGCCAATCGCAGCGGATAGTCAAACGGTACGCGAACAATCTTCGATCTGCCGGGAAAAAGGGACACCGATCGTGGGTATCATGGCTGAAAGTCACAGCGAAGTCGATCTCCCGCCCAGCATACTC
>CAYNZV010000041.1:0-20314 GCA_964401715.1 uncultured Gemmatimonadaceae bacterium | reverse complement strand
AGAGGCCAATGACGGCGCCGGCATAATTGGAGAACAGGCATTCCGCAACCAGATGGAGCATCTGCGCGACCACGGTTGGACGGTGGTTTCAACGACACAGGTTGCCGATTGGCTGGACAACACTGTGGAGCTACCGAAGAGGACGGCCGCACTTCATTTCGACAACGGTTGGCTAGACACGATGGAAGTAGTGTATCCGATTCTACAGGAATTCGGTGTAACCGCCACCTGTTTCCCGATTACCGACGGCATCGAGGCGGCCTCAGCGGGCAGCACCGCGGTTGTGCGGACCCTGACCGAAGGAGTGGTTGACAAACCGTTCATGACCTGGGAGCAACTGCAACAGCTGGTGGCGTCCGGTTGGGAAATCGGCGGGCACACTGCCACCCACTGCAAGGTAGCCGATAAATTTGAATCTGAAGGTGAAGCCGGCATCCTTGAGGAGGTTCAGGTATCCAACGAGCTACTCCAAGAGAAGCTCGGTTTCAAACCCACTCATTTTGCCTACCCCAGCGGTTCACGAACCGATGCGACCGATCGACTGCTCGCCCAACACTACCGCACACTGCGCCTGTGGCATGTAGAGTCGCCGATCCAATGGAGTTTCACAGATCGCCACACCTCTCCACTTGCCATCGATTGTCAGAACATCGATCTGAGCGTCCCGTTTCAGGATTTCGTCAGATTATTTGATGAAGCTGAAACGGACGATGATGACCGAGCGACGCAATCATAACCTTCGATCGGGGAAAAGGTACTATGGCAAAACGCAAAGTAGTGCTCACAGGAGCCTCTGGATATCTTGCCAGCCGCATGCTTTCTCAATTGCACGAACGGTACGAACTGGTCCTATTGGATCGCAAAACCAGCAATCGAGAGGGAGTTGAGGTCTCAGGAATCGAGGTGGTCAACTTGATAGATCAGGACCGCGACAAGTATCGCCATCATTTTCGCGGAGTCGACGCAGTGGTGCATTGCGGCTTCACGCGAGAACCAGATCCTGACGCTTACTGGGGCGAGGTAGACAACATCAACATGGCCCACAACGTGTACCAGACCTGCATAGAAGAGCGGGTAAAGCGCGTGGTCTGCTTCAGTTCGAACCATGCCACCGATTTCTACGAACGGTTATTGTGGCAGGACAAGATCGGTCACATCACGCCTGATCTCCATCCGCTGTCCGACAACTTCTATGGGTGGGCGAAAATAGCATACGAGAGCCTAGGCTTCGTCTTCGCCACCGGTCAGATCGGTGGCGTCAAGCTCGAGGTAGTTCAACTTCGAATCGGCGGCCCGCGAGAAACCGACATCCACAACTACAAAATCAGAAACGCTGAGATCGGAGAAGACCTGAAAGGTCTACACCGTGCCTTGGGGGCGTACCTCAGCGTACGCGATCAGGTGCAACTCGTAGTGAAGAGCATCGAAACAGAAAACATCGAAAACGAATATGGTATTCCGTATCAAGCGTTTTACGGTGTAAGCGGTAACACCCACAACTTCTGGTGCCTTGCCAACGCCCGGAAGGTAATCGGTTATGAGCCAGTAGACGACAGCCAGGTTCGATTTGCTGACAAGCTGTCATCCATTCTGCTGGCAGCCCAGAAGAAAGTAGACACCCAATGAGTCCTACCGGAAAAGTAAAACACGTCGAACGGTTCCTGGTGCAGGTTCCTATAGTGGAGCGCGTTCGCAGCGAGATGGAGCGGGCCGACATCCACACCTGGTCCGAGCTGGAGATAACTCGCGTCGAAACCGATGGCGGCGTGGTTGGTTGGGGAGAAACAGTCCAGAACTACACTTGGGGCCGGGTGCAAGACCACGAGGGCGTTATTGGACGGCCGCCGGCCGAGTTGATCTGGGACGATTCCCTCGGCGCCGGCTTACAAATGGCACTCCTGGACGCGGCCGGAAAGCTGGCCGGCGTCCCGGTCTACCGGCTCTTGGGATCCAAGTGTCGCGACTGGTGTGCGATCGCCTTCTGGGACCACGACATGTCTCCGGAGCTCTACGCCAGTGAAGCCCGCGAAGCAGTTGCCCTGGGATACACCTCGATGAAGATAAAAACCCGCCCATGGCACGACGTGCGGGAAACTATCAGACAGATCAGCGACGCTACCCCCGATCATTTTCATATCGACGCCGACTGGAATGGATTCTTGAACAACGCCTCCAACGCCGTGCCAGTATTGCGGGAACTGGAACAGACCTTCCCGAAGATCAAGATTTTCGAGGACCCGATCATCCGTAACGATGCCTCGGGAAATCGTTATCTGCGCACACAAATCGAAAGCGCAATCGCCCATCACTACGGCACAATCCCGGCGCGCATCGGTCTGGAGATGGGAGGCGTTTGTGACGGCTGGGTAATAGGTGGTGGACTATCCCGAATCGTGCGCCAAGCTCACGTCGCTGCCGAAGCCAACATGCCTTTCTTCCTGCAGATGGTCGGTGCCGGCCCCACCACGACGCTGTCGCTGCATCTCAGCGCAGTGCTAACCCACGCCCAATGGCCAACGATTACCTGTCACGAGCTGTACGAGAACAGCCTGCTGACTGCCCGTATCCCGGTGGTGGGAGGATTCGCCCGCGTACCTGAAGAACCGGGGTTGGGGGTCGAAATGGACGAGACGGCCTTGAGTCGATATCGCGTCGAACAAGCAGACCATTCGCTACCACGCCGATTGGTAAGGCTAGTAAGACCCGGCGAAGTGAGTGTCTACTTTGCAACCCAACGGCAGATGTGGGAGTTCTTTGAGCTCGGCAACCAGCCGGTCGATGATTGGGGGTGCCGCACGGAGCTCGTGGACGACGACGGCAGTTCCGATTTCGCCGACCTCCACGATCGCGCCTGCGAAGCACCCGTGCTTGTGGGCTCCTGACCGTTTGCGAATCGGTTCTACACTTCCTATCATCGAGATAGTGTGGCAAAACAAATTGCGTCTCCGACACATCTAAATACCAATTAGCTTTTTTCCTAATTTGGCGCTCCCCTTTGCAGCAAGTTATCTTGCATTACTGGGAGTCCAAACGCCAAAAGCGAGATGAACACAGAAAGATCGAAGATGGAAGTTTGCCCCGCGCAGTTGAATGAGTCTCACATCGACTGTTACCACCAACGGGGTTACTTGGCCTTCGAGGACGTCCTCAGTGCTCAGGAGGTGGAAGAAGCTCGAAGTGCGCTTAGCAAGATCTGCAGAGAGCTGATGGAACGTGCGCATACTGGAGAAGCACGGATCGAGGAAAGGGGTCACGAAGCCACCCAGAATTATTCGGGCAAACAGGTGCTCGATCCCAACAGCAACTTTGCCATCCATTTCGAGAAAGGGATCGATCCGTTGACGCTTCTACCGACAGAAGCGGAAACCAAATACCGCAAGCTGACCGAGTACAACAGGCAACACCCATCACTGGCCGCCCTCGTCGAGCACCCTCGCATCCAAGGGTTCGTCGAGCAGCTGTTGGGTGAAGAAGCGGTGATGCAGGCGGACATGGCACTGTGCAAACCAGCATTTATCGGCGCCGAAAAACCGTGGCACCAGGATAACGCCTACTTCAACTACCTGCCGCTTGAAAGCAGGGTTACTGCGTGGATCGCCCTCGACGATGCAACCATCGAGAACGGTTGTATGCATATGCTTCCCGGAAACTACTTGCCTCTGCGCCATCATCACACCACCGACTGCGAGATCGTCCCCGAGCGCATTGACAAAACGAAAGCGGTCCCCGTGGAACTTCGAGCGGGAGGGGTCATCTATTTCACCGCCATGATCCCCCATTATACACCGCCGAACAGCACTTCTCATCGACGTCGGGCACTGCAGTTTCAGTACCGCGGGATCAGTACGCGAGAGGTGTCCCGACAAGAATATGGTAAGATATTCGCCGAGGAAGATGGCTCCCCGGCAACCTGCGCCCTAGCCTACGAAAACGGCTAAAACGCCGTAACTCGGAAAATTCATCGGCCGGGGCCGTGAATCCCCTCTGCTCTTCGACTACTCTCTTACGTCCTACGGGGCACCTCTCTCACTCACTTTCGGTCAACGTCGCGCGATCTTCGTCCTTCCACTTTTCCCAGCGGTCCTCATCAGCCTCTTGGAAGCCACTGTTGCCGCGCGCCTGTAGATGGTCATCCACCCCTAATAGACGCAAGGCCCGATGGTCGTTGCGCCCCCGCGCCCATTGAATCAGCTGCCGGCAGTTGGGTCCATCGAAGGTGTCGGTGTACTTGAGCCAGCTGACATTGTAATAAACGCTGAAGAAGAAGCGGCGTTCGCCCGAGGTATTTGGGGTGCCGGAATGCAGGAGACGATTATGGGTCAACACCACGTCGCCTGCCTTCATGTGCACGAGCAACTCGTCCGGATGCGGCAATTCCTTACCATCCGCCACGATCTGGACGGGCTCGATATGGGATCCCGGAATCACCCGCAACGGGCCGTATGCATCGGTCAAATCCTGGAGATAGCAGATCGCGTTCATCGACAAAGGACGCTCGTAGTTGCCCGTCGACATGCTGCCCCAGCGATCGCGATGCCAACCAGAAACGCGCCCCTCTGCCTCTTCCTTGGAAACCGACGGGAAAGCAGCCAAGGTCAGATTGTCCAGTTGCAGGAACGGCCCCACTAAGTCCTCGGCGAAATCGAGGATCACCGGATTACTCAAGGCCGGCCACATCAGCGCCGGCGAACGTTCCAGCATATTCCCAAACCACCAGCTGCGTTTTTGCTGGTGAATACCGGCAGATGTCTCCTCGAGCCGGAGTAATTCGTCTCGCCAGTGTTGCATCTCCACTTCGCTGTAGACCCCTTCGAAGATGGTGTATCCCTGTTCCATGTAATCCCTCAATCGCGCGCTGTCGCAGCGTTTGGCAGCGATTGTGCCCGGTTCAGTCAATGCAGTACCACTCGGCGTCGTTGTTTCCAAATAAATTGACTACGCAATCTCGCCCCCCACCAAATTCCCGGCCACGTGGACCGGTCGGTACAACGTCTGCCGTTTAACGGGCATGGCCGCAACCAGCTCGGGATGGGGATCCCAGTTGTGCCATTTGCTGTTGACCGTGTTGTAGCAGCTGAAGATGGCAATTCGCGGACGGTCGGCATCGACCCACGGCCGCGCGCTGTGAGTGAGAGCCTCGGTGAACAGTAACAGGCTGCCCTCTGGACAGGTGTACGTATCCCAGATTGGTGAATCGGGAGAATGTATCACCTCCGGCGCTGGATATACCGCCTTGTGACTGCCAGTAATAACCAAGGTGCCGTTGCCTACAGTCACCGGATTCAGTTCCCACACGACGCGAGTGAGTCCTGAGTTTGCCTTGCCGGGAATGCAGCGGTACAGATGAGAGTCTCCGGGAAACCTCAACATGCCGTTGCCGTTGTGAGGTTTGAATGCTCCGTCCCCAACCTCGCGGTAAACGAGGCTGGCGGATTCCTGACGGAAACCGTAACACTCCTGACTCGAAAGCCCGGGGTAGGCAACGAATTCGTTCATTAAACCCACCACCACGGGGTGATCCGTCAACTCCTGTAACGGTCCGGCGATGACTGAGCGCTCAGATTCCGGAAGCGATTCTGGGTTGTTGTGCAGCTGCTCGCAGTAGGCGCGCATCTCCGTGCATTCGGCAGGAGACAAGATCCCTGGCAACAGCAGCCAACCACGCATGTCAAACAGGTACTTCTGCTCGTCACTTGGACTCACTACCGGCAAATCCACCGAATTGGTGGTAGGAAGATCGGCCTCCTCCTCGTCCCAGCGAGCGCCGAGATTCTTATCTATGACAAAAGCTTGATTAGTGGGCACGATCGAATATTAATCGCCCTTCTGACGCAGATGCGCCTTCATCTTTTCGACAAGTGTCTCATCGTCCGGCGACGACAAGACCATCTCGAAAAAATCATCTGACGGTATTCCCGCTTCCTCCAGGAAGCGCTGGTCAGCTCCTCACGGGAAGACGTAGTCTCCGATACGACCGGCCTTCACGGCTCGCACTTTGTCGGCGATGCGTGCCAGCCACGGCAGATCGCCGGTAACCAAACCACGCGCCCGTGGTCGAAAATCGAGATTGTTCGATTCGTTCATCGGTTCTCTCCTGCAAATGGGTTCCCTTCCAGCGCTGCGATCGAGCTTCTGAGCTCTGCGCAGAGCGGATCGTCGCTCAGCGTAGCAGTTATCGCTTCGACGAGCTGCCTTTGGCGCAGCTGTGGTTGACGCCACACCGCAAGCAGAGCTCGATTCGCCGGTTCGTCTGAGCTTTCCAGCGCCCCTAGCAGCATCGCAAATGCGTTGAGGTGAAAATGCAGATGATGGCCATCCAACGCCAACAACCGCCCCTTAGCGTCCTCCGGTAAAGCCGCGGCGTAAAACTGTGCCGTTTCGGATGTCATCAGGCTGACGAAACGTCCCTTGGCTTTCCCTGCCCCAAGACCAGTGCTGTACTGAACGAGACGACGCTCTGGTCGGTCCCACCCGATCTTGGCGAACTCGATGAAACAAGGTTTGCCTGTGTCCCCGTCGACAACGACATTGCGCGCATTGTAATCCATACTTCCCAACGTGGGTGGCCGCGCATAGATCTTGTCGGTGAGAGCATGGAGAAGCTCGCATTGCTTCCGGTGAGTCTTTGTTTGGCTACCCGCTAACCACTGCAGTCCCTTTTCGGCGCCACGCAGCGCCTGCACATCTTTCCTTGCAAGATATTCACGGCTGCCCGTCGGCGAGATGAGTGGGTTGACATCAGCCGCGTGATCCGACAAAGCAACCTCGATATGACAAAACTCCCTGGTAAGCGCTCTGCCTAGCTCGTTTCTGACAGAGGACGAAGCGGTTTGGCAAAGATCGTCTGCAGTATGCCGTCCTTTGTGTTCGAAAAATATGAATCGCGTCTCAGGATCGACGCCCAGTATTCTCGGTACGGAGCAATCCGCCGTTCCGAGCAAATCCAACAGCCGCTCCTCGACCTGAAGCAGATCATTGGCCGCATGATAGAAGTCATCGGCAAACACTTGGTGTTTTGCCACCACCAGTACGCCCTCCTCCGTCTCTACCTCCCAGACGCCAGCGGAGATTTCGTCAATTCGACAGACAGCTGGCGCAGTCGGCAAACAGGCTGGCACCCACGCCCGCAGGTACTCACTCAAAGAATCCGGTGTTAGCTGTTTTTGTACAGACAGATGACTCAAGGATCGTCGAAGAGGATGATATGCGAACTGAGTTTGCCGGCTTGGTTGTTGAACTGCGGATTCTCGTTCATGGCAACATGCAGAACTCCTTCCTCTTCGCTTATGAAGTCATGTCGACTGCCAATCGCAAAGACCGGGTTGCTGCCGATGCGCCCGACGAGAGCCCCGACGTTAGTTCCGGGTAACAGATATCCCTCACCTGCCGCGTAGTTGTAGACCCCATCGGCCCCACACCACACGATCTGATTGCGCATGTCGGGCGACCACACCTCTTCGGTATCGATCACCACGCGCTGCCCCATGCGAATGCGGATGAGGGTGTCCTGCCATTCCGGGCTCGGACGCACGGTTCGAACAATAGTAACTGCCACGGCGTTAGGCTTGAGATGAGGGGAGATCGTAACGAGAGGATAAAAACAGTTCGCGCACAGGCGGTCAAGACCATGCTTGACCAGGAGTTTGTGCTATCAAAGAAAATTGTCGAAGGAACGCCGAAAATAAAGAAGCCCGCAGTCACGCCGCTCAGGGGACGACGAGCTCAAAGGCTGGAAGATAGAATCTTGCGAACTCTAGACAAACTGGTCGTCCGAATCGCCGCGAACAATGGTGACCTGGCCCTGCTCCTCCAACTGCCTTACCTGCTGCACGATGCGCAGCTGCACTTCCTCTACCTCGCTCAAGCGCATCGGGCCCTGAAACTCCATCTCCTCAGTAATAAATGTACGTACGCGCTCCGACATGTTGCCCAGTACTTTCTCTTTAAGCTCTTCCTCGGCGCTTTTCAGGGCAACCACCAAATCTTTCTGGTCTACTTCTCGCAACAGAGTCTGAATCTCACGGTCGGTGAGTTTGACGATGTCGGCGAACACGAACATGAGATTGCGCACCGACTCTGCGACTTCCGGGTCCTGGGCGTCCATCTGGTCGAGGACGGCCTTTTCGACGCTAGAACCGGTCAGGTTCAGGACGTCGGCGACAACCTTGGGTCCACCCACGTCCTGGTCGCCTCCCAACATGTCGCGAAGCGACTGCTCGAGGGCCTCTTCAATCTCCTTAATAACGTTGGGTGTGATGTTCTCCATGGTGGCCAAGCGATAAGCGACGTCTGCCTGTAGGCGCTCGGGTAGCTGCGAAAGGATTCCCGCCGCCTGGGCCGATTCCAGCTGGGACAGAATCAGGGCGATCGTTTGTGGATGCTCGTTCGATATGAACGGGGCGATCTGATCGGCAGCGACGTTCTTGAGAATGTAGAACCCGGAGGAAACCTTGGTTCCTACCCGTTCCAGAATCTCCTGTGCGCGGCGTGGGCCCAACGCGCGTTCGAGGGCAGCGCGGGCGAAGTCTATGCCTCCCTGGGAAATCCATTCGCCGGCCATCAGCGTCGATTCGAACTCCTCAAGGACCTGGTCGATTACATCGACGGAGATATTCTTCAATGCCGCGATCGAACCGGTTATCTCCTCGATCTCGAAATCGCCGAGGTGCTTCATCACTTCTCCGGACACTTCCTCACCCAGGGCGACCATAACAATTCCGACCTTCTGACTCATGGGAAGACTCGGCTCGTCGTCCCCTCCGTGGGCGCTTTCGACCTCTTCTGCCATAGCTTTCTACCTCGTTATATGATCAGCGTGCATCAACGTGAGTTGACACCGGTTACTCACCTTTATGAATATCGGAAACTATTGTAATGTACTGCAGCCAAAATTTCTATACGCGTTTTGTCCAGGTAACTGGTTGCCCATGACAGAAAGAATTCACTCGCCTAACCAGTAGGATTGGGCAATTTCGCCGGCAACCTTGGAGTGAGGACCATGCGCTATGAGTAATCGGAGGTGCCCGGGTACACCAAGACGTTCCGCTTCGGAGATACCATGAACCTCCATGGCCGTTTGGTAAGCCAGGCGAGCCTCTTCGTAAGCACCACTGGCCAGATAGCTCAGACCCAGATTGAAGTGGGCAATGCTGTTCTGCCCGCCAGAAAGCACGTATTGATATTGTTCAGCCGCTTCTCCAGACTTGCCTTCCGTAATCAGGGCCCAGCCGAGGTTTATCCGCGCCGCTAACCGCTCCGGATCGAAATCCAGCGCTCGACGGAACGCTTCTATCGATGACGCGAAGCGCAGTTTCTGATAGGCGCCGTCTCCGTAGTTCTGGTAAGTCTGGGCTATGAAAATAGTGTTTCCAGGTGCCAGCTCGGAAAGCTCGTCCAAGCGCACTCCCGCAGAGGCTCGACCAGTCTCTGACTCATCCATCGAGCGGAGAACCTCGAGGTAGATCTGGAACTTGCCATTATTGGGAAATTTGGCGATGGCTACTTCCAGGTCTTCGGTTGGGTCGTCACCTCGCCCGATGACGAGAAAACACAAGCGATCGTAAGCGTCTTCGAGATCGATCAGGTTGGATTCCCTGGCGATGGCCCGGCGCAGTTGATGTATGCCGGTTTCCACCTCGTTTCTTGCCACGTAGCTTCGAGCCGAGGTATACAGAGAAATGGCCTCCGTTTTCTTCAAGGCCAAGTAACTACTGAGCACGATTGCCCCAACCCCAACCGCAACCGCAATCTCCCTGCGATGCCCGAAACGTTCCGACAGAAGACACCACGCGTGCGCCAGAAGCATCGAGCTTCCTGCCGTGGCCAGATAGAGATACCTCGATGGACCGGCGGGCACGTTCACGACGATTTGCTCGTTGAGGATCGCAAATGGAATCAATGCAAACACCGTCCAGCACCCGTACAACGCCATTGGCATAGCACCACGCGTTATCACCCATATCAGTAGCACCACCACCCCCGCGCCGACGTATACTTCCCACTCAGCCAGATCATAAAGGGTTATTGGCACCCAGTGAGCAGTGGTGACAGTACGGCCTGCGAGCGCGAACAAGACCCGCCAAAAACCCACTGACAGCTCGGCGAAGTTTCCAGTTACATAGGTTGCCAACGCCTGTCCAGTGCTGGTTTCTTCTGCACTGGCCGCCAACAGGTAACCCGCCAACGCAAGCTGGAGCGTAACGGCCAGTGCAATTGCCCCCCAGTATTCTCGTGGAGACAACCTCAGCGACCACCCCCAGAAGGCACAGAGCGGCAGTACTACCACGGCGGATAGATGAGCCATCATCGCCGCCAACAGCAGCACGAGCCACCCAGCCGCCCAAGCCAGCCGCCGATTTGCGAAGTAGCGGCCACAGCACACCATGCTGCCAAATGCCAGGTTGGCTGCCAGAGGATAATCTAACACCGAGATGGCGTGGACAGCACGGAAGTGCCCCACGTTGATCAGGAAAAACAATGCGCCGATGAAAGCAGTGCGGCGTTTGCATCCAACCTGAAGCGCCCAAACAGCGAGCAGGATCGAAGCGCTGGTGTGCAGAATTACGACGACAAGGTGAAACCAGGCTGGTCTGTTGCCTCCGAGAAGGTAAGCCAGCCACTTGACCAGTTCCGCCAGCGGTCTGCCGGAAGGTAGCTCCTTGTCTGTGGTGAAAAAGAAGGAGAAATCAAGGCTAACTGCGAGGTTGTCGCGAAAAGTCTCAGCGTCGTGGGTGTCAAGGAGGAGGTCGGTGGTGTTTCCAAAGCATGCAGCCGCTACCGCAGCCATCACCAGACTGAACGGGATCCAAGTCCAGATAGGCTGCGCACCGATGACGACTCTCATGATCAGGAACTGGATAGCCAGCGCCGTTGCCTCACCGGACCGGCGGACGTCAGCACTCAGCGAAGGTTCAGGGGATCGAAGCCACCGTCGATTTGTCGTGGACGAGCTTGCCCGACTTGAAAACTCGTTGTGGATGTCGAAGCGCCTCCAACGACTCCAAGGGATTGACCGACAGCAAGATAAGGTCGGCGCGATACCCCGGCTTGATTTCGCCGACCGCACCCATGCGCAGCAACCCGGCGTTGCCGCATGTCGCCATGGCCACAACCTCGGGCACAGGGATCCCCGCCCGTTCATAGGTGAGCAACTCATCAACCAGAGAGTCGAACGGAGTGTCGGTACAACCACAGTCAGTGCCGGCCATCATGTCGATCCCCAGTTGGTAGAAATGGCCGGTGTTCGTCAGCCGGCCTTCCAATCGTTCCACCGCCGCCAGATCGGACGGATTGTGAGAAACCCCTTTTTCGCGGAACCGTTGCGCCGTCTGTAGCGCACTGAACACAGTGGGCCCAACGATAATACCCGCATCCTTGATGCGACGCGCGATTTCCTCGTTGTAGCGATAGACTCCTGGCGGCTCTACCATAGTGGCGTGCTCGATCATGGGCAAACCAGCTACAATGGCGCGCTCGATGCTTTCAGTGGCGTGGCAGTGAGCAGTGGTAGTCAATCGGTTGGAGTGGGCAAAATCGGCCGCTTCCCGCATTAGTTCGAAGGGAAGATCGGCTTCGTGGGGAACCGTACCTGGGGTCAAGCCGCCCCCGGAGGCCATCAGCTTGACGAATCCCGCACCCTTCGACAACAACCATTCGAGCCTGTCCCGTAGCTGGCCTAGGTCAGCTACCTCGCCACCAAAGAAGTGACAGTGACCCTTTGGGCGCATCAGCGCATAGCCGCAGGCGATGATGTGAGGGGCAACGATCTCGCCTTGTTCGATCTCCTCGATGAGATCGAACATCAACGGCGCCGGCGCACCGGTGTCGCGCATCGTCGTGATACCGGCATCGATTGCTTTCCGGGCATTGCTGCGGGCCCACTCCATCCTTTTTTTGTCGTTGGCTTCGAGGTAAGTAGAGCGCGGATCGGAACCGGCGTCCAGAAAGAAATGTACGTGAGAATCTATAAGTCCCGGACAGAGGAAGAGCCCGGTCCCATCGATGGACTCGCCGGTAACATCTGTTGGACCCGACGGTGCTGGTTCGGAGGTGACGATGTGTTCACCCCGCAAGTGTACCACCCGGTCGTGCAACAGAGTGCCGGCTGCTACGTCAACTACGGTCACATTTTCAATACGGGTCGTCTCACTCATTGCTTTTTCCTCGGCAAAGACTGGCAATCTAACATCGATTCGTTGAGCAAGCTAAAAGGCTGCCCAGTCTACGGCAATAGCAATAGGGCCGCAGTTTGACCACGGACCCGACAGATCTGCGGAGGACCCTCGCCTATTTTCTCTCTTTTGCCGCCTTTGGTCTAGCCTCCGCGTCTCTAGGTCCAACTGTCCCTGCGCTGGCCGCTCAGACCGGAAGCAATCTTGATCTCATCAGCAGCTTGTTCGTCGGCAGATCACTTGGATATCTGGCGGGCATCCAATTTTCCAGTCGGCTCTTCGATCGCGTACCGGGCCACCCGCTGATGGCGATCGCTATTGGTCTCATGGCCATGGTTCTTACAGCGGTCCCGTTGCTGCCGTCATTGGCGGCGTTGGTAGTGGCCATGATCACTTTAGGCATCGCCGAGGGCACGATCGAGGTGGGCGGCAACACCATGCTCGTGCGCAACCACCCAGATAATCTTGCCCCCTTCATGAACGGCCTGCACTTCTTCTTTGGCGCTGGTGCATTTGTGGCACCGCTGGTTGTGGGTCAAGCGATCGGCATTACCGGAGGTATCGCCTGGGCTTACTGGACCCTGGCGATCTTCACCCTCCCTGCTGCCCTCTCGATTCTGAGCCTGAAGAGCCCGACTACCATAGCCACCGACGCAATGTCCACCAACGAACCGCCTGAATGCCCGGTGTCTTGGCCGGCAGTTATTCTCGTGGCTGCCTGTTTATTCACCGTTGTAGGCGCCGAAGTCGGATTTGCTGGATGGATCTACACCTACGCCTACGAAATGAATCTGGCCAACGAGACGACGGCTGCCTATCTGACCTCCGTTTTCTGGGGAGCATTTGCTTTTGGCCGACTGGCCGCCATCCCCGTCTCCAAGAGAGTTGAACCGCAGGTAATCTTATTAGCCGATATTGTCGGGGCTATTCTCAGTGTTGGAATCGTGGTGGTTTTTCCCGGTTCGGTTTGGGTTCTGTGGGTTGCCACTTTGGGCGCCGGTCTTTCCATTGCTTCCATGTTCGCATCCCTGTTGAATCTGGCTCAGAGTCGGCTGCAATGGAGCGCTCGTATCTCTGGTTGGTTCTTCATGGGCTCGAGTCTTGGGGGTATGTCCGTTCCTTGGATCATCGGTCAACTGTTCGAAACCTGGGGCAGTCGCGCCACGATGTTGGTCTTGTTGGCCGATATAGGAGGGTCGGCCGTATTGTTCTGGCTGCTATGGAGATTTTTGACGAGGTCAAGGATTTTAGATGAAAACGTCAGCAGCCGTGAACTCGGTCCCAACGGATGAACGTACCTTGCTTCACCTCCCCCAATAACTCAGTTTGCTCGTGGTATGTAGGATTATACTTCGAGTAGAGGAAGACGCGAAAATGAAGATTACTAAGATCGATTGTCACGTATTGCTGGTTCCCGATTTCGATTCCGAGGCGTGTAGCTCAGCACAGGACGACCTCGTCGTGGTGGTCCACACCGACGAGGGCTTGACTGGCATTGGCGAAACCGACACCAACCCTTGGATTGCCCGCGCCTGTATTCGCTCGCGCGGCACCCATTGTATGGGGTTGGGGTTGGAGGAGATGTTGATCGGGGCCGATCCGCTGCAACCGGAGACTTTGTGGGAGAAGGTCTATTCCGGCTCGAAAATGACAGGTCGGCGGGGTGCTCTCATTTGCGCCTTGGGTGCCATCGACATGGCGCTCTGGGATATCCGCGGTCAGGCACTGAAGCAGCCGATCTACCAGCTACTGGGAGGACCAGTGAAGGACCACATCACACCGTACGCGAGCTTGCTGCCGACAGGACGATCCGTCGAGGAGTGCCGCGACAGTCTGGTGCAGAAAACCATCGCGGCGCAACAACGTGGTTTTCGTGCCGGCAAGCTGGAGGTTTGTATAAAGGGACCATACACTCACAACTCCGTCGCCGGCACCGATGAGCAGATCGTGGAAACCGTTGCCGCCTGTAGAGAAGCGGTGGGCACCGACTTCGTCCTAATGGTCGACGTCGCTTATTGCTGGTTCAACGCCAAAGAGGCGTTGAGGGTATTGGACCGGCTGGAGTCATACGACATCTTTTTTGTGGAAACACCGATCGATATCGACGACCTGGACGGTTACGCTCAGCTGGCGTCCCGCTCCCCCATTCGCATCGCGGCGGGGGAATGGCAGAACACCCACTGGGAGTTTCTGGATCTGGCAGACCGAGGTTTGATTGACGTGTTACAGCCGGATGTAGGACGGGTTGGAGGATTCACCGAAGCCCGCAAGGTACGCGATATCGCCGCCGACCGAGGGCGCCTCGTCGTACCCCATTGCTGGAAGAGCGGCATCGGCATTGCCGCCAGTGCACATCTGTGCGCTGCCAGCAGCTGCTGTCCTTTCATCGAGTTCCTACCTGCGGAGCTGTCTGAAAGCGCGCTGCGGCGGGAGCTGGTTGCCGAAGAGCTGGCCATGAAAGACGGGCTTCTGGCTCTCCCCCGACGACCGGGGTTGGGGGTGGAACTCAACCCGGAAGCGGTGAAGAAATACGAGGTGGATCCGGAGGTCTGATTCCCCTAATAACCCGCTAGATTCTCGCGTAGATATTTAGCTGCCAACCGGACCTGCTCGATCCGGTCTTCAGCCTGTCCTTCGTAGACGATGGAGATGCATCCGTTGTAGTTCGCGCCCTTCAGTATGGGCAGAATGCGCTCGTAATCCAGCCATTGGTCGATACCGTTTTCGATCTGGTAGAACTTGGTGCGCACATACAACGTGTGCGGCATCACCTGCTCCATGAAATGGTAGAAGTCGATGTCCTTCGGATCACCGTCTTTCGGATAAGAACCGGGAGAGCCGATCCACTGCCCGGTGTCCATGATGATGCCAAAGTTGCCGCGGTCGGTTTCCCGGTGGATGCGCAGCATGTCGTCGCCGGTAGAGGGATGATTTTGCAGACCCACAGCTATGCCCTTGGAAGCCGCGTAGTCGCTCACTTCCTGATATCCCGAGATCATCGGTGGCCACGGATCGCCCCCGTCTTCCCCTGTATCCGGCATCCTGCCGCAAAACACCCGGATGATGGGCGAGCCGAGAAAAAGTGCCAGGTCAGTCGCTTTCCGACAGAGGTCAACGGATTCCTGACGCTGTTCAGCCGTGCCGGCGAAACCCACGCTGCATCCGATGTACCCGATCGGTAGCCCGTAGTTCAAGCAGGTTCGTTTGATGGAGGAGAGATATTCCGAATCGGACGAGGCGAAGCCGCGGAAATGGAAGTCGACGCAATCCAGCCGCAGATCGCTGGCGACGGCAAGAAAATCCTCGATGCTAGTTCCCTTTTCGAGGCTGAGCAGATTGGATCCGATCTTGATCATGAGTTGCCTTTCATTGTTTGCCCATATAGAGCAGGTTAGACCGCGACGTTGTTGCGCGAATTTCCCTCAAGAAATGCTATGACATTGTCTACCGCACCTTCGTTTAGCAGGTCTATTCCTTCCGGTGTCTGGTCGGCGAGATGCGGTGTCAGAACCACTTGTTCACACGCCTTAATCGGATGACCGCTGACAAACGGCTCCTCGCCGTAGACATCTAGCGCCGCACCACCCAGATGACCTTCCTGCAGCACCTCTGCCAGTACATCTAGATCGAGCACGTCGCCGCGGGCTCCGTTCAGCAGGATGGCGTCCTTCTTCATCATTTCCAGCTCGCGCCGGGTAATCATTTTGCGGGTGTCGCCGGTCAGCGCGACGTTGAGGCTCACTACGTCAGCCGTTAACAATAGCTCGTCAAGGGTGACGAAACGGACCCCAAGCTGCGCCGCACGCTCGGAAGAAGGCCGGAAGGTCCAAGCAATTACCTCCATGCCGATCGCATTTCCCAGCCGCGCCATCTCGGCCCCGATATTGCCGGTGCCTATCACACCCAGAACTTTACCTTGGATGGTGAGATTCATACGTCTCGTCCATCGATGCTCCCGCAATTCGGCCGTCTGGAAGGCGGCTCGCTTGGCAACGGCAAACATTAGGCCGAACATGTGCTCGGCCACCACCGGAGCCGTGCGTCCCGGTTGGTTCGATACCACGATGCCGAGCTCTCGGGCCACTTCCAAATCAATCATGTCGGTACCGATGGAGCAGGTGGCAATCATCTTCAGATGCGGTAGCGCGCGCAACTCCGGCTCACGCCACGACACCACACCTCGAGAGTTGATGATCACCTCGCAATCTCGAGCCCGTTCGATCTTCTCCGCGAAGTCAGTAGGTCGGCCTTCGAAAACGGCCACCTCTCCATAAGCCTCCAGACGACGCAGATGTTTGGAACCAGCGATCTGTATTGGCTCGTCTCCGGGAACAACTATGCTTACTCCTGTCGCCATTTCTACCCCGCTCGGAAAAGGAGGCTTGGTCCTGTAACTACACACCGCGGCGGAAACGACCTACTGCCTGCCGGCCACGGGAGAAATTCGATCTCCGAAGGTCAATCATATGGACCATTAATAGGTAGGCATCACGTCCGCCGTTGTCGAGGTGGTGGCTGGCGGAGCAGGGAACGGGCTGCCGGAATCGTCGTTCAGATATCCTGCCGAAGATAGAGGTGTTGGTAAACGTGACGGAGCAACGTTGTCGGCTCTTTTGACGACGCCAAAGTCGGCAATCTCCAGATTCACGGTTGCGAACGTCCATTCGATGGCCCCTTGTTTATGCAACAGAAAATAATGGAAACAAGGCCTGAAAGAATGTTAGCTAATGCCGTCTTTGGCATCTGATCACAGATTTATTTACCCAGGTAATCCTTGTTCTCAGTTACGTATTCGCTCCATTCGGCGAGGCTCATTTTCCTTTGCCTACGTTGAATCGTTCTGGGTGGTTTGCACCTGTTTGAGATCGCACGGGCGAGATCTTCATCTCCTAATTGGACGTGTTGTCTTAGCCTCGCATTTCGTTATCATCACAAGAAATGTAGTGGTCTCAAGCAATATGTTTGTGTTGCTTTGCATGAATGGATCTCGAAGATTTCCTCCACGCAAAAGATCTTGCCCTCAGCAAGGACAAAGGTGGAGCCGACGAGTAAGCTCGCCGACTTACGAATCCCGCCCACGCGATGCTCTCTAACTTCCTTCTACAATCCGTGAAAACGTGGCTGAAAGATCGCCAACAGATACCACTTTCTCTCGGCAGCACCGACCAAGTACCTGTTATTGGCTTGCCAGATCCAAAGTTCGAAGTCCGCGCCGTCAGCTGCGATGGCCACTACCTGATCGTGGCGCGCGATTCGTGGACTTCGGAGTTGGGGCAAGTCTGTGCCAATCTCGAACCTGAGTTGCTATTCTCAGTCTTCGGCGCCTATGAGCTCGGCCGCGTGGCGGTTCCGCGCGGGTTCAGCATATGGGGGCCCAGCTGGTGGCTCTTTGCGGACCAGACTAGTTGGCATTCACGGATCAGCCACGACATCGTGCAGCTATCCGCTGCGGAGCTCGCGAAGGCGGACCAGGAAGTGTTCTGGCATTGTTATACATCGACCGAAGCTGTAGCAGCGTTCGGAATATGCTTAGGCGGTGATTTGAGGGCACTGGCGACGGTGCGAGATCTTGGTCAGCCGTTCATGGAGATCGGGGTCGATGTGGCGCCTAACGAGCAGACAAAAGGTTTTGGCAGATCCGTGGTCTCAGCCGCCGGTGACTGGATACTTCAGCAAGGCTGTTTTCCTGTGGCTGGAACCGCGCCTTTCAACATACCTTCAGCAAGAGTTCTGCGCAGTGTCGGTTTGGCGCATGGCTTTAGCGATATGGTCGCCATGACCGGGCCATTCCGCGTACCACCTCAACCGTTGGGCAAGCCGACAACAGACGCCGATCTGGTGGATCACTATCCAGAGTGGGCATTGAACTCAGCTATTCGACGCCGTTGAACTCCGAGGCACTGCACGAACAGTACATCGGAGCACCGAAAGGTGTAATTTCCACTGTTTTTTCTTGCGCTCGCGCATGTTCTCCATTTGAGCATAGTGTAGCTGCCAATTCGACGATTCGATAAAAAAATGTTTCAGCATCGAAACAAAGTCCATTGAACAAGCAGCTGTGGTCATTGGGATTGCTCTTCCTGGTAGCACGAAACAAAAGCTACAGTAACACGGCAGGTCATTCCGGCGAGCGTATGTTGGTCAACACGACCTTCGTCGGTGTTCAAACCATCCAGATTGAAACCGCAAGCGGTGCCTGTTTCGTCCCTCAGTCAACTGACGACACCATCAGGGTTCATCTGGAGTATTTGTATTCTCCAGTCAGTACATACATAAATTCTTGAGATTGGACTTCAGGCCATTCCCAAGAATTAGGAGAATCATCAAACTGTTGAAGAATTGACGATTTTTCCTCTCCATTTTAACGAATCATCACCATCACTATAAATTTGACTTTGTTCCCTCGCTGACGCACGGACCGATTCGACGAAAATTCTGTGAATGTCATCACACCGTCCCTGGATCCAGACTGATGAAGGGTCATAGAACCATGATTTTTAGATCTAGCGATAGTCTGTAGTAACGGGCGTAGGATTTTATATAGAAAAAAGTCCCTTCATGAGATAGATGACTTGATTAGAGAAATGACGAGGGTGAAAACGCAAGAGGTGAGACGAAAAACATAGGATTGTAATAAATATTTACCACCTTAAAGTCTGCATTCGATCAATCGGGCATCAGGTTGAGGTTGGGAGAGATTCACAGGGGATCGACTTCGGGCCGTTCAACTTGGATCCTTGCGCTACTTTCGGCAGTGCCTATGATGACGTCAGCGTCCTTTAGGCGAGCGCCGCCGAATCTGGCATCAGATCGCCGATTGAGTACCTTGGCGTATAATAATTTAACCCGAAGGAGTAACAGCATGTTGACAGCTCGACGCACCGTTTTCGCTGCCGCCGTAGGCCTGACGCTGCTGTTCGGCGGCGCCGATCTGCACGCCCATTGCCAGGTGCCGTGCGGCATCTACGACGACGCTGCACGAATTGACCAGCTACGAGAGGATGTCAAAACCATCCGTAAAGCAGTTACGAAGATCGGCGAGTTGACAGGAAAGAAGGACGCTCAATCCATGAATCAGCTCAGTCGCTGGGTCGCCAACAAAGAAAAACACGCCGCCAACATCATCGAGGTTATGGCAGAATACTTTTTTGCTCAGCGCATCAAGTCGGTCACAGCAAGCAACGACGGCCACGTGGAGTATCTGGAGAAACTGGGAGATCACCATGCCGTAATTGTCGCCGCCATGAAGACCAAACAGAAGGCGGACTCCGGCGCCGTCGACGAGCTAAGCGCGGCATTGGATGTTCTCGCTTCTTACTACCCCCACGAAGACTAGCCGTCTCGCGCAACACAGGCCCAAGTGGAAAACCAAGCCGTCGTACCCCAGCGGCGGCTCGTCCAGCTCTCCTCATTCCGTTTCTTGTTAACTTCGCCTTGTCATAGTGTGCATTTGTGGAGGTCGTATAGCATCCAACCGCAATCTTCCAGAGGTGAACTGCGTGGTTTTTGTTCCTCTTCACTTGAAGCAAAAATAAACACATATGTTCCAATCGGCGATGTGGCCTAGTTTTGGAAGAGACCTGCAAATTGCGATAGATCGCGCGCTCATTCGAAGTGCCCGGCGGACAGCAGATACTCTTATATCAGAACGATTCATTCGAGTTTGTATTCGTTGAACTCGTGCCGTATCAAATCCAACGTCGTTTCAATCCGCTGTGCGGACGACAAACCGGCCAACTCGGAGTTTTCGCCGTACTAATTGCACATCTCGCGACTTATGCCGTCCATCTTCACCCCCGAAAACAACCTTATGTTTCATTTACGATTCCCACCAAGCTTTGGTATTTGGGTTCGCACATTCCTGCAGTATCTTTTGCCGCAGTTATGGCTTAATCAAATTTCGCGGTCTCTTTTTTGTGGAGAATTCGCTTTCGATGCCGAAGGGCCAAAGGGAACTACAACAAGTCTTCAATCGTCACAAGAACAAGACTTGATACTTAATATGTGAACCGCTGGGCGAGGTTTGATGACCAACAAAACCGGGACTGAAAACACCACCTTGGTGGCCATTTTTGGGCGTAATTACCGAATTGCCGGCTCTGATCGCGAACGGATACAACGGGTTGCCGCCTGCCTGAACGAGA
>CAYNZV010000040.1:32465-35773 GCA_964401715.1 uncultured Gemmatimonadaceae bacterium | reverse complement strand
ACTGTGCGTCACCTTGATCCGTATTTTTCCAGAATTAAATCCCATGAGCCTTGAGTTTTCATGAGCAACTCGATAACCTCGCGGATAGCACCATTTCCCCCTAATGCGAAGGTTACGTAATCGGCTTGGCTGCAGACTTCGTCTCGGGCGTTAGCAACGGCAACGCCAAGACCAGCGCGACGCATGAGCGGTAGATCGGTCAGATCATCCCCCATGTATGCTACCTGCTCGTCGGTCACTCCTGCCTTGGCGCAGATCTCTTCGTACGGCGGGATCTTCTCCAGATAATTCTGGTAGATATAGGTCACTCCCAACATCTCTGCACGGTGAGTCACCGCCGGTGATTCGCGACCACTGATAACTCCAGTCTGGATCCCTGCCTTGTGCGCCCAGCGCAGACCCATGCCGTCCTGCGTGTTCATCGCTTTGGATTCCACCATCTCCCCGTGCAGACCAGGAACATAAAACAACCTTCCATCCGTCCATACGCCGTCCACGTCCATGAGCAGCAGCTTTATCTTTTCTGCTCGTGCTTGTTGATCAACAGTCGGTTTGTTCATTTATAGCTCCACCCATTGACGTCCTTCGCCCGCCAGCAGAGATGCCGACTGGGACGGCCCCCAGCTGCCTGCGGAATACGACGGAACATTTGCGGCCGACGACGCACTCCACGCCTCCTGTATCGGCATCAATAGCTCCCAGGATTTACCGATCCAATCGCTATGGGCATAAAGTGTCGCATCTCCCAAAAAGCAATCGAGTATCAACGTCTCATAAGCCTCGGGGCTACGTACCCCGAAAGTATCCTCATAGTTGAAGTCCATCTTGACCGTACCGAGGTCCATGTCCGGCCCTGGTGTCTTGCCGCTGAACGACAGTGATATGCCTTCTTCCGGTTGAACACGTATGGTCAACGTGCTGCACCGAACATCGCTGTTTTGGAAGATCAGATGCGGCGGTTCGCGAAACTGCAAGGTTATTGCGGTAGCACGCTTGGCCATCCGCTTACCGGTGCGAATGGCGAAAGGCACCCCCTGCCATCTCCAATTGTCGATGGTGAACACAACCGCAGCGTAGGTCTCGGTTTTTGATGTTCGATCCACGCCTTCTTCTTGTAGGTAGCCGGTCGCGGTTGCGCCGTCAATCATGCCATTGGCGTATTGGGCACGGACGGCATACCGATCTACTTCTCCTATGCTGAACGGGCGAATTGACTTCAACACTTTCAATTTTTCGATGCGCACGCCTTCGGCATCGAAAGCGCTGGGTGGTTCCATGGCAATCACACACATAACCTGCAGAAGGTGATTCTGGATCATATCTCGCAAGGCGCCAGCCGCTTCGTAGTACTCCGCCCGATGCTCGATACCGACGGTCTCGGCCGCGGTAATCTGGACGTGATCGACGTAACGACGGTTCCAAAGCGGTTCAAACATGGAGTTTGCCAGGCGGAAAACAAGGATGTTCTGCACGGTCTCCTTGCCCAAGTAGTGATCTATACGGTAGATCTGGTGTTCGGCGAAAACCTTATGCAGCGACCAGTTGAGGTCTTGAGCGGAGCCTAGGTCATGACCGAACGGTTTTTCTATAATTATCCGCACCCAGCCGTCGTCGGAGCCTTCCTCGTGCATTCCCGTTTTTCCCAACTGTTCCACGATTTCCAGATAAACCTGCGGTGGCACCGAGCAATAGAAGCAACGGTTCCTGTTGGTCCCGCGCGTTTGGTCAATGTTTTTCAGATGGGAATTCAGGAGAGCGTAGGTTTCTGGATCTCGCGGATCACCGCTAATGTACGAGAGCTTACCGAGAAATTGATCGAAAGCTCCTGCGTCGGAGTCGGCCACAAAGCCGCGTATCGATTCGGCCACATAATTTCGGAATCCATCATCGTCCATCGGGCTGCGAGCAACGCCAACCAGAGCGAACTGTTCGGGTAGACGGCCCTGGTCGTTCAAATGCCAGATGGCGGGAAGAAGCTTGCGGCGTGTGAGATCGCCGGAAGCCCCGAAAATGACCAGCACACACGGATCTGGAATGCGTTCAGCCGACATGAACGACGTAGTCACTACCGACCGCTTTGGGAGATTCGGAAAGAAACCGATCTGCTGCGCAACAAATCAGGTGCGTTTTGGTGTAGCTTCGCGTTGGGATTGGATTTCCCCGAGGAGCCTGTTGAAAGGCTCCTCGAACAGCTTTAAGCCATCCAGCTGGAGTTTGTCGGTAACCTCGGCTATGGAAATCCCGATATCATCAAGTTGTGCCATCGTGGATTTGGCGTCTTCAGGATCAGTTTCGATAGTCGATTTGGCCACACCGTGATCTCGAAAAGCTTTGAGTGTCGCTTCGGGCATCGTATTGACCGTGTCGGGACCGATCAACTGCTCGACGTATAAAACATCGCTGTAGTCGGAGTTCTTGGTACTGGTGCTGCCCCATAAGAGCCGCTGGGTGCGCCCCCCCCGTTGAGCGAGCTTGAGCCAGCGATCGCTTTGGCATAGCTCCTTGTACGCTACGTAGGCTACCTTGGCGTTGGCGACAGCCACCTTGCCCATCAAATCGCGCGCCGAACTTTCACCTGCACTCGCTTTTTCCTCCAGCATGTCGTCAACCATCGAGTCTATTCGGCTAATGAAAAAGCTGGCCACGCTGGAGACAGAATCTAGATCCAAACCTTTCGCGGCGAGCGCCTCCAAACCTCTGAAATATGCTTCCGCAGCTTGAATGTAATTGTCTACCGCGAACAACAAGGTCACATTGACGTTGATACCTTGGCCAATCAGCTGCTCTATGGCTGGAACTCCGGCAGCGGTTCCGGGCACCTTGATCATCAGGTTCGCACGGTCCACCTGATTGGCCAAACGGCGAGCCTCGCGCACGGTACCCGAGGTGTCGAAAGCCAGATGAGGCGAAACCTCAAGCGAGACGTAACCGTCGCGACCGCAGGTAGCATCATAGACCGGTTTTAGAAGGTCGGCAACCCACTGAATGTCTTCGATGGCGATGGCCTCGTAGATTTCTTTGGCATCCTTCCCAGTGCGCGCCATAGCTCGAAGAGCTGGGGTATAAGCAGAGGAGCCGGATATCGCCTTTTCGAATATGGCGGGGTTGGATGTAAGGCCTCGAACGTCATCGTTCTCAATCAACGAGCACAACTCCCCAGAGACGATCAGGCGCCGGCTTATGCTATCGAACCATACACTTTGACCAAGGCCGTTCAGCTCTGTTAGAGGATTCGACATGTAAACCAACTCCTTGTGGATGCCAATATCCCGTGCAACCAGTTTGGGCACAAAAAAACTCGCACCGAC
>CAYNZV010000040.1:0-32365 GCA_964401715.1 uncultured Gemmatimonadaceae bacterium | reverse complement strand
TTCGCACGTTTGCGAGCGGCTATTACAAAACGGACACCAGGTTCGGGTTCTAGACGATTTTTCTGCAGGAAAACGAGAGAATACCGCTTCCATGCAAGCTGATCTGGAGGTATTTGAAGGCGACGTGCGCAATGCAAATCTTCTGGCACAAACTACCAAGAAAATGGACGTAGTGTTTCACCACGCCGCCATAACGTCAGTTGTCCGATCGGTGGCAAATCCGACACTTGAACAGGAAGTAAACCTCGATGGTACTTTGCGTCTTTTGCATGCGGCCCGCAAGAACTCGGTTCGGCAATTTGTTTTTGCCAGCACTGCCGCCTCTTATGGAGACGACCCGACACCGGCCAAAAAGGAGTCGTTGACACCTTGACTGCAATCACCGTACGCGATTTCCAGGGTCGCCGGGGAACATTACTGCCGCGTTTACAGCCACCTTTTCGATCTGCGAACGGTTGTCTTGCGTTATTTCAACGTGTTCGGACCGCGCCAAGATTCCGCTTCGGAATATTCGGGGGTCATTTCTAGACTCGTCGACCACATAATGCGCGACGACCGACCAAAGATTTACGGGGATGGCAAACAATCTCGCGATTTTGTGTTCATCAAGGACGTGGTGACGGCACCCTTGCCGCAAGCGGAATCCCCGACGCCAACGGCGAGATCCTAAACATCAGGTTGTGGACAAAGTGTCTCCATTAACCACCTTGTGGAAGAATTGAATACGGTTTTGTGAACGTCGATCACACCCGAATACCGGCCTGCACGACCGGGAGATTTGAGATCATCCCTGGCCGAAATATCCAACGCCAAGAATCGGCTTGGATATGTTCCATCCGTCAATCTTGCCTCCGGGCTCCAACAAACTGCGAACTGGTTACACGGCAAAAGCCCCTGAATTATCAGCCATCCGATGTTGCTGCAAGTATCGCTGTCGTTCTATATTTACTACTTGGTAGTGATCCGTCTGTAGTGAATTAGAACGCTTTTGTGACGTGAAAATCGCATCTTGGCCACGATCATAGACGGAAAAAAGAGAATCCCGTACATGAGGGGTATGCTGGTGCACTACCTCATACAACGGAATTTCAGCCATGAAGAAGCATCCAGCGTCGCCAATTCCATACGCGATGCGTTGACCAAGGAAAAGGAGGTGCCGCGGAAGGAATTTGTAAGAATCATCACCAAACACATACGCAAACAGTACGGCGAACGATCGGTTGGGGACCTGATCTTCTGGGAACCTCCCCCATCGAACATCACCGTCGACACCATCGAAGGCAGTCGTCCATTTTCGAAAGAAGTGCTTTCCCACTCGATTCAGGCATCGGGACTAGCGCCCGATCGTTCCTACCAAGTAGCTCGCGCCATCGAATCAAAGCTCATCGATCAGCGCCGCGCGCAGATTAGTCACACGCAACTGGAAGGCCTCGCCGCCGAAATGCTGGCGTGCGAACACGGCAAAGCCTACTCAGAACGCTACCTTCTTTGGCGAAGTTTGGGGGAATCGGATAAACCACTCATCGTATTGATTGGCGGTGCTAGCGGAGTGGGAAAAACCTCATTGGCGATCAATCTCGCGGGAATGCTCGACATCCCGCGCGTGGTTGCCACGGACGATATTCGCCAGATCATGCGACTGATGCTTGCCCGCGAACTTATGCCATCTATTCACACCTCATCTTACGACACCGACCCACCAGACTCGGAAAATGCTGTATTGCAACCTGTCGTGACGGGTTTTCGCGAACAAGCACAATCAGTATGTGTTGGCGTGCGCGCTATTCTGAGTCGTTGCATCGAGGAGAACACCAGCGTGATACTCGACGGCGTGCACCTTTTGCCGGATTTCCTCGACATTAAGGAGGTATCCAAAGAAGCGTTCATCGTCCAGCTGTGTCTAGTACTGTCGGACAAATCGACTTACGAAAAGAGATTTGCCCAACGAGCCACACAGGCGCCTGCACGTCCCACAGATCGATACTTAGCTCATATCAAGGAGATCCTACAGATTCAGGACCACATTCTGGAACGAAACATCGCCCATGAAAACCCGATCATAGAGGCGGGCATCATCGAAGACGTGACCAGTACGGCCATCATGATGGTAGGAGAACGCTTGCAGGAGCAGCAGGATGTGCAAAAAGCGGGTTCGAACAACCACAAGAAGAAAAAACGGCAAGCCACCAACTAGGAAATTATAGGACGGAATTTAGTTTGCTACCGGATCTGCAAAATTATATATTGAGAAATATTTGTTGATGAGGGGCCGTATATAAACTATTGGGAAAATAAGATGTTAGGAAAAAAAGAAAACGGCGCGATGGCCGGCAGTAATCAGACGCTGAATACTATCATTGGGCGCGGTACGCTGTTTGAAGGAACCATGCAAGTGGAAAACAGCGTCCGAATTGATGGTATCTTCAAGGGCGAATTGACCTGCTCGGGTGCCTTGACTATCAGCCAGTCCGGTGAAGCATATGCCCACCTTGAAGGGAAGGACATCTATATAAATGGTATGGTTCGCGGTACTGTTCGCGCCGAGAAGGTACGCCTAGACAGCCAGGCTCGGTTTATCGGCGATATTCACGCAACTGCGCTCTCCATCTCTGAGGGAGCGATCCTCCACGGCAGCTGCGCTATGGAGATCGAAGAAGATGAGGCCGCCACCGCATCCAAGCAGGTGTCGCTGGCAACCTCCGAAGCACGCCGGAAGGAAGAGGCGACTCCACCGTTGTCTGCGGCTGGTGGCGAAACACAAATTGTGAAAAATTGAGGTCATCGCGGAAAATGCGTCCGCTCCATCGATCTCGTATTTTTTATTTTATACGGTATAACTGATTGTTTTAAAGGATCTTAAGAAACCCTTTATTTCTTTGGTATGAGCTTTGCTCCTCTGTAGATCGAACCGATTCGATCTACAGAGGAGCCATGCCGGCCAGAATCAATCACAACGCACATCTGAGACAGGTTCACCGCAACCTGTCTCAACATACCGCAGAATCCACCAGGCAAATCGAGCAACTCGCTTCCGGTCGCCGCATTAATCGCGCAAGCGACGATCCCGCCAGTCTCTCCTTAGCTAACGGCATCAAGTCGGAGATCAATGCACTTTCCGAAGGGACGCGGAACATCCAGCAGAGCATCAGCATGCTGCAGGTCGCCGATGGTTCCATGGGTGAGATCAACAACATCATCCGTCGCATGAACAACCTAGCTGTCCAAGCCGCGAACCTCACTTACAACGATGTAGATCGACGCAACATCAACCAGGAGTTCCAGCAATTGAAGCTGGAGATCGATCGAATCGCCAACTCTACGACATATAACGATATCGTTTTGCTCAAAGAACCGAACCTGTTCATCATTCAGGTTGGACCCACAGAAACCAGCAACAACATCTCCAAGATTACCATCGACGATATGAGCGCCACCGGTCCGAAGCTGAATATCGGAACCACCTCCATCAACACCCCTCTCGATGCCAAAGCGGCGCTCGATGCTCTCGAGAATGCCTTGAACGTTGTCATCAGAGAGCGCAACCGGATCGGCGCGTTTCAGAACCGCCTTGAAATGGCGATCAACACATCAACACGAGTGGTGGAGAGGATGAGCGATTCAGAGTCGTCGATCCGTGATGTCGACTTGGCGAAGGCGGTCAACGCCTTGAGCAGTTCGCAGATCTTGGCCCAGACGGCAATCAGCTTCGCCGTGCAGGCAAACCTAGACATCGACCGTGTTCTCGCACTCCTGGAATAGTGGACAATCCCCCAGTTTCGAAACTCCGTCAAAAAAGCAAGTAGAATCGCAGGTCGGGATAGAATCGCAACGCTGGCGCCGGAAAGTGGATCCAGTTCAGCTGCCGCTTGAAAAAATGCCAGGTATCTCCGCGTCCTGGCAGGTAGGTGGCATCGTAATCCAATGCCAGAAACAGTTCAGTTCTCGCGTCTGGCCTGTCGGGATAGAACTTGTTCACTCCTTTGCTCTTCACATTGCTGCCGTGCAAACCATCGGCTCCATAACCCACGGCGAGTCCGAGAAAATCAGGCCACAATTCGGCGGCTCTTCCGCGCAGATGTGGTTCCACCGATAGCGAGAGCCAAAAGGTCATGCCCTCGTAATCATCGATGAAATTTTCGATGTGAGGTCGATCTGCTGCAGCCCTTTTGCGGTTTCCCAGGTACAGGGATGAGGGAACGTAGCTGAACTTAAAACTTACGATCCGACTTGGAGGCCACATGCTGTGTATTAGCGGCATGCTCGCACCGACGCTATTGGCCACAAAATCCGGTATGCTAAATCCCCATTGGTCGAAGTGAGCGTCCTTCATCTCGACCTCCAGCAGCGCCGCCCAGCTCGTAGCCGTACCGAGGAGCGCTGCGGTGCGCACACTGAATCCGCTCCACCGCAGCGACTCGGTGAGTGTCTGAGCCAGTACGGCACCTCCCATAAAATGACCCCACTTGTCCAGATTGAGGTAGGTCTCCCCCTCCCAATCGCTGATCCAGCGGATTTCATCCTGCTTTTGGCCTTGATACCAAGCCCGATCGACGTACCGGTACCCCAGATATCGAAAAGTAGCGGCTCCTCCAGCTATCGTCGCCACTCTATCCCAATGCACCCCAGCTTCGTTCTTGTTTCGATCGATCATAGCAACAGCGTCGCAATAAGCGCCGCTAAAAAAGATCGAAATAATGACGATAGACTGCGCGGTTGATGACATTTACGGATGGCCGGAACCGGCTCGGTAGGTAATGAGTCTCTGTTTAGCAGAGATAGTGGCGGTATGTTACTTTTGAGAAAATATTGGACTTGACGTCAAAGCCGGAGGAAGTATACGACAAAGGAACGAGCCATACAAAGTAAGCGGCTTGTTGTCCACCCTTCATGAACGAGTCAGAGAATTCTTCCTCCACAACGGAGATCAAACGCCGACGCCGCAGACGCCAAGCCCCGGTAGAAGAAGTCGGTGAGACAAGTGCGGCACTTACGGCTGCCGCCGATACCCCTCATCAGCGAGACCGCCGGGGGTGGCTGAGATGGAACTTGGAAAACCTATTCTCGGTTGGCGCCATCCAAAAATTCCGTGCCTACATCTTCGTGGGCAGCATCGTTGCTATTCTAGCGTTTCTCTTTTACAACGAATCGATCATCCGCGAGTTTCGCGATGGCGAACGCGGTCGAGTAAAGCTTTACGCCGATCTCTATGCGTTTGCGGCGTCACCACTGGCTACCGGCGAACAAACGGAACTGATCTTCCGCGAGGTGTTGACCAATCCTCGCGGCGACTTCCCAATCATCTTCACTGATTACAAGGGCGATATACTAAACTGGAAAGGAGAGGGACTCCCCGATCCGAATGACCGATCTCCGGCTGCCCAAGACCAGTTGCACGCAGCAATCAATAAGATGGACGCCCAGAACGTCCCGATTCCGTTCGAGATATCGTCAAATTCATTTGGCTCCCTATTCTATGATACACGGAATCTGATCGTTTTGGACAACGACAAGCAAGTGGTCGCATGGCGCGGTGCTGATCTGCCCGCCGAAGGCGATTCCTCATTGGCTGCATTGAACGCCATTCAGAGAGTGAAACTGAAATTGGCCACAGAAGGCCGACCGCTCGATTTTGAGATCACCTCGAACTCTCGTAGCTACGTGCATTTCGACGGTATCGACCTCATCGTCACGAACTCCCTCAACGAGCTGGTGGTCTGGCGCGGAGAAAACTTGCCGCCAACTGCCGATTCCACCACTGCCGCCCTGAAACAGGTTGCGGATGTGGTGCGTCGAATAGCGGCAGAATCATCGCCTCTTGCGTTCGAAATAACCCCCACGTACCGCAATTTGATTCACTACGGCGATTCTCATCTCCTCAGCCGCCTCACCTTGGCACCATTCATTCAAATTGGTGTATTGTTGCTCTTTGTACTCATAGGCTATGTCGGATTTCGCAATATCAGAAGGAGCGAGCAACGTATCATCTGGGTGGGAATGGCCAAAGAAACGGCACATCAGCTGGGCACGCCGCTTTCGTCCCTCTCGGGCTGGTTGGAGCTAATTCAGAGCGAGATCGATCAAAACCAGAACTCGCCCGAGAGGCTGGATCAAATCCAACGTATGATCGGAGAGATGCAGAAGGACATGGGACGTCTGAGTCAGATAGCCTCCCGCTTCAGCCAGATCGGATCGGTACCGGAACTCAAGCTCGGGAATGTGGGGACCGTTTTGGAAGAAACGATCACCTATTTCCGCGATCGAGGGCCGCAGTTCGGTAGACACCAAATTCGCATCCACTGCCAGGAGGAGGTCCCGCCGGTACCAGTGAACAGCGAGCTTATGAGTTGGGTATTCGAGAATCTCTTTAAGAATTCAATGGACGCCATCGGGCGCAAAGACGGGGAAATCGAGGTGTGCTTACGTTGTGCCGATGATAACAATGGAGTGAGCATCACCTTTCGTGACAACGGATGCGGAATCACCACCGAAAATGTTGGAAGAGTATTCGAGCCCGGTTTCAGCACTAAGAAACGCGGCTGGGGCTTGGGGTTAGCTTTCGTCAAACGCATTGTCGAGGAGTATCACAAGGGGAAAATAGCCATTGCGAGGAGTACACCGGACGAAGGTACGATGATAGTCATCAACTTGCCCTTGGGCTAACAACCGAAAGATTTATTTCTCTATGGAAGCAACGAAACGTAGAATCCTGTGGGCCGACGACGAAATCGATCTGCTGCGCTCCCACCATCTGTTCCTCGACGAAAAGGGTTACATGGTTACCCCGGTGACCAATGGCGAAGATGCTATTGCACTCATGCAGAACGAAAAGTTCGATATCGTCTTGCTGGACGAAATGATGCCTGGATTGGACGGTCTATCCACTCTTGAACAGATAAAAAATATCGATCCCAACGTTCCGGTGATCATGATCACCAAGAATGAGGAAGAACGGCTGATGAACGAAGCTATCGGTCGCCGCATCGACGACTATTTGACCAAGCCGGTGAACCCCAGCCAGATTTTTATGGCCTGCAAGAAGATTCTGGACGCTCGTCAGATCCGTCAGAGCCAAGCCGGAAAGACCTATGTGTCCAAAGCAAACCAGATCGATGCGTGGCTGAATGAAGAACAAACCTGGCAGACTTGGATAAATGTCCATCGACTCATTTGCGAGTGGGAGATAGAGATCGGCAACGTGCGCGACCGCCACCTGAACCAGATGATTGATGACCAGAAAAGGAACTGCAACCACGACTTCGGTCGATTCGTCGAGCGCAACTACACCAACTGGGTGCAGAGCGAGGAAGACTCGCCACCCCTATCCGTCGATATCGTTCCGGAGTTTGTTCATCCCTTGCTCGAAAACAAACGGCAGGTCTTTCTTATCGTGGTTGATTGCCTACGGTTGGACCACTGGATGATCATGGAGCCGTTGCTGGCCGAGTTGTTCAGCATCAATCGTTCCTACCACTATTCCATTCTGCCATCGGCGACCCCGTTTTCGCGCAATTCCATCTTCAGTGGTCTGTTTCCTAGCGAAATTGCGGAGAAATACTCGGACATCTGGCAGTCCGCCCAGGATAACGAGCACAGCTTGAACCGTTTCGAGCACCAATTCATCGACGATCAGTTGGACGAACTGGGACACAAGTTAAAATCGTCGCACTACACTAAGGTTTTGGACGCAAATGGGGGCAACAACTTCGCCCGGAAAGTACCCTCGCTGAACAGCGTACCCCTTGTTTGCGTGGTATACAACTTCATAGACATGCTGGTTCACGGAAGAGCGCAGTCGGATCTGTTAAAAGAAATCGCGCCGGACGAAGGGGCGTTTCGATCCTTGGTGCAATCCTGGTTCGAGCACTCTTCGTTGTACGCGGCACTTCGACAGATCGCACAGTTGGACGCGACGGTCGTGTTGACTACTGATCACGGTGCCATTCGAGGAACACGAGCAAGCGTGATTCACGGCGACCGGAAAACCTCCACCAACCTGCGCTACAAATACGGTAAAAATCTGCGTTGTGATAAAAAGGATGCGGTATTCATCGACACCCCACAGCAATACGGGCTGCCACAGTTGGAACTGGGCACAACCTTTGCCATTGCGAAGGACGATTTCTACCTCGTATATCCTACAAACTTCAATGAATATCAGCGCCAGTACAAAGACAGCTTCCAACATGGAGGCATTTCCTTGGACGAATTGATTCTCCCGGTCGCCATCCTCGATCCGAAGTAGCTTTCCCATGAGCGAAGATGTATCGATGGAGACCAGTTCCGCCGAAGAGACTCAGCGCCTCGGAGCGGAACTGGCAACTGAGCTTTCCTGCGGTGATGTAGTAGCACTCACGGGCGACCTAGGTAGCGGCAAGACCTGTATTATACAAGGCATATGTTGCGGTCTGAGCGTCAACGATTACGTCAACAGCCCCACTTTTGTACTCATCAATGAGTACGAAGGGACCCTTGGCGGGGAGCCGTTGAAGGTTTATCACTTGGACCTTTATCGGCTCTCCGGAAGAAGCGAGCTTGAAGATCTGGGAGTAGAGGAGTATTTTTACGGTCAAGGTATCTGTCTGGTCGAGTGGGCTGACCGGGCCGAAGGCCTCTTGCCTCAACAACGGCGCGATGTTGAATTGGAATACCTTGGTGGCGATAAGCGTCGAGTCACGGTGAAGCACATTGTCTTCCGTTCTGCTCCATCTAATTAACATCCGCGCTACCGACACCGCTCCCCATTTTCGAAAGCAAAGTCCAAATTTGAGATCGATGATCTTCCCCAAGACCTCGACCTTATCGATAATGCCGGTCGCGATGATCGTATCGCTATGCCTGCTTGAGGTCCGTCCTCTGCCTGCATCCGAGCTTTATCGCATTATCGATAGTCCTACTGCGGGGCTAGTGAGTAAAGGTCGCTTCGGCGTAGACTTGCGGCTGTTTCCCAACGGCGGCCTAGCAGCGGCCATTCAGGCTGGCGCGCTTCAACGATTGACCATCGGACTGGCATTCGGGGGCGAACAGATCATCGGGGACCAGTCGATCGACTGGTCCCCTCGGGTCGAGACGGGAATCCGTTACCGCATCGTGGAGGAAAGCGCAGCGTTTCCAGCTGCAGTAGTCGGTTATGAAACCCAGGGCTACGGTACGCACAAAAACAAACGATACCAGATCAAGTCGAAGGGATTGTTTGTTGTACTGAGCAAGAATTACTTCTCGGCGTTCGGCCAGTTCGGTGTACATGGCGGCCTCAATCTTAGCCGCGAGAATCAGGATGGCGACGAGGATATGTCGGCCTGGCTCGGCGTCGACAAGAGCATTAACGATGAGCTGGTACTGGTTTCGGAGTACGACTTCGCTTTCAACGACAACAGCCACCTAGCGCTCGGGGACGGCGAAGGATATTGGAACGCCGGCATCCGCTGGAGCGTTATTCCCGAGTTGACGCTTGGTTTTTATCTGAAGAACCTGTCCAATAACGGCGAAAGCGGAACCGATATGAGCCGCGAGCTGTCTCTGCTCTACACCGAAGGGTTCTAATGAAGGCACTTCTGGCCACGATGATTATCGTAAGCTGGGGAGTGGTGGGAGCCCAAGAGCGTCTCATTGGTAGTTTCGGCGGTCTCGGCGTGCGAGCCATGGGCATGGGTGGCGCATATACTGCAATAGCCGAGGATTTCACGGCAACCTTTTGGAATCCAGCTGGCCTGGCACAGATAACGAAGCGTCAGGTGTGTGCAGCTTTCCTGCGCAATACCTACGACAACAAGGCGGTAAGACGCGGTTTTAGCCGCACGCACAGCGATTTGAGCAATACGAACTTCGGTTCGCTCGGCGTCGTGTATCCGTATCCGGTCTATCGCGGCAGTCTCGTCTTCGCTGCCGGATTTAACCGCACCAACGATTTTGATTCCGTTATTCGCATTCAGGGATTCAGCGACGTAGACAGCCTGCAGGTTGACAACACCTTCCGCCATGAAGGGGAGCTGGGAGCGATTTCCCTTGCCGGATCAATCGATGTCTCGCCGTCCGTGTCGATCGGCTTGACCCTCAATTTCATATCTGGCGAGGATGAAAACATCCGCGAGTTCACTTGGGAGGACACAGAAGACTATTATGTCGAGCGGAAGTGGGTAGCTCGGGACTTCTTCACCGACGACTACAACACGTCATTCAGCGCTACCTTCGGTGCTCACGTCCGTTCGTCGGCAAAAAATCCCAAGGTGCGTTTCGGTGCCACTGTAACCACGGGTCCCACGCACAACATCAGCTATTCTTTCAAGGCGGTTCCTGAAGCGGGCTACAACCTGATCGAATACGATGATAGCCGCGACCCCCATACGAACCTGAACGTGATTTTAGACGACTCGTACAAAATCTCGTTACCCCTGCAATTCGGGGCGGGTTTGGCAGTCGAACCACGCCCCGGCTTGCTGTTAGCTTTAGGAGCCCATGTGGCCGAGTGGTCCCAAAGCGACTACAAAGGCCGGGACGAAGACGACCTCAGAGCGAATGCCTCGTTCGAAACCCAGTATGAAGATGTCATCCGGTATCACTTCGGGGTCGAATATCAGGTGCCACAGGTCACGCTGGATTTACGGGCCGGTTTCTACACCGACCCGCTGCCTTTCGTCGGGCCACGGTATGCCGAGTTCAGCGTAGATCCGCAAACAAATCCGCTGGTAATCGTTGAGCAGGATCGGAGATATTTTACCGTCGGCGCCGGAATGTTGTTCGATCGGGTTCTACAGGTCGACGTGGCTTGGACCCGTGGCAGTTTCGAACAGATGGAAGGAATAGACAGCGAAAAGAACACCTTGAGCCGATTCTTCGTATCTGGGGGCTACGGATTCTGACCTGGAAATATATCTTAAACATATGTTTTTATTTAGTTTTTTAGGCCATGAAGAATTGAACTATTTATTGACATTGGCTCAAGAATAGGTTTGACCGATAGTTACAGATTTGTTACTTATAGTCCAAGCGCTGTGAACCGAAAGTAAATAATAGTGTGGAACCGGTGCGTCTGTGTTAGGTAATAGTGGGATAGAATTGATTTCACTAAGAAAGTGGGAAACCATGACCTTGAGGAAGCTATTTACCGGCGTCGTTTTCGGATCAGTCACCTTATGTCTAAGTGGTTGTTACACGACGTTGCACGGTCCGCGCACGGCAGCAAACGTCACCGCTCAGGAAGAACAGGCCTACGCCGACTGGGATGAAAACAATGTTCGCTTGAGCCGCTTCAAAGAAAATATCGATCCATGGAACGATTTCTATTATCCGGAACAGCGCGGTTACGGATACGGAGCATACAGCGGTCTCGGCGGATACGGGGGCTTCCCGATCTTCGGCTACGATTCACGTAACGGCCTGCACGGCTACGGCGGTGCCCCTCTCGGTTATTCGCCCTACGGCCATAACTATTCAGGCTACGACCCGTATTACGGGTATGGAGGTGGTGGGCCGTCCGGCTACGGCTACGATCCTTATTATTACGATTCGCAAGGCTCTTACATCCCAGCAGGATACGAGTTGGTAACCACGTCAGAACTGCAGCAGCTGCGCTCCGCGCAAAACACACTGTCGACGCCGACCGCCGATCAGGCATCCGATTTGGAATCCCTCACGTTGCGCCGTGAACGGCAGCGGAAACGCGATTACGTGTGGGATCAACGCAGCACTCCGATGCGTTCGGCGCCACCGAAGACGGTACGTACGGCAACATCTGGATCAACCGAAAAGTCTTCTTCCTCCAAGACAACTTCGTCGGAAAAATCGAGCGACTCGCCAAAACCAAAACGACGCGGCGGTCGTTAACAGCAATCGATCAAGAGAAAACGAAAAGGGGGCAGTGGTTTTTTCCACCGCCCCCTTTTTCGTGCATATCATTAATGCTGATCTACGCTTACTTCTCCGAGCTTTGGCCACAGCGGCACGACGAGCGAACGAGTGACTTCACCCTAGAGAGCTCGTAGGCCGCTTGATGGGGTAAATGCCGTGTCGCTGCAGCGACACGGCATTTATTCTGTGCTGATTTCAAACTCGCGTTGCTGGATTCGAGGTGAGGGCGCCAACAGGAGCAGGAACCTTCTGACCGAGGTGCCCACTGTGGTCAAAAGCTGTCGCTCGGCCTGATCGGCGCCACCGCCGAACAACTGCAGCTGGATCGGCTGGAAGTTCCGCTGTTGACCGGAACGGCGCCATACTTTGTCGGTATGCAGGTTAACCAAACTAAGCTGCAACTCCACGTTCATGTCCATTACGGGATTCGGACCGAGAGCACCGGTATAGGGCGAAGGAGTCACCGGCATCATTCGCGTCTGCAGTCCGTTGAGCTCGACGTACACCATAGCATCGATATCCATTTCGTCTCGAAATCTCGTTCGCATCTCTTCACTGAAGACGTCAATCGAGTCGAGCTTCGTATTCTTGAAATGCCAGATGATCTCGTCCTGCGTAACCACCGTGGTTCCCCGCATATTACTCAGTCCACGTGTCATACCATCCGCCAACCGCGCCATGACCTTTTCGACATCCAGTTGCCGGCTGGACTCGATATTCGTTACACAGAGCACTCCGATCTGGCGGACATTCTCGAGAAGGGGTCGTAGGACCGGGTTGGGACGGGATGGGGCACGGAACTCTACGGTCCTGAAACTGCCTTGGCTTGCACATCCGCACCATAGTGTCAAACAGGAAACCAGCAACCTGACGGAAAGGGCAACGGAGATCAAAAGCTCTGACCAAAACTGAAGTGGAAACGGTAGTCCGAGTAATTACCCTGAAGATCGGTCTGTTTTGCCCATTCGAGGTTGATCGGCAGGATGAAATAGACCATCAGTCCGAAGCCGATACTGGCGCGCAGATTCCGTTCTCCTGCCGGCTCGAATCTGAGATGAGGATCGTACAGAGGCCAGAGCCCTATGTTATCGCCTTCGTTCCACGCGGTACCCATATCGAGAAAAGCGGTGCCATCGACAGCCGGGATGACAAACTGCCCTGGCCATCCGAAGGCTATGCCGCGGATGAACGGCACGCGTAACTCCGCATTCATCAAGGCCACTTGGCTTCCCTGAAGCTCGGACCAACTGTAACCGCGCAACGGACCAGTGTTCAAATTAAAGCCGGCGTAAAACGGCTGCCACCAAGCAGATCCACCGAGATTGTAGAGCAACGAGTCGCGGCCAAGGGAGCCTACACCCGAAAAGCGTAGACCGAATACGGACCAACGTCCAAGACGAAAATAGTGGCGGTAGTCGAGTTCCAGGTGGGAAAACGATCTGCTATCAGCAGAGATGTCCAGTGTACGCCCAGCGGAAAGGAAATACCGCTTACCGGCGGTAGGACCGAGCATTCCATAAGTGATCGAATCATGAACGTAGGCGGCTTTGATCAGATGTGTGCTGGTAGAAAACGCATCGCCCTGTGACGGCCATACCTGCTCTTCCTTTTCGCCGACGAAGGTATAACTGAAATCGACACGTCGATAAATGTCGACCGGATACGACGCGTCCAGGATTATGCCGCGCTGAGAGCTGCGCACGATGTTTCCACTGGTGCTGCGAATGAACGGATCCTGAAGGGTACTGCCACTGCTGAAAAACTGATTCCAGTTGAATATTGCGGCACTGTAGTTGGGTCTTCTGCCGTAGTATTGGTAATTACCGGCAAAATTGAAATCGTTGCTGATATCTTGGGAAGCGACGTAGTCAGTGTAAAGCGCCAGGGAGTGATTACCGAGCAGATCGCTCATACTCAGCTGCGCCACCGAGGACAGAAATCCCCCGGAAGAGTAGCCCATCTGCAGACTTACCCCCTCAAACTCCAGTTTGGGAACATGACGGCGTTTCGTCAGCTCGTTGAGAGGTGATCTCTCTTCGGCACCGATCCGCTGATCTATTTCCGTCGGCAGCCCCCGAGCGGAATCTTTAGAGGTCTCCAACGGAACGGCCTGAGCAAGTTCCGCGAGAAGCACCGGCTTCTGGTCGCCAACCTCTCCAGTCACGTTGGCCGCGCCATCTTGTAGTGCAAAATCCAGGTCTCCCGTGACCATCGTCGCAGTGTCGGTCATTGCGGGTATCGGACTGATTGAAGCGGCCGGCTCGACGGCACCACCAGCTTCGGGGGGCACCCCACCGACCCTGGCAAGCAACTCATTGCTGGTGCTTTCGAGCTCCTCTACTTCAGGGATGTCCATCATGTAGAGCTCGCGCTTTCCTTGGTAGTAAGTGCTAAAAGCTACCTGTTTGCCGTCGGGAGACAGGTCAGGACTCATGATGCCGCTCAGCGTCCGCGTTAGCCGATACTCTCGGCCACTTTCCAAATCGTACACAAAGAGATCGTTGATCTTGTCGCGCGTGGACACGAACAGGAGTCTGTTGCCATCGGGAAACCAGCGCGGCCACATATCGTCGCTACGCGTCTGGATGACAGCTCTCGTCTTCCCAGTCTCGAAATCGTAGACCTTGATATCGAACTGTCCGTCGTGTTTGCTGCAATAGGCAATCTTGGTCCCGTCGGGCGAGAACGCCGGATGATCGTCGCGTTGGGGAGTCCCGGTTATTTGAGTCAATTCTCCGGATGACACGTCGACGTTGTAGAGGTCGCTCTGACCGTAACCACTCCCCACAAAGACGATTCGCTGGCTATTAATATCAAAGTCTAGCGCTTCGATCACCTCCAAACCTTCGAAGTCCATCTGCTTCTTCAGTTTCTTGTCGTAAAGCTCCCACAACAGGATCTGATCGCGCGACCCTTTCTTGGCGACGAAGGCAATAGTGTGTCCGTCTGGAGCCCAAGCTACAGTACCGGCACCGAAGGTGAGATGGTCGTAATCCGTGGCGTACATGCCCGTTGTGACCCTTTCCACCAACGAACCATCTCGGATACGGATGATATCGACATGCTGCTCGATAGCGTCGGAGGAAAGTACCGCCAGCATGTCGCCGCTAAGGGACCATTTCGGTGCGGCGTACGACTGATACGGATTCTCTGGTTCGGCGACCCGCTCGCCGATCTCCGATATGTAGTCGCGCGTTTGCAGCATCGGCCAGTACTGTTTTCGCATATGAGCTGACCAACGCTCGTGCAGATCGTCCATGTCGAGTCCAACCAAACGTTCGAGCAGTCTGTCCGAATCATTCTGGCTGTCCCACAACCGCAAGATGCGGCTGATCTTTTCTGGACCGTAGTTGTCGGCGATGTACTCCATCAAGCTGTGACTCTGCTTGTAAGCTAGGAACACGTTACCGGTACCCCACGCCGCATTCATCGTTTCGAGCGGAATGAGCTGATCGGTTAACACCGCGTCGCGCAGCACCATTTCGTCGACGGTATTGCGTCCCGGCGTTGTGTATTCGGCCTGACCCTCCATGATCCAAGTCGGCGGCGCGCTCAGGGGGTTGGACAATCGCTTGATCGGACCTTTATAGAGGATGTCGTACTGGAATATATGCGTGAGCTCGTGTACCAAGACGTTGCGGAACTCGTCGAGGTCGCCGGAAAACGGGATGACCATGCGATACCGCAAAGGCTCAGCGAAACCGGCAACACCGGGAGGCAGGAACTCGGGAATGATGTTGGTCTGCTGGAATTCGTAATGCGATTTGAAGATTACGACCGGCGGCCGGTGAGACAACTCGTGGTGTAGGACCTCGCTGACGTGGTCATACCCTTCCTCGAGGTAGACGATGGCTTGTTTAGCGAGATCGTGGAACTCTGGCTCGTAATAGAGGTCCATATGCTCGCTTTCGAGAATCCACCAGTCGAAGTCTTTGTATCGAACCTTGTTCTTGCCGAACCCTTGCTGCAGCTGAGATGTGAGAATGTCCTGTGCTAAAGCCGGGCATACCCATACACCGACCAGCGTGATAACCGCCAACCACGAGATCAGACGAAGTACAATCTTGTCAATCACCAAGGTTTAATCCCTCTGGTCCGAATGCTATGGACGGGTGCCCCCAGAGTCATCCTCGTCCGCTGTCGGCTCCACGCCTGCAGGTGTCTCCACCTTGATAGAATCCGCGCCTCCGACCTGGTCCATATTAAAGATCTCTATGCGGCCCAAGGTGTCCTCCACGGCCCGCCACCGGTGCTCCATGCGATCGATATTGGCGCGATAACGCTTTTGTTTCGGATTCAAAACGTTTGCCCTCTGGTACGACGCCAATGCGAGTTCTTCTTCGCCAAAATGTTCGTACACTATACCTATGTTGTTTTGAAGGCTGGCCGAGGCAGAATCCTGTTCGATGGCATGTTCGAGATGCACGCGGGCTTCCTTCCACAGTCGGTTCTCTATGCACCAGAACACGTATTCGTTGATCTGCTTGACACTGCCCCCCAACCCACGCGGTCTTCTGATAGCCAACGCCGGTGTCGACGTTAAACTCGAGTCTGGTTTTTCGACTTTGTACTCCTCCACAGGTTTCTGATACTCTACAAGTGCCTTTGGGTCTGGCACAGACGCCGATTTCTCGCGCTTGGCCTCCGCTATATTCCGTCGGTAAGTCGTATCCTCGCCGGCGACCCCTGCCTCTTTGACAGGTAGTGCGTTGGGCTGCTTGTCCTGAACAGGTAACGCAACCTCTTTCGTGATCGTTGCCGATCTGGCGTCAGCCGACGCCGTTGAATCTACGTCCTCGGCGACGGAAACGGTTACCAGTGCTTCGATACGCGTACTGTCCATCTCGCTTACCGTATCGGACTGCTTGCCGACCTTGGTATGCGTCTCCGTCTTTTGGACATTCTGGCCTTGGGAGGGGTTCCCGTTACCGGGATCATCGTCCGCCGACTCTGGATGCCGGCGGACCAGTTCTAGGCAACCGGAAAAAACCAGAATGGCGCTCAGGCAAACAATCGCGACGTGTGACATGACTAATTGAAATTTCTGGACGTCCTCACGGAAACCGATTGGTCAGGGGTAACAACGTCGCGAGTAAGCAGTTGGTTTCCAACTATTATCGCCGAATCTCCAGACAGTAGGTCCAACGAGTCCCGCATTGCCACTCCCTGCTTCAACAATTCAATGCCAACGCCGCTAGGCAATTGCACTAGATAAGTGCAACTCTTCCACACCGGCAGCAGATAAGGCCACCCGCCAATCATTACCTTCCTTCACCGACCAGAGCCTCCTTCCTACCCTAAGATAGATCGGCCACCGGTACAGTTGCGAAAAATTAAGCAGTGCGCGACGCTCGAACTTTTTCCGATCTGACGCCGACAATACGGGAGGAATCGCACATTGGATTCCAAGATCGACCCTTTCTCCCTTGAACGCGTCCACAAATTCCATATCGGTGGAGAAATCTTCGAAGGCAATAAAACCTCGACGAGATCAGAAAATTATTGACGCCGAAACTAGAAGCTGTTGCGAACGATCCACTTTCCAACCAGGAAGTCGCCGCTAATCGGTCCTACCATCCGCCACAATCTGGAAAATCGCGGACTGTCCGCAAATCCAATCGACAAAATATAGGTGGGGAGCATCACAACACCATACTGAGCGACTATATTTTCCCGTCCTCCGAATAGGTGGAGATGTTCCCCACAAGCGCGCTGGGAAAAAGGTCCATGGTTGTGGCCCAGGAACCCTGCCATGAGGCCGCCAGCGTCATAATCCAGCAGATCAAGAGCCTTAGGGTAGGTCGACATTCTTGCCCGGTCGTGATCATGCTGGCCTCGAAGACACTGCCGGCATCCACTATGAAAAGTTAGGGATCGTACAAGCCTAAACGAGTGATCAAAGCGGACAATAGGCGATGCCACCAAGCTGTCCGTCCTCACACCCGTACACCTCCAAGAAGGCACGGATTTTACCGGTCAACACGACGTTCGTATTAGGAGAACTAGTCTCTATCCACCAATACTAAGCTGCAAATGGAATGGTCAGCAGTCCTTTGACAGTCTTCGTTGGAAATGTCGGTGGACTGTGTATGCCAACGTCAGTAGATAAAATGGCAGAAACTGTACCCATTTGACCCACGTTTTTTCCATCCACACGCCGGTGACGCTTTGGTTTGCTGCAGCATTATAGGATATGAATGCGGCGGCGCTCAGGAACACCCATGCAGGAGAGGGAAAGAGTACGAGAAACGGTAGCGCCCAAAGTAGATACCACGGGTGCAAAACCGGAGACAGTAGCAGGTTAGCTCCGATGACAGTGGCCGCCGCACGGAAGGGGTCGGGTTGGGAACAAAACGCCCATACGAGGACACAGGTCAGCAGCACCCCGCAGATTATCTTGGCATCCTTGAGGGCGACGTCGTCCGGCTCGAAGCCGGGTTCCTTGACGATGGTATAAACCAATGAAAAAATGCCATCGTTGAAGCGCCACTTGGCGAAGAAAATCTGCAGCCCTGACATCGTGTCGCGGCCGGCGTCGGCAAACAACAACAGCAAAAATCCGGCAACCACTGGAAACCAAAGTAGCGGCAGCCGGAATCTCCATTCGTTCCAACGATCAGCTGCGTGGCGCCACAACACCGGGAGCACTAGCAGCGGAAGCAACTTAGCAGCGAACGCACCGGCTAGAGCCCAAGCAGCCGTCACCCGTCGTCGCTGAACCACCGCGTACAGGGCGAGTATTGTCAGGAACACGCCCAAACTGTCCAGATGTCCGTTGCCAGCAACCTCCAGAATCGGCAATGGGTTCCAAGCATACAGCAGCACCCGTTGGGGATCTTCGCCTCGGCTTCGCAGTACCTTGACCAAGAGCAGTATTGTTGCGCAATCGAAAACCGTGAACACCGTCTTCATTGCTAAGACCGTGGGCGAGATGGTGCACACAATTCGAAACAGGATCTGGCTGAGAGGTGGATATATGGTGGGAATGTGGCGATGATTGATTTTCTCCCACAGCTCATTCCGCAAAGAGAGCAAGGCTTCACTGTCGGGCGAATACAGGTATGGATTGAAACCAGCGAGCTGCACCCTTCCATCCCAGATATAGCGGTAGATGTCGTCGGAAAGCGTTGGCTCGAAGGCCAATAGAGTCAGTCTGAAGATGATGGCCGTGACCAAGATCCAAGACGGCTTCCACTGGACCCCACGCCACACCGAACGAGCAGCTAATAGGTAGAGGCAGAATGCAACAAATAGAGCCGACCAAAACGTCGCCATCCGATGGTACGGATGGCCTAAGAGAACAACGGATATAAGGGTCGCTTCCAACCCCAGTGCAATGAAAGAGAAGCGCAACAGGATCAACGAGTCACTCTTCGTGCTCCGACATACCTCTTGGAGAAATAAGAGTGGGAAAGCTCGGTGATCGTAACACCTCGGCTAGCGCTGGCGTGGGCAAATCGACCATCACCCAAAAAAATGCCCACATGAGAAACACCGGGCCCCGAATAGGTGTTCTTGAAGAAGACTATGTCACCTGGTTTCAGATTCTTGTTTGCGACGATCTTCCCCACCGCAAACATCTGCTTCGAGGTTCTCGGGAGCTCGATGCCGTAGGTCTCTCGCACGATGGCCCGCGTGAACGCGGAGCAGTCCATGCCGGCACGGGTTGTGCCTCCCCATTGGTACGGGACCCCCAAATAGGATTCAACCACTTCAAGCAAGTTCTTGCCGTGCCGCTTGCGCTTCTTCAACTCCGAGACCACCCCCTCTTGGCCCTCGGACGCTGTATAACGCGGCACAGGTGTAACCGAGCCACATGAAACAAAAAAAAGCCAGAAGGCGAGCGCTGTGATACACCGGTTTGCCTTCATGATGCAGCAGCTTGCAGTCCGAGTGGAGACGGCCTACCTTCTCGCGCATCAAGGCTCGAGAGCGACAGCGCTACGTCCGGTGATCGTGGGAAATGGATCGTAGGGAATAGAATCTGCAATCCTCAAATATAACAAACTTTTGCAGGTGAAATCATGTCGGATGACCAGGAGTATTGCACACTCGGAGCCGGTTGTTTCTGGTGCGTCGAGGCCGTCTATCAGAACCTGAAGGGTGTCAAGAGTGTGATGTCAGGTTACTCCGGTGGCCACACAGCCTCCCCGACATACCAAGAGGTGTGTAGCGGCACCAGCGGCCATGCCGAGGTTGCACAGGTCGGATTTGATCCCAATGTTCTCACCTTTGGCGAAATTCTCTACGTTTTTTGGCGGACCCACGATCCGACGACGCTCAATCGACAGGGCGCAGACCAAGGTAACCAGTACCGTTCCAGCATCATGTATCACTCCGAGCTACAGCGTGCAGAGGCAGAACAGTCCAAAGCCGAGACCGCCGCTTCCGGCTTGTGGCCGAATCCGATCGTGACCGAGATTGTGCCGTTGGACCATTTTTATAGGGCAGAATCGTACCACCAAAACTACTACAACTCCAACCCGAACCAACCTTACTGCCAAGTGGTCATCGTTCCGAAAATCAGGAAGTTCCGTCAGGAATTCAGCGACCGTCTCGCGGATCAGGTTTGAAGTGTGGTCTCAGCCAATTTGAGAACGCCATGGCCGGCAAAGACATTCGTACGATATCCATTTGCTGCTCCGCATGTCGGACCGTGCTCTACAAATACCGGAAGGGTGGTCGAGGCAGCCTTGTCAAATGTCGACCCGAACGGATCCTAAAAGACCACACGAAAGGCGATCTCAGGTGTCCAGACTGTGGCAGCGAGTTCGCTCGGTTCAAGGTGATGGGCGGCCATCCCGCGCACAAGGTCATTCAGGGCAAGGTATTTACTAAAGGCATGTCGCGGAAATGAGCGTAGGGCGCGATCGCTCATGCGATTTTTTACGAATGAGAGAGAAAGCAATCAGTTGAATTCGCGCGACCACATCTTTCATCGTGCTTTCAAGACAGAATGGCCCGTGGTGTCACACGGAGAGGGTGTTTATATCTTCGATACCGACGGCCGCAAATATCTCGACGCATGCGCGGGAGTACACGTGGTCAGCATTGGCCATGGGGTTCCAGAGATCGCCGAGGCGATGAAAAAACAGTCTGAAAAGATCTGTTTTCCTTACGGCAGATTCCTGTCTGAACCCCAAATCGAACTTGCCAGACGGGTTGCTGGAATGACGCCCGACGGCCTGTCGCGAGTATTCTTCGTTTCCGGCGGTTCCGAAGCTACCGAGACAGCAATGAAAATGGCACGCAAGTATCACGTGGAAAACGGTGACCACCGTAAATACAAGGTGATCACCAGGTGGCAGAGCTGGCATGGAAACACCATCGGCGCCCTCTCCATGTCAGGACGTTCCATCTGGCGCGACGACTACGTTCCGTACCTGCTTGATTTCCCTCACATAACCCCACCGATTCCGTATCGCTGCCCCTATTGCAGTGACCGGAATGAATGCCAGCTAACCTGTGCCGAGGAGTTGGAGCGTATCATCAACCAAGAGGGCAGCGAGTACATCTCCGCGTTTATAGCGGAGCCCGTATTGGGGACCTCTTGTGCCGGCGTCGCACCGCCGGCGGAGTACTGGCGAATCGTACGCGACATATGCGATCACCACAACATCCTGTTCATCGCTGACGAGGTGGTCACCGGCTTTGGTCGCACCGGGCTCGACTTCGGCATGCAGCATTGGGACGTAACACCGGACATCATCGCCACGGGCAAGGGCTTGAGCAGCGGTTACACCCCTATTGCCGCAACCATCGCTACTGAAGTCATATATGACGCAATCTACCGGAAAAACGACGCTTTCGTGCACGGACACACCTATGGAGCCAATGCCCTTTCCTGCGCCGTTGCGCTGGAGGTGCAGAACTACGTCCGGGATCACGAACTGGTATCCCGCTGTCGTTGCCTGGGCGACATCATGCTGGAACAGATGAAAGCGTTCGAAGACCTGCCCATCGTGGGCGAGGTGCGTGGCAAGGGACTCCTTATCGGCGTCGAGTTCGTCGCCGATAAAACCAAACGCACACCGTTTGATCCCCAGCTCGGCTTGACCGGTAAGATTGTCAACCGCTGCATGGCCAAAGGAGTGCTCATCATGCCGGGCGCTCCGGGTCTTATAGACGGAGTCAAAGGTGATCACATCGCTGTCAGTCCCCCGTATATCATCACAGAGGAAGAGATCGCTCATTCGGTGACAGTAATGCGCGATAGCATCGTTGAAGTCAGCAACGAGATCTGAACTGGGCAATTGAAGTGGCCGAAGGAACTGCAATTATCGGCGTGCTGACGGTATCCGATCGGGCCAGCCGGGGAGAGTACGAAGACCGTGGAGGTCCAGCTATACGAGAGTACCTGGAGGAGGTGCTCTGTTCTTCCTGGACCGCAGTATCCCGCATCATCTCCGACGATCTCGAGTTGTTGCAAACTTCTCTCATAGAGCTCTGCGATGCGGAAGATTGTTGCCTAGTAATCACAACAGGAGGAACCGGACCGGCTGAGCGCGATATCACACCAGAGGCTACAGAGGTGGTCTGCGAGAAAATGATGCCGGGTTTTGGCGAGCTGATGCGCAAGGTCTCGCTGGAGAAGGTACCGACCGCGATCCTTTCGCGGCAGACAGCTGGTATCCGCGGAGGTGCACTGATAGTGAATCTACCCGGCCAACCTAAAGCGATCCGGGAGTGTCTGGATGCGGTTTTTCCGGCTATTCCATACTGTGTCGATCTTATTGGTGGGCCGTACTTGACCACCAAGGAGAACCGGCTAGTTGCCTTTAGACCCAAGAAGAAATAGGAAAACAGATGAGCAATTCGGCTAGCGGAACAATCCCCGTATTTATTGGGACCTATACGCGCAGGAAAAGCGTCGGGGTTTATGTCTATACCCTCGATCTGCAAACCGGGAAGCTGGAGTACCACTCCGAGCTGGAAAATATCGAACAACCGTCCTTCCTATCGTTGAGTCCTGACGGTCAACACCTCTATGTCATCAACGAGCTCGTGCCCAATGGCCAGATAAGCGCTTGTGCCATCGATGCGGCTAACGGCAAGCTCGAGCTGTTGAATATGCAGAGCACTGGGGGGTCCAGTCCGTGCTACGTCACCGTGCATCCGAACGGTCGTTTCGCCATGGTCTCCAACTACCTTACCGGTTCTGTAACCGTGTTGGCGCTAGAAGCCGGCGGTCACCTCGGCGCAGTTATCGACAAGAAGCAGCACGAGGGCTCGAGTGTCCATCCGGAACGTCAACAAGAACCGCACGCGCATTCCATGCTCCTAGACAACGGGGGGAACTTCGCCTTTGCACCCGATCTTGGCATCGACAAGATCATGATCTACAGATTCGATCGCGAAACAGGCCATCTAACTCCCGGTGATCAGCCGTGGGTGGAAGCGGAACCGGGGGTCGGACCTCGACATCTTACGTTCCACCCCAACGGGAGGTTGGCCTATCTCATTAACGAGATCGGCTCTACAATGAGCACCTTTGCCTACGACGGCGAAGGCCATTTGGAGCAGATCCAGACTCTTAGCACCTTGCCGGAGGACTTTGACGGCATCAATCATACTGCCGACGTACACGTCTCCCCATCGGGGAAACATGTTTACGGATCAAACCGTGGCCACGACAGCATCGTCGTCTTCAGCATCGACGAGCCCACCGGTATGTTGGAACGCAAACAGCTGGCGTCGACTAAAGGCAGGATACCGCGCAACTTCGCCATCGACCCGACCGGCGCCTTATTGCTTGCAGCCAATCAGGAAACCGATTCCATCGTGACGTTCTGGCGAGACGACAATACCGGACTGCTCACCGAAACCGGCCACGCGGTCGAAGTGTCGATGCCGGTCTGTCTGAAAATGATCCATACCACCTCATAGATAACGATGGGCATATTTAGAAAACTGTTCGGAAGCTCGTCCAAGGGGAAATCCTACAGCGAGACGACACAGGTTCGCAGAATCAAAGAAGGATCGAAGGAACAACCGCAAAAGGAGTTATCGCGCAATGCTTCCCCGAAGGAGACGGTTCAGCATGTCTATCAGCAACTCAAGCAAGGTGTGCCCCCAGCTGAGCTGCAAACCGATCTCGAAGGGCGTGGGTTCGCCGCCGATTTAGTAGACAGCTATATCGACATGGTTTTTAAGACCATGTTCAAGGGCAAGGGAACCAAAAAATAGATTTCTTGCCAGCGCAAAGCTTCTTGCTTTCGACGCAACTTTCGTTGTGACGAGGTCCCATTCCGATAGTGAACGTTTAAATGTGAAGTCTGCCATCCGCGCTCGAAGATGAGCAACAGTAATCGAACAAAATGGGGAGAAATCGACGGCCGTCCGGTTTACCAGTGGACGATGCGAAACCGCAACGGCCTATGCTCCAAGATTATCAATTACGGTTGTATCCTGACCGAGCTGCACGTTCCCGACCGCAGTGGGGAACCGCGGGATATCGTCCTAGGTTTCGACAACCTGAAGTCATACCTGTCATATCATCCTTACTTTGGATCCATCATTGGACGCGTCGCCAATCGCACTTCTGACGCGCGATTCCAGCTGGACGGCCTAACCTGTATTCTCAGTGCCAACATCGATGGTAATCACATCCATGGCGGCTTCAAGGGTTTCGACAAGCGAGTGTGGACTGCCGTCGAAGAAAAGGCCAATGTCCTGGCCCTAACCTACCACAGCCCCAACGGAGAGGAAGGATATCCGGGCGCCCTGACAACCCGGCTCACTTACACCCTTACTGATCAGAACGAGCTGCGGATTGACTATCTGGCGGAAGCCGAAACCACGACGGTGGTCAATCTTACCCATCATGGCTACTGGAACCTAGGCGGTCACGACGGAAACAGCGTGCTGGAACATGAGTTGGAGATTGCTGCAGGGTTTTATACACCCGCCGACAAGCAGCATACCGCCACCGGCGAGATCCTACCGGTAAAGGGCACAGCGCTCGACTTCAGGACACCAAAACTAATCGGCGACGATATCGAACGAATTGAATTCCCTGGCAATACGGACCCCCTCGGCTATGACTTGAATTATGTGCTCGACCGTTCAAACGACGGGTTGCAGTTTGTAGCCCGCGTCCGCAATCCGCAATCAGGATACACGATGGAGTTCGCGACTACCAAGCCGGGGATGGTTCTGTACACAGGCAACTATCTGGACGGCACCTGTATCGGCAAAAACGACATGTCCTACACCAAACAGACCGGCTTTTGTCTCGAAGCACAGCACTTCCCCGACGTATTGAACAAAAGCCACCTATCAGGTTGGCCTTCGGTCCAGCTGCGCCCCGGAGAATCCTATAGGCACACCGATCTTTTCCGTTTCTCTACGACCTAATGTGGCATCACTCTCGATTATCTCGTCTTGATCCATCCCTTGACGCAAGATAGCTATTTATTGCCTCGCACAATAAACAGTGGGGAGATAAAATGAATCGTTCTCATAGGGAAATCTACGACTAATGATCTGTGATCTTGATCTCGCGTAACGCAAACACGAGGAACAGGTATGACATGCACGTACGATGAACTGAAAACCATGACCGTCGCGCGGCTCAAAGAGATTACCAAGAAGTTCAAGCACAAAGCTACCGAATAACAGCAGCTCCATCTGCTTTTGTGAGCAATTCGGCCGTGATCACCAAGTTGCGCCAGGCATTATCGGGGCGAACCCCGCGCGCTTTGCAGACCACGGAAAAGGACGTGGCGGCGGTCGCCATGCTGTTGCGGGAAGACGAAAACGATCTGCAGGTGTTGTTCATCGAGCGAGTCGAACGGGAAGGCGACCCATGGTCGGGACACATTGCTTTTCCTGGAGGAAGGCTTCAGGACGAGGTGGAGTCGCCGCAAGCCGCCGCGGAGCGCGAAACCCGCGAAGAGATTGGCATCGATCTCACCGCTACGGATTACCTGGGCCGCTTAGATGACCTTACTGGAAATACCTTGCCAGTTCAGGTGTCTGGATTTGTCTACCTGCTTTCCTCTATTGCTCCCAAACCTAACGACAAAGTGGACTTACTATTGAATCACGAGGTGCGGGACGCGTTTTGGTATAGATTTTCCGATCTCGTGGATCCTAAACGCCATCGCAGTTCAGCGTTTCTGATCGACGACGCGATGCGGCAATTGCCCTCTATTGAGCTCGATACCGGTAGGCCTTTGTTGTGGGGATTGACCTACCGCTTCATCATGCAGTTGGTCCATGAGCTCGATATCGAAATTGCGGGCGGTGACCCATGAGCAGGGGGAGATCTAGGTTGCTCCTCTGATTGCCCGCTATGTTGATGTTCTGGACGTCATACCGTTCAGATTCGCAGGTAGGGTGAGAATGGGAAGCGTCTCCTGCTTTTGGATGCCTGGGAACAAGAGTATTACGAGGTGAGTCACCTGCGCGATGCGCATTCGGCACCGAATCTCAAGCGCACTCGTCGTGCTATCAACAACCCCCGTGACACCTCAATAGTGGTCTATTGATCAGTTGGTTACCTTACGGCCAAACTGGCGGAAAAGCTGTAAGCACGTGGCTACAAACGCGTGCGCAATTTGCAGGGATCCATATTTTGATGGACTAAGGATGATGGTCCTCGCTTACGCGGAAAGGATCGAGCAGACAAAGTGCATCCGTACAAAGAGCCTTGATCGCAGCTGCTCGCTGAGGAACTGCGTTACGCAGTCTTATTGATAGAGTTCGTCCGTCGTACACGCGAGCACTTAGTCAAAGATCTAACTCAAATTGACAAACAGTGAAACGGTATGGAGATTGGGGCGGACGCCATTTCGCCGGGAGCCCATAGATATGCACTTTATAGGTGTTTTCCTCATTGTGTGGTCCGTGTCCGTGTTACTAGCGGCCCCTATCGAAGGTGCAGAAACGACGCACCGAAAGAATAGCGTTCCCCAGCTATTCAAGATGGTACAGCCGGCGGTCGGTACAGTACATGCCACTGAATACAGCCGCAAAAGCAAGACCACTCACCAAGGCAGCGGATTCTTTGTCGGCCCCGACGGTCAGTTTGTCACCAACCACCACGTCATTCCGGGCAACGTCTATTCGGCCAAGATCAAATTGCACACCGGCCAAGAGTACGCAGTTAATGAGGTTTTAGCCCGCAACAAAGACAAGGACCTGTTACTGGTATCCGTGGATATTCCGATGGATGCATTTACTTACCTGAAAATAAACCCGAAGCTGCCCGAAATCGGCGAAGACATCCTGATGGTGGGAAGTCGGAAGGGATTGGATCAATCCGCCACGCGCGGCATCGTCGCGTCGGTTCGCCGGGATTCGACCCATGGCAAGGTTATCCATATCGATTCACCAATCTCACCGGGGTCCAGTGGTAGCCCGGTGCTGGCCATGGACGGCACCGTAATCGGGTTGGTGACCTTCAAGGAAGGCGGAGAAAACCTCAGCTCCTGCATTCCAAGTAAGAGCCTGTTGGAGTTGATGACGACAGGCAGCAACAGCAGCGAATCGTTGGGAGTTTTCGACAACCTCTTTGACAACCTAATGATGGTCAAAGCCGGCATACCGGAAATGATCACTCACGACGTCGAGGAACTCGATTCTAATCAATTAGCCGCAATCAGTCACATCTTCGACGTGCCTGAGGAGCAGATCAGCCATTTCCGGTGGGGTCCCTCGTTCGCGGCGCCACCCAATCGGTTGGCCGGATCGATCTGGTACACCATTTGGTACAACGAGGAGGATATCAAGCTGAACAAAACAGTCCGTATAGATTCCACAAGCAACGTGCTCGGCACCGAAGCAAACCGAATTTCTGGAAACAAGAAACGATATGTAGAATGACAGATCTTTACCTAATATGTTGGGACCGTTAAGCTCAGTCGTGAACGCTAACGACACTCAGTCGATCGGGAATCACGGTCTCTTAATCACACAGATGGGGCTGGGTGGCACTTCGTACGCCAACATGTACTCGGCAGTGAACGAAGACGTAGCCGTGGACGTCATCACCGCGGCATACAATGCAGGAATCCGTTATTTCGACACCGCTCCACTCTACGGTTTTGGCCTCAGCGAGAGCCGTCTCGGCGCTGGCCTAGCGCAGGTTGATCGAGAAAAATGCGTCCTTTCGACCAAGGTGGGATACACCCTCATCCCCAGAAGCAATGCTGACCCACCTGTAGAGGTCTTCGTCGAGACACCGCCACTCAACAGTATCTTTGACTATTCCCGCGATGCTATCTTACGCTCGTTGGATGAGAGCATGGAGCGGCTGAAAACTTCTCGGATCGATCTGGTTTACGTACACGATCCAGATCGCGTTACCAGTATCGAGCCAGACTTCGACCCCAGCCAGAAATATGACTTTCGACAGGTAGTAGACGAAGCCTTTCCGGCGCTGGCGGAACTGCGCAACCAAGGCGTTATTGGCGCGATCGGCGTCGGTATGAATCAGTGGCAGATGCTTTGTGATTTTAGCAGAACCGCCGATTTCGATTGCTTTCTACTGGCTGGGCGCTACACCCTGTTGGAGCAGGATTCGTTAGAAGAGCTATTGCCATTGTGCGAGGAAAGGAATGTCCGTATCGTGATTGGCGGACCTTACAATTCCGGCATTCTCGCTTCCGGCGCCGTGGAGGGGGCCTACTACAATTACGCTCCGGCTACGCCCGACGTTATGGCGAAGACCGACAAAATCGAGACAGTGTGCAAGCGTTACAGGGTCACTTTGGCGGCGGCAGCTTTGCAGTTCCCATTCGGTCATCCAGCCGTCGCCGCGGTCATACCGGGCGCTCGGTCCACTACCGAGCTGCAAGCAAACTTGTCCCATTTCGAAGCATTTATTCCATCTGCCTTTTGGCAGGAACTTAAAGACCTCGAGCTACTGCATCCCATGGCACCTCTTCCGAGCTGATCGATGCCCGTCTGCATACGACTACAGCTGGCTACATTTTGTTTCATTTTGAGGCGATAGCGAGGTAGTTTTGGAACGCAGGCGCATTCTGGGAACGGACTTGGAAGTCTCCCCCATCTGCTTCGGCATGATGTACGGAAGTGAATCCCGCAAGAAGCCCGAACTGAAGAGAGATGCCCTTCGACGCGGTTTGGAATCCGGCATCAACTTCATCCATTCTTGCGTTGAATACGGCACATGGCCGGTGTTGGCAGAAGTTCTGGATAACTGGCCCCGAGCCGCGCAGCTGACCCATGCCATTAAGATGATTTTTCCCGAAAATGAGGATGAAAACAGGTTCTATCCAGAAAAATTCCGCCAACGTGTTGAAGACCACTTGATAGCCCTGCGCACCGATCGCATAGACATACTACAATACCAATGGAGGGTTGCCCCCGGCACCTCTCTAGAGCCGCTTGACCTCTTCCGTTCGGTGGTAGAGGAGATGGTCTCCACTTTCCAACGGCTGCACGACGAAGGCAAAGTGGGGTATCTGATGGTCTTCCCCAGCGCCTCGTGCAAAATGGAGATCATCGCCTCCGGACATTTCTCAGGTATGATTGCCGTGTGCAATCTCGCACGCTTGGACTTCGGCGCCCTCTACTCAGAGCTTGAGCAAAGGCACATGGGGATGCTAGGATTCAGCCCGCTACAAGGCGGTATGCTTACGGATCGCCACAAATGCCGCTCTGGAGACAGTAGCGATCGTCGCAGCAGCGAGTTCTACGGGAAGGAATACGCTAAGCGGCAGCGGATTGTGGAGTATTTTGGTGAGGAGATCAGCCCATCGATGACCAGCTTTGCGTTGCGGGCACTGTTGTCAACGCCCGTCATGGGTAGTCTGATCACGGGAATGAGTACCGTTGCCCAAGTGGATGAAATAGTCGCCGCCATTGAAGCGCCTGCCCTACCGCCTGTTGTGTTCGAGCGGGCCGTTGCGCTGTGGGAACGGGAACTGGAAGCTATCGACCAATCTTGACCTAGGTCAAGAAGCGCGGGTACGAAGTCAACTGTACCAGACCCCGGTCGGTCAGGTGGTAGTTTTCCTCCAATCTGATTCCAGCATTCATCTCTTCTGAGTACAAACCCGGCTCCATGGTAAAGACATCGCCGACCTCGAAGATGGCGTCGTAGTTCGGATTCAGTTCCGGTGGCTCGTGTGGCAGCAAGCCGATCCCGTGACCGAGGTGATGAATCATTCCGTTGTAACCGGCTTGTTTGAAGATTTCATCGGCAATGTGGTAGAGAGCGCTCGCTTTAACCCCAGGTTTAACCGCCGTTTCCAGCTCCGGAAACAAACCGTCGATCGTTTCCCATGCTTTTAGTTGCACATCTGTCGGTTGACCGTCGACAGCGAAGGTCCGGCAGTTGTCGGCGTGGTAGCCGTGCAAGCTTGGCCCCGCGTCGAAAATAAACAGCTCGCCCACCTGCATAGCACGGCGCCGCGCCACCCCACCCTTGTCGTTGGCACGATAGTCGTTACCAAAATGCTCCAGATCTTCACCTGCCTTCTTGGTGGCTTCCTGTCGAATATACCCGAGAGCCTCTACCTCATCTGCTCCTGGTCGAATCACTGTTTTTGCGGCATCGTACATCGCCTCGGTGATGCTGATGGCACCCCTGATGGCAGCGACTTCGTCCTCCTCTTTCTTTTTGCGCAAAAACAGGATGAAAGGAGTAATGTCGAACGCTTCGCTGCCGGCAAGGGCAATAAGGGATCCCACCCCACCACCACAATCCGCACCCATCAAACCGACTTCAGAAGTAACGTCAGCGAGCTTCTCCGCAACCATCTCGTGCTGTCGGTTGTGCATGGTGGATAGAAACCCGGTCTCGTAAACGATGACCTGATCTGCGGCCGTTTTTTCGTCGGGACTGGCTGCAACAAGGGTCACCTCCCCGTTAGTGCGAATCAGCGCCGCGGCGGCGTGATGACGGTTGTGGAGCCATCCGGTGAAATAATAAACGTGTTCCCTCCGCGAAATGATGGCACCGTCCAGCGCGTTGTCGATGAGAACTTCGACCAAACGCTGCTGTCGGGCTCGGCATCCCTCAACCGTCAGCTTCATGGTTGTTCCTTTTTGCGTTGTGCCAGTAGATTTTTTACGCGGTGTCAGGTGTAGTGCACATGTTTTTCGTTCTGCTGCAGTCGTTCCACAATCTCTTTCACCCGCTGCGACTGGGAACGGCCGCACACCAGAAGCACGTCTTCCGTGTCTACGATCACCAGATCCTCGACTCCTATGAGTGCCACGAGTTTGTCCTTGGGGCCATAAACGATGTTGTCCTTCGCATCCAGTTGCAGCATCTCAGCGGAGACCAAATTCCCATCTGCATCGGCAGGCAAGACGTCGGTAAGCGCTGCCCACGAACCGATGTCACCCCAATTCATCATCGCTTCAAGGACGACCACCTTGTCGGCCCGTTCGATCACCTGCTTGTCGATCGCCCCGGCCGGCAACTGGGCATACTCGGCGGCGATGATCTTCGACTCGAGGTTTGATTCCGCGGCTGTTTTGATACGCATGAGCACCTCGTACATCTGCGGTTCGAAGCGCGCAAACATCTCCAGCATGGTAGCCGCTTTCCAGACGAACATGTTGATGTTCCAAAAGTAGTTTCCGCTCTGCACGTATTCCTGGGCACGATCCACGTCTGGCTTTTCGGTGAATTCTTCTACACAGTAAACCGGCTCGTAGCGAAAGTTGCCGAGAACGGCCCCCTTACGGATGTAACCGTATCCAGTTTCCGCTCTGGACGGTTTCGCTCCCATAACCAAGAGCATATCTGGATGTGCGTTCACCGCCTCTTCCGCGACCTGCAACAGGCGACGAAATTCGCCTGCTCTGCCGATAAAATGATCCGAACCCAGGCTGGCTACCGTGCATCCGGGATAACGAGCCTCCATCAACGCACACTCCAGGCCCACTGCCGGTCCGGTGTTTCGCAGTGCCGGCTCGACGATCAAATGATCTACCGCCAAATCGGGTAGCTGGTCTCGTACCAATTCCACCATCTGCGTACCGATGGAAACAAAGATGTCCTCTGTGGCAGCTATTGGAGTTATCCTAGCCACTGCATCCTGAAGCATGGTGCGCTCACCGGCCATGGCGTGGAATTGTTTGGGCCGATTGGCGCGGCTAAACGGCCAAAGCCGAGTCCCCACGCCGCCGGCACGAACGACAAATTTCATAGGACTCTCCTGATTAGGTAGGTGTTGCTACCAAGTATTCCAGACGATCTTCGCCAAGCGGAGCAACGACGAACCCACGATCGGCCGGAATCAAATAAGTATCGGCCGGCCGCAAGACAAACTCGGTCTTTTCACCTTGCAAACAGGCGGTTCCACGGATCAAGGTCAAGGCGCGGAATGTCGTTTGGGCAAGAAACGTGGCGGCAGCGCGGTGTAAATCGAGGCGAAAGTGGGCACCTTCGATCAGACACTCCTGAGCTGGACCGTCTTGGCCGTGTCGTGTAATGGGCGCCAGCTCAGCATCGTAATCCACGATATCCATCGCTCGATCGATATGGAGTTCCCGCAAACGCCCATCGGACCCCTTGCGACCATAATCATAGATGCGA